>JBKQVG010000366.1:0-8316 GCA_052325345.1 Bryobacteraceae bacterium
CTGCGATTGCGGATTGGCGCTCACCACTTCCGCCACCTCGAATACCTCCATCGCCGTGCGCCGGCTCACGTCCGGCACGATCGGGTACTCGTAGCTGCGATGCGACAGCAGGATCGGCTCCGCCGTCTGCGGAAACAGGTTCACGATCGGCGCGCAACCCAGCCGGAAGGTTTTCGCCGATACACCCAGCTCCAAAGGCTGGCGCCGGTCCGCCCGCTCGAACGGCGAGATCAGAAAAATGAATTCCGCCCGCGCCCCGAAACCCGCCCCCGCCAGTTGGTCCAACCCGCTCAGATCCAGAAAGAAAAATTTCTGCGGAAAACAGAAATACTCCTGCAACAGGCCGTATCCGAGGAACGAGCGCCGCGGATAGGGCAGCATCGATTCGTCCTCCCCAAACCCCGCCGCCCGCAGGCAACTGGCGGGCAATGTCAAAGGCTCGACGCGCGATTTCGGGGTTGGGTCGCGCACCAGGATCTGCGCGCAGTTGTTAGCCAGCAACTCGTAAAGATTGTGAATCAGGTAAGCCTCGCCGCTCAGGTAAAACCGCAGCGACGAAAGCGACGTCATCTTGGCGAAATTAAGGTCCGCCTGGCAGCGCAGCTCCATGCGCACCGCCGCCGCGGCGTCGGATACCTTTACCGCCGGGCGCAGCCGGTCCGGCGCCGTCCACTCCGCTTCCGCCACCGCGATCGGCCAAAGCTGAAGGTCGTAGCAGGTGCGGAATTTGCACGGAATCCCGTTCACCGGCCGTGACCGCAGCACCGAGCCGCGCTCCAGGCGGATACCCGCCGCCGGCGGTATCTGCTCCGGATCCGCCGCAAATTCCGCCACCGACATGGAGGGAATCGGCCGCAGGTAATGCGGGTACAAAATGTTCAGCAGCGCCTCGGTGATCTCCGGGAATTCGTCGTCGATTTTGAGATGAACGCGCGCCGCCAGAAACGCAAAGGCTTCCAGCAGCCGCTCCACGTGCGGGTCTTCGCACTTGTCCGGTTCGATGATCAGCCGCGAGGCGATCTTCGGGTACTTGGCGGCGAACTCCGCGCCCATTTGCCGCAGAAAGGAAAGCTCGCGCTCGTAGTACAGCAGCAGGTCATCCCGCACTCGGCTCTCCCTTGACCTGGTAATCGCCGCTCGACAACTGCAGCACCGTATCGAAGGAAATGTGCTCCGGCGCCGGGTCCATGTCCAGAAGTCCATCGATCTGAAATCGCAACACGTGCCGCGCCGAGCCCGCCGATTCCAGCGGAATCACCTTCAGCCGGCTGATGCGCGGCTCAAAACGCGCTAGTGTCAACTGGATCAGGCGCGACAGCTTCTGCCGGTCGCCGAACGACGTCCAGCTCATCGAAGTCGCGTCCGGCAAACCGTAATTGAATAGCGACCGCTCCAGCTCGCGGTACTCCGGGCCCACCGCCTCCGGGTTCTGCCGCGAATTGAGCAGCCATTCCAGGTCCCGCCGCAACGAGCTCTTCAGCAGGCGCAACGATTGCGCCCGCGTCATCGGGTTTTCGGTCGCGCTCTTCGGGTCCTGATCGATCAGGCGCTCCATCAACGACAGCGTAACGGTCTGTTCCGGTTCCCAGCGCGCCATAAGCTATCTCGTAATCGTCATCGCCTGCAGCGGATCCAGCCGGCAGATCCAGGAATACAGCTTCTGCCGCTGTTCCGGCGGAGCGTCCTTTCCCAGGCACGAGTACAACAGCGCCAGCGGCCGCGCGATCAGGTCCGGCGCTTCCCACTCTTCCAGGTGCAGCCGCTCGATCTCCGCCGCCAGCTCCTGCAAAATCGGGTGCGCGATCGCGTCGTGTCCCACGCTCACGCACAACTGCGCCAGTTGCGCCTTGCGCTGGAAGCGCGCCCGGCCGCTCCGCTCCTGGGCCAGTTCCCGCATGAGCAGTTCGATTCCCTCCTGCGGCCGGCCGGACCGGGCCGCCTGCATGGCCAGGTCGAATGCGTCCGGCGGCGCTTCCGCTCCCGCTAAATCTTCGCGTTGCTGCCATGCCGGCGGTGCGTAGGCGGGCTCCGGTTCCGGAGGCGCCGATTGCGCCGGCGGCTCGGGCGGCGGCGGAATTACCTCTTCCTTCAACCAGGCCAGGGTCTCGGCGTTGGCCGTAGCCGTATCGTCCATCAGCGTCATTTCCGTGAGCTGCGGATAATCCGTGAGTAAAGCTTTCAGCTCGGAAACCACCGCCAGGCGGATCGGGTCGAACCAGCTTCCCATCCCGCTCAACGCGCGCACGATGTAGCGCTGAAGATCCAGCCATCCCCGCCCGCACTCCATGCCCATGGCCGTTTCGCCCACCCGCAGAATCTCCTGCCAGTTGGACTCCAATGCCAGGCTCTTGAGCTGCTGCCGCACTTCGGTGGCCGGAGGCAGCAGCAGGCGCTGGTCGATTTTCGCGCCGCCGGCGCGCAGTTCACCCCAGCGCAAGCCCCGCAACAACAGGTAGGGCGCCGGGCTGTATTCGTCCTTCGCGCGCAGGAATTTTGCAACGGCCACGATGCGCGCCACCGCGTCCGCCGCATCCACCGGTTCGGCCGGCAAACTCCCCGCCGGCCTGGCAGGCGCGCGCGCCGGCGCGGCAACGGCGGCCACCGGCGCCGCCTCGGTCGCCGGCTCCGCTTCAGGTTCCGATTCGGGCTCGGGCTCGACGACCGGCGGCGCCGCCGGCTCGTCCGGCTCGGTTTCCCGTTTCTTCTGCAGCAGAATGTGCGCCACCTGCCGCACCTCGCTCAGCACCCTCTCCAGTTTGCCGAACGATGGCGCAACCTCGCCGAACTTCTCGTTCGAGATCTCCCCCAGCGCAGCCAGCGATTCCAGCGTCCGGTCGAACGTCTCCACCAGGTCGGCATAGAACTTCTTCGGCGTTGCCGCGAAGTCCTTCTCGAATTCCTCCGGCGTCGCTTTGCCTTCCTTGATGGCCTGTTCGCGCGCCGTGCGCTTGGGATCGCTCGCGTTGGCTTCTTCTTCGCTCGGTACCGCGCGCGAATCCTTGTACTTGTTGTAATCCAGCTTGCCTTTGGTGAGGAACGTGTGTTTGACGCCCAGCTCCAGCCGGTCGGTGCCGGTTTGGCTGGCTCCGGCGCTGCCAAACCATTCGAGCGGCGCCGATCGCATTTCCGCATCGCCGTCTTCCAGTTCCGGGTACAGGCCGTCCCAGAAGTTTTCGATCAGGCCCCGCATCAGCTCGATGCTCGGCTGCAAAGACCCGATCCCGTCGCGCCGCAGGTGGGCTTCCGCCAGCCAAACCACCAGTTGCAGGTCTTTGCTCTTGGTGGCCAGCGCGTCGCCGGCCAGTTTGATCACCTGTCCCCAGTCGGCCAGTTTACGCTCGTGCTGCCAGACTCCTTGCGGCCCCTCGTCGTCCTCCCGGCGGGCTTCCTTGATTTTGTCGTAGACCGGTGCGTAGCGCAGGTTCTGCCCCGCCGGATTGTCGCCGGGAATAGGTGCGAGCAGGTCCTCACGCAGTGGCATGTTCGTCGCGCGCGGGGTCCGCCGCGGTAATCTCGATCCGGCGGACCTCCAGAATCGGAATCTCCTCGCCGTCCACCAGCAGCATCTTCTGGCCGAACGGCACTACCTCGCCATCGGCCTGCTTCTCCCATACCGTCGACCGGCCCAGCCTCACCGCATCGTCGGCGTGGCGGAAGCTGAACGGCGCCAGCACCGGGATCAGCACTTCACCCAGCTCGGCGCCTCGAAACGACGGGCCCGTCCGCACCAGCGCCGGAGCCCAGAGCAGGTCCCGCAATCGCTTCGGCGCCTCGATTTCCACCGAGGCCACGTGCTCGAACGGAATCCACATCAGTTGGCCGGCCGCGAAAATCTCCAGCCGCGCTCCTACCCGCTCGTCCGCGTCCTCCAACTCCTTGAAAGGCTTCCCGTTCAATGCCCCCGGCCGCGCGGTCGCCTGCGCCGTGGGATAATCTTTCTTCTCGAACAGGTCGTTGCGCGAGCGCTCTCCCGCCAGCGCCGCCCGGTACAGGAGTGCGCCGGTGGCCGCTTCCGCGCTCCCTGCCGACAGCACCGCCAGGTGTTTCTCCGCCCGGTCGTACTCTCCCGCGAAACAGAGTAGCTCAAACAGGAACGTCCGCTGCTTCAGGTCGGTCGGATTGTTGCGCAGTTCCTGATTCAGGGCCTGAATCGCCTCGTTCAGCTTGCCGGCCCGATAAAGTTCTTTGGCAGTCATCGCTCCCCGCCCCCGTCCACTCAAGTCATGGCGCAGGCTGTCGAGCCCGCTGAGCCGAGATTCATCTCGGCTTTTCTTGCCTGCTCGGCCTCACCAACCTCAAACCACAGGTCACTCCTGCCGCGAGTCGGAGCCGCGACCGTAAGGGAGCGGTTGCGGCGATCGAACTGCTTATCCCCCGACAGTCCGCCTGAGTGAACCGTATCGCCCATACAACCAACCCTGAAGACACGACTGGGCCGGCGCCTATCCGCCAGCCCAGCCCGGTCCGCTCCGCGCCCGCGGCGATTACAGCTTGGTGTTCTGCAAGACGTTCCAGCCGAACGGTACCGGACTTCCCGCCCCGCCGGCCGCCGTCTGCGGCGTGTACGTAAACTGGATCGTCGCGAAACTGAAGGAAACACTCTCGGAAGGCTTGCCGCCGCCGGAGGATCCGCCCCAACTGATACTGTCGATGAATACCTGGGTGAAATCGATGACCAGGAATTCCACCGGCGCGTCCCCGCCCGCTTCGCGCACTTTCAGTTGCGCCTTGGGGAAGTGCTTGCCCGAAGCGCAATTCAGAAATAGCGAAGGCGTTGCGGTATCGATGGTCTTCTGAATCGACATCGACGACAGGTCCACTTTGCCCGCCCCCGAACCGGTGCCCGTGCCCACCGTGGTGGGGTTCGACGCTCCCACGCTGTAGCTGAAAATGTCGATCCAGTTCGTAAAGCCTTTTGCCTGAGCCTCTCCGTTGACTCCTTGAATGTTCAAAAACATTTCTACGGCCATGTTGCGTTCTCCTCTGCTGTGGTTGGCGCCCGCGCCCCTCCGGAACGCGGGCGGTTAAGGGTTGAGTGCTACTTGGCTGCCGGCGGCAATTCCGCGACCAGCCGCAGGGATACCGACAGTTCATCCAATTGGAAGTGCGGCCGCAGGAAAGCTACCGCGCGATAAACGCCCGGCTTGCCCGCCACTTCCACCACTTCGATCCGCGCGTCGCGCAGCGGCCGCTGGGCCTTGATCGTCGCGGAGACGTCATCGCTGCCGGCCACGTAGTTCATGATCCAGCGATTGAGAAAAGACTCGCATTCGCTTCGCGACATGAAGCTGCCGATCTTGTCCCGCATCATCGACTTCATGTAGTGGGCGAAGCGCGACACCGCCAGGATGTACGGCAGTTGCGCCGAGAGCCGCGCGTTGGCATTGGCCGCGTCCTGGTCGAACTGTTTCGGCTTCTGCGCCGACTGCACGCTGAAGAATGCCGCGTAGTCCGTGCCTTTGCAGTGCACCAGCGGAACGAATCCCAGGTCCGCCAGTTCTTTTTCGCGCCGGTCGGTGACCGGGATTTCGGTGGGACACTTCAGCGCGACGTCGCCCGAATCGGTGGTGAAGGTGTGCGTCGGCAGTCCCTCCACCAGCCCGCCGCCTTCCACTCCGCGGATCGCCGCGCACCAGCCGTACAGCGCGAAGGCTTGCGTCAGCCGCGCGCCCAGAGCGTAGGCCGCGTTGCCCCACAGGTACTTGGAGTGCTCGCTGCCGTCCACCCCTTCTTCGTAGTTGAATCCATCCACCTGCACGCCGTCCTTGCCGTACGGTAAACGCATCAGCACGTGCGGTACCGTGAGGCCGACGTAGCGTGAGTCCTCGCTCTGGCGGAAGCTCTTCCACTTCGCGTACTCGCTCGAGTCGAAAATCTTCGCCATGTCGCGCGGCGCGTCCAGGTTGGTGAAGCTGTCCATGTTCAGCATGTCCGGCGAGGCCGCCGACAGGAACGGGGCGTGCGCCGCCGCCGCCACCTGCGACACCTTCTCCAGAAGCTCCATGTCCTCCGGTCCGCGCCCGAATTCGTAGTCCCCGATCAGGGACGCGAAGGGAGCGCCGCCGAATACCCCGTACTCTTCTTCGTAGACTTTCTTGAACAGCGCGCTCTGGTCGAATTCCGGAGCCCGCTGCAGATCGCGCAGCAGCTCCTTCTTGGTCACGTTGAGAACCTTGATCTTGAGCTTGTCGCTGGTTTCGCTCTGGTCCAACAGGTATTTCAAACCGCGCCAGGTGCCCTCCAGCTTCTGAAAAGCCGAATTGTGCAGCACCTCGTTCAATTGAATCGAAACCAGGTGATCGATCTGGGCGATGCGCGCGTTGATCATCGCCTCGGCGTCCTTGGACACCGTCATCGACCCTTCCAGCACCTGGGCGACAAATTCCTTTACCAGGTTCTTGCCGCGTTCCTTGGCCGCCGGGTCGCGCGCTAGCCGCCCTTCCTCTACGATCCGGTCCAGCAGGCTCACCTCGGCGGCTTGTTCGGTCACCGGCAGCGCGGCAGCGGCTTTTTGGGCCTCACTCATGGGATTCCCCCTTTCCCAGCTCGGCGCGCAGCTTCGCCAGTTTGTCCTTGTCGCTCACCGATTCCCGCAATAATTCTTCCAGCTTGTCGTTGCCCTGCATCGACCCCCGCAGGTCCGACAGCCGGTCCCGCAGCTCCAGCAATTCGCGCAGCGGACCCACCTGCCGCGCCACCGATTCCGGCGCGAAATCGTCCATGCTCTTGAAATTCAAATCGACTTTCAGCTTCGGCGCCTCCGGATCCTCGCTCAGCTTGTTTTCCACCGAAAACGCTAAGTGAGGCTTCATGTTCGCCAGCACGGTGTCGAAGTTGTCCGGCGTAACCTCCACGAACTTCCGGTCCTTGACTCGCGCCAAAGGCTCGGTCGGTTGGCCCGTGAAATCGCCCAACACTCCCATGACAAACGGTAATTCCTTGATTTCGATCGCGTCCCCGACTTCCACGTCGTAAGTGATCTGAACCCGTGGAGGCCTCACTCGATCGAGCTTATGCTGTGTGCTTTGTCGTGCCATTCCATTCCCCCCAATTCACCGCGCCGGACACTGGCCAGGCCGCGCCGGCGGGCAGGATCAAGATTATCAAAAAAAAGTTCCGGCGGCTGGACTCTGCCCACATGAATTATACGCGCTCGCCTAAAACGGCCGCCGAAAAAGATCCGGAAGCGGTACTATGCCAAAGGTCAACCGGTAATCCCCGGACGTCCGCCCCCGGAGCTTCGCCTTACTTTCGCCACTCTCACTCCACCACCAGCGCTCCGCCCGCAACCAGCGCGATCAACATGCGCGCAAACTCCGCCACTGGCGCCTGCGGCGGAATCTTGCCTTCCGCCACCAACGCCCTGTACCTGTCCCGCCAACTTGCCTTGCCGTCGCATCCGAAAATCGCTTCCACCAGCCAGAGCGGGCTCTTGAAACGCGTGCGCAACGGCCGGGTTACTTGGAACTGGGCCTCGCAAGGCGTCAGCCGTCCCTCCACCGGGCGGTAGGATAACTGTAATTCGCAACCCGGCGCAATTCTCGGGCGGCATTCGAGCAG
Organism: Bryobacteraceae bacterium; assembly: GCA_052325345.1. Taxonomy (GTDB): domain Bacteria; phylum Acidobacteriota; class Terriglobia; order Bryobacterales; family Bryobacteraceae; genus JBEKYD01. The sequence goes on from JBKQVG010000366.1 coordinate 7,561, forward strand.
CATTTCCTCCGCCCCCGGTTGCCGCACCCGAATCTCCCAGTCCAGCAATCCGTCGAGGTGCCGCCAGTTGAAGCCAACGCCGGCCTGCGCCCGCACATTCGCCCCTGCTCTCTCGCCCGAGTGCCGGTGGATCAACACCGACCCGTAAAGCAGCGATTCGGTCTGGTTCCGTTCCCAGATGGAACGCCAGAAAGGGGCGTCGCGCTCGTTCTCGGTCGTTGCCTTGGCGAGGGCGTCCTGAACCGCGTTGCGCTCGTCGGTGACAATCGCCACGTCGAAACCCGCTTCGTCCGGCCCCAGCCATTTGCGAATGCGCTGTTCGAGCGTCTCTCCGCGGCGATCGGAAGCCATCAGCACCGCGTAGAATCGCCCATTGGGCCGAAGAAACCGCGGCAACCCTTCCACCGCGCGGCGAAAGATCTGCTCGCCGTCTTCGCCGCCGTCCCGGTAGATGTATTTGGTGTCCCGCGAGGGAATGTAGGGCGGGTGGATCGCAATCCTGTCGAAGGTCAGCCCTTCCACCGGCGCGTACATGTCGCCTTCCAGCACGGTGACGTTCCCGACTCCCGCCAACCCGACGTTGAAAGCCGCGAACCTGGCGCTGCGCGCAGCCACGTCGGTGGCCCAGACGTGGCCGGCCCAGCGCGCCGACCGGATCGCCGCAACGCGGGTCCCGGTGCCGAGTTCCAGAATACTTTCGCAACGGGTTTCCGGCAGCCGGTCCACAAACGCCAGGGTATTGGCGAAAAACGCCGG
>JBKQVG010000367.1:0-10099 GCA_052325345.1 Bryobacteraceae bacterium
CTGCGCAGGCCGTGGACCATCATCAGCGGCGGCATGGAAGGCGGCATTTACAAGAGCACGGATGGCGGCGACACCTGGACCAAGCTGGGCGGCGGGTTGCCGCACGAACTGTTCGGGCGGGCCAACGTGGCCATTTCGGCCGCCATGCCGAACCGCATTTACGCGCTGATCGAGGCCAAGCCCGGTTCGGGATTGTATCGCTCCGAAGATGCGGGCCAAACCTGGGCCCTGGTCAACGGCTCGGGCGCTATCATTACCCGGCCGTTCTACTACTGCACGCTGGGTGTGGACCCCAACCATCCCGACGTGGTGTTCATCGGCGACGAAGGCTGGTTCAAGAGCACCGATGGCGGCAAGAATTTCCGCCGCGCCTTCGCGCCGCATGGCGATCATCACGATTTGTGGATCAATCCGCGCAATTCGGACTACATGATTCAATCCAACGATGGCGGAGCCAACGTGTCGCTCGATGGCGGCGAGACCTGGAGCACGCAGATGAATCAGCCCACGGCGGAGATTTACCAGGTCGCGGTGGACAACCAATACCCGTACCGCATCTACGGGGCGCAGCAGGACAACACTACCGTGATCGTGCCCAGCCGGCCGATCAGCGACGGACAGGAATTTCGCGTCGGTCCGGGCTGCGAGACCGGGCCGATCATGCCGGACTGGGTCCATCCGCAGATAGTTTACGGCGGGTGCAAGGGGCAATTCAGCCGGCAAAATCTGAACACCAACGACGAGGAGCGCTACTGGATCGGCGCCGAATCGCTGTACGGGAACGGCGGCGATACGCTGATTTATCGCTTTCAGCGGGTTTCGCCGATGGAGGTTTCGCCGCACGATTCGAAGGTGGTTTACTACGGGTCGCAGTACCTGCACCGCACCCGCGACGGGGGCGTGACCTGGGAAAAGATCAGCCCGGACCTGACGGCGCATCCGCCGGGAACGCAGGGGCCGAGCGGCGAGCCGATTACGCGCGACGCCACCGGCGAAGAAGTGTACAGCACGATCTACGCGATTCGCGAATCGCCGGTTGAAAAGGGCCTGATCTGGACGGGGTCGAACGACGGGCCGGTCTACGTGACGCGGGACGATGGCAAGACCTGGACGAACGTGACGCCGAAGGACCTGCCACCGGGCGGACGCGTACAGAATATCGAGCCCAGTCCGCACCGCGCGGGCACGGCGTACGTGGCCATCTATCGCTACCTGCTGGGCGATTTCGCGCCGTACATTTACCGCACGGACGATTACGGCAGGAGCTGGGCGCGGTTGACCGACGGCAAGAACGGCATCGCGGCGGACGAGCCCACGCGGGTGGTGCGCGAGGATCCGGACCGCCCGGGTTTGCTCTACGCCGGCACGGAGTTCGGCATGTACATCTCGTTTGACAACGGCGGCCAGTGGCAGCCTTTCCAGATGAACCTGCCGCACACGCCGGTGACCGACATCAAGATCGCCCACAAGGACTTGATTCTTTCCACCCAGGGGCGGTCGTTCTGGATCCTGGACAACCTCACGCCGCTCGAGCAATTGAGTGAGAAGGTGACAGCGGCGCCGGCCTGGCTGTATACGCCGCGGGAAGCCGTTCGATCGAGCGGCCGGGTGGGCGGAGGGCCGAGCGGCCGGGGCGGCGGGGTGCAATATCCGCAGCCGGGCGCGGTGATCGACTACTACCTGCCCGCGGCCGAGAGCGGCGATATCAGCCTGGAGGTGCTGGATGCGAGCGGCAAACTGGTTCGCAAGTTTTCCAGCGCCGGCCGGGGCGCGGCGGAGGAACGGGGGTTTGAGGGCGGCGGCGGGGGCGACGACGAAGAAGGCGGCGGATTCCGCATGCGCAGCGCCCCCACGCGCCTCGATAAGTCGGCGGGACTGCACCGCTTCACCTGGGACCTTCGCTACCCGGGCCCATGGATGAGCGCGGCGCGGCCGGAAGGACCGAACGGGCCAACCGCCGTGCCCGGAAAGTATGCGGTGCGGCTGAGCGCCGGCTCCTGGAGCGCGACCGAGCCGTTGAGCGTGATGGAGGATCCGCGCGTGACCGCCGATGGCGTCACTACGGCCGATCTGCGCGAGCAGTTCGATCACAACATGAAAGTGCGCGACCTGGTGAGCGACGCCAACCGCGCCGTGGCGCGGCTGCGGGCCGCAATGCTGGGAGCTGCCGGGGAGAAGACCGACGCCCTGAGGACCCTGGCGGCGAAACTGATCACTCCTTCCATCCGCTACAGCCAGCCGGAACTGCAGACCCACATCGCCTATCTCTATACCGTGACGAACTCGACCGATCAAAAGATCGGCCGGGACGTGATCGAGCGCTACGGCGTGCTGCGGAAGCAACTGGACCTGTGGAGCAAAGAGCTGGACGCGATTCTGGGCGGAGGGAAATAAGAGTCTTTACCGAGCCGCGACCAAAGGGAGCGGTCTTTGCTTGCACCATCCGCCGAGCCCCGGCGGTGCTAGGCTGAAGGGCATGGACGTTCTTCGTAGTCTGTTGGTGCCAGCGTTGCTGGTTTGCTCACCGCTCGCGACCTTAGCGGACGAGGGTATGTGGACCTTCGACAATCCGCCGGTCAAACAGCTCCAGGAGAAATACGGTTTCACGCCCACGAAGGAATGGCTGGACCACGTGCGGCTGTCGTCGGTTCGGCTCAACGACGGAGGGTCGGGGTCGTTTGTCAGCCCGCACGGGCTGCTGCTGACCAACCATCACGTGGCGCGCGGGCAACTGCAAAAGAACTCTTCGGCGGAGCACGACTACATTCGGGACGGGTTTTACGCGGCGAGCGAAGAGCAGGAGATGAAGTCGCCGGACCTGGAAGTGAATGTCCTGGTCTCGATGGAGAACGTGACCGCGCGGGTGCAGGCGGCGGTGCGAAAAGCCAGAGGGGCGGAGCAGGAATTTGCGCTGCGCAAGGCCGAGATCGCGGCCATCGAAAGCGAAAGCCTGAAGGCGACCGGGCTGCGCTCCGACGTGGTGACGCTGTACCAGGGCGGGGAATACTGGCTCTATCGCTACAAGAAGTATACCGACGTGCGGCTGGTGTTCGCGCCGGAGCAGCAGGCGGCTTTTTTCGGCGGCGATCCGGACAACTTCACCTACCCGCGCTACGACCTGGATATGGCGTTGTTTCGCGTGTATGAGAACGGCAAGCCGATCGAAAGCACCAATTATCTGCACTGGAACAGGGAAGGCGCCAAGGAAAACGAGCTGGTGTTCACCAGCGGCAATCCGGGATCGACGTCGCGGCTGGACACCATGGCGCAGCTCGAAGCGCAACGCGACTTGACGCTGCCGATGATCCTGAAGGTAATCGAGAGCCGCCTGGATGCGCTGCGCAAGTATTCGGCCGAAGGAAGCGAGCAGGCGCGGGAAGCCGGCTCGCAGATCTTCTTCCTGGAAAACAGCCTGAAGGCCGACCGGGGCGTGCTGCAGGGGCTGCAGGACAAGAACGTGATGGCGGCCAAGCAGAAAGACGAAACCGAGTTTCGCGCCAAGGTGATGGCCAACCCGCAATGGGCGGCGGCCTACGGCGGCGCGTGGAACGCCCTGGCGGAAGCCGAGCGAAAGTTCGCCACCCGGGTCAAACAGCGTTTCTTCCACAGCACCGATTCTCAACTCGCCGGCATGGCCATGACGATCGTCCAGTTGGTGGCGGAAGAGAAGAAGCCGGATGGCGAGCGGCTGCCGGGCTACCACGTCGCGCAGCTCGACTCGCTGCGGTTCAACTTGTTCTCGCCGGCGCCGGTTTATCCGGGGTTGGAGATCGCCCGGATGACCGCCGCGCTGGAGCTGGATTTGTCGGAGATGGGCCCGAGCGATCCGTTCCTGAAGACCATCCTGCGCGGGCGAACGCCGAAGCAGGCGGCCCAGGCACTGGTGGAGGGAACCAAGCTGGCCGATCCGGCGGTGCGGCGGAAACTGGTGGAAGGCGGCGAGAAAGCCGTGGCGGCATCGGACGATCCCATGAGCGTGCTGGCGCGGGAACTCGATCCGGCGCGGCGCGAGCTGATCAAATGGCTGGATGACAATGTGGAGAGCGTGGAGCAGCGCGCCGGCGAGCAGATGGGCAAGGCGCGCTTCGCGGTGTATGGGAAGTCGACTTATCCCGATGCGACTTTCACTTTGCGGCTTTCCTACGGCACGGCTTCCGGCTACCCGATGAACGGCACCAAGGCGCCGTACAAGACCACGTTTTTCGGACTCTACGACCGCGCCAACAGCTTCAATTTCGAAGGTCCCTTTTATCTGCCGAAACGGTACGCATTCGAGTGCGGCACGCTGAACCTGGCGACGCCGCTCGATTTTGTCACTACCAACGACGTGGTGGGCGGCAATTCCGGCTCGCCGGTGATCAATCGCAACGCCGAGCTGGTGGGGCTGGTGTTCGACGGCAACATCCAATCGCTGGTGGGCGATTTCGTCTACGACGGCACCACCAACCGAACCGTAGCGGTACACACCGCCGGGATGACGGAAGCGCTCGAGAAGCTGTACCACGCCGATGCGGTGTTGAAGGAACTGCTGGGGCAGTAGAGCCGGCGCAGTCCCCGTCCCGACGGGGCTTGCTTTCGGAGTTATTTCCGGTTATATTACTGGATATGACCGGCACGGCACAAGCGCGGGCGCTCGAGAATTACCGCAAACGCCTCAACCAGCGCGGGATGGCGCGGTTCGAAGTCCTCGGGCTCGACGCCGATCGGGAACTGATCCGCACCCTCGCCAGGCGGCTTGCCGGGGGTGGCCCGGACGCGGAGCGGATTCGCGCCGCGGTACGCCATAGCCTCTCGGGAGAAGCGCCGAAGAAGGGCGGCATCTTCAACGCGTTGCGCCGCTCGCCGCTGGTTGGCGCTGGCCTCGACCTCTCCCGCAAGGCCGCCCCGGGCCGCAAGATCGACCTGTGAAACGCTATCTTCTCGACACCAACATCGTCAGCGATGCCGTCAAGCCGGCGCCTTCGGAGCGGCTGGCGGCGTGGATGTTGGAACAGTCCGACGAGGACCTGTTCATCGCGGCTCTGACCGTTGCGGAGATCCGGCGCGGCGTGCTGGAGAAACCTGCCGGAAAAGAGCGCCGGTTGCTGGAGCGTTGGTTCTCCGGTTCCGAGGGCCCGCAGGCCTTATTCGCCGGGCGCGTGTTGCCGTTCGATGAAAGGGCTGGGCTCATCTGGGCGCGGCTGATGGCCGAAGGGACGGCGGCGGGGCGCTCGCGCAGCGAACTCGATATGATCGTTGCGGCGGTCGCCGAAGCGAACGACTGCATCGTGGTCACCGCCAACGAGAAGGACTTCGCCGGCCTGAAGATTCTGAATCCCACGCGGTCCAGGGCGTGACCCGTCTCGCTATGATTTCGAGTTCGATGGGTGGTTTGGCAACGCTCTCAAACGTCGAATGCGGGTAGACGCCGATGGCCATACCGCCGCGCAGGCGGGCCGTTTTGCCGTCGTATGACCGCACCATGGCGGTGAGCCCGAAGGCCGCCGTGGCGGGGTCGCCAAAGATGCCGCGATCGGACCGCCCGGCGCCGCCCATCACCGGTAATTGCGGAATGCCATTGGCGCGGAGCGCGGTTACGGCGCGCGCAAAGACTTGCCGCATGGGCTCGTCGGGGCTGCGCAGGGAGCGCGCCAGGGCCCAGGTAAAGGCGCCGTGATCGCCGTCTTCGGTTTGCGTTTCCAGGGCTTCCTCGGACGACATCGTTCGCCAGCAAATCGAGCATGTCCTGGAAGCGTTGCGGCGCCACGAGTCCTCCGGCCTGGATTCGGCCGAGCTGGCGCGCCTCCAGGCGGCCCAACTGGACAACTCTCGTACTACGTTTGAGCGTTCCGCCCGGGGGGTACGGCACGCCCCGGCCGAGATCGAGCGCAACATCGCGGAAATGGCCGGGGAATCGGCGCGGCTGCTGGGACTCTCCGGTGGGAGCGACGGGGCGTTCCTCCCGAGCGTGGAATCGGACCTCGCCGGCATCCTCGAGATTCTCGACAGCAACCGGGCCTCGGACCAACGTCTGGCGGAAGCCGCCGTTTCGGTCGAGCAACGGGTTTCCGGAATTTCCGAAACCATCGCCGGAGTGCACGCCATCGGGATCGAGATGCAGCGCATCGCGCTGAATGCGACGATTCAAGCCGCGCGGCTCGGGCCCGCGGGTGGGGCGCTCGAGGTGGTCGCGCGGGCATCCAGGAACTCGCCCTGGAAACCGAGGCCGCTTCGGACACGCTGGAAAGCCGCCTGCGGACGACCAGGGATGCCGCCCAAAGGTTGGGGAATGCGACTGCGGGCGGGAGCGATGGCGAGGACCGGATTCTGCACCTGCGCCGCAGCGCCGAAGCCCTCGGCGGCATTCAGGAACAGGCGCGCGGCGACTACACCTGCATCGTTGCGCTGACCGCCGGTCTGACCGGGCAGGTTCGCGGGACGATCGAGGAATTCGGCACGCAGCACGAATGCCTGGAGGTTCTGGCCGGCGCCGCCGAAACACTGCGGGGACTATCGGCCGGCGCTCCGGCAACCGGCTCGCACGGCGCCGGGCGGATGGCGCCGACCCTGCCATCGAGATACACCATGGATGAATAAGACAATTCTCACCGTGGACGATTCGGCGACTGTCCGGCAGATGGTGACCTTTACGCTAAAGGGCGCCGGCTACGATGTGATCGAAGCCAAGGACGGGCAGGATGCAATTGGGAAGCTCGACCGGCCGCTGGCGATGGTCGTCACGGACCTGAACATGCCGAACCTGGGCGGTATCGGACTCATTAAACACCTGCGCGGACACCCGGGCTCGAAGTACGTGCCGATCGTGGTGTTGACAACCGAATCGGAGACCGCCAAGAAACAGGAAGCTCGCGCCGCCGGCGCCACCGCCTGGATCGTCAAGCCATTTCGCCCCGAGCAACTGGTGGCCGTGGTGCAAAAGGTTCTCGGGTAGCCGGCGGCCGGCGGCGGGCCCGGTTTTGCGCCCGAAACGCCGCCTTTTTGCGGCTTTTCTTTGCCGGAAGAGGGGAGCATAATAAGACCCGTAAGAAACCGTTCATGGAGGTAACTCATGCCGATTACCAATCTGCTCGGCTTGACCCGCCTGGCCAAGCCGTTGAAAAGCGAAGAAGGTCGCCGGATCCTGGAACGGGACCACTATTGTTGTCAATACTGCGGGCTCGATGGTCTGTCGAGTTTCGAGAATTCCTTGATCCTGACCGTGGATTTTGTCCATCCGCGGGCGCGCCGGGGGAAGAAATCCTCCGAGAACCTGGTTACCGCTTGCCGGCCCTGCAACCTGATCAAGGGTCACCGGGTCTTTGGCGGCTTTGCGGAAGCCAAGGCCTACGTGCTCGAGCGGCGCGAGGGACTCCGGAAGCAGTGGGAGGCCAACCGGGCGGCCCATCAGGCAACCCAATCCACGCCGGCCTCCGTGTAAACGGGCACCTTACGGCCAGCGAGCGCGGCCGCTAAGTCCCAATAAGTCCGTGAGGACTTTATAAAGGCGGAAGAGAAGCCGGCGGTCGAGGAAGCCGGCGTTCCGGCTGCCGACTTCCTCGACTTCTGCCTCCTGCCTTCTCATTCGTCCAGGGAGTAGTCGGCCAGCGCCATCATCTCGGCGTAGAGATACTGGAAGTCGGGGTCGGCGGCGAGTTCGATGTGGCGCGCGAGCGCCGCGATCTTCCGCAGCCGCGCCGGCCGCGTGGAGGGGGCGAGCAGCAGCATGCGCGCGCCGCGCAGCGCGCTGTTGCCCACCGGCTCCACGGCCACGTCCCGCGGCAGCAGTCCAATGGCGCGGGCGCTCGCCTGGCGGATGTAGTTGCCGAAGGCGCCCGCCAGGCTCAGCTTTTCGACGCCACCGCCGGCCAGCATGCGCAGGCCCGCCGCCATGGCGCCCTTGGCCAGTTGCAGCTCGCGAATATCGCTCTGTGTGAGGGCGATACCGCCGGCCAGCGTCACGCGCTTGTCCGCGTTCGTCAGGCGCCCGTTGACGCCGATCCAACCCAATTCGACCCCGCACGCCGCCGCGTCCACCAGCCCGCTGCCGCAGATACCGCGCGCCGCGCCGCCGCCGATGACGTGGCAGTCCAGCCCGCCGTCGCGCACGTGTACGCTGTCGATCGCGCCGGCGCCCGCCCGCATGCCCGCGCCAATGCGTCCGCCTTCAAACGCCGGGCCGGCCGCCGTCGACGCGCACACAATCTCCCGCGCCGACCCCACCACCACCTCGCCGTTGGTACCGATGTCGAACAGCGCGCCGGGCCGCGTCTCGTCATCCAAACGCGTGGCCACGATGCCGCACAGCAGGTCGCTGCCCACAAATCCACCCAGGCAGGGCAGGAATACGGCCGGCCCCGGCCATCCCAACTCCCAATCCGCGAAGCGGTAGCCGCCGAGCGTCGGCGACAGGAAGGGCGCGCGCGTTAGCGGCTCCACATCGAGGCCGCAGAAGAGGTGATGCATCGCCGTGTTGCCCGCCACCACCACTTCGCGGAGCGGCTCGCCGCCCAGCATCCGCCCCAGCGTTTCGCGGATGGCGCGGCCCAGCTCGCCCGGCTGGCGGAGCTCGTATTCGAGGCGGCTCATCACGTCGGCCCCGTAGCGCGCCTGCGGGTTGAGGGCGGTCTCGACGCGCAGCACTTCGCCCGTCGCGAGATCCACAACCTGAACCACCAGCGTGGTCGTACCCAGGTCGATCGCCGCGCCCCGCCCCGCGCGCGGCTCGATGGGCACGTGCGTTTCATCGGTGAGCACGGCGACCGACCACTGCTCCACTTCGACCACCACGCGTCCGCTCCCGGAGGAACAAGGCGCCCAAGCCGCGCAGCAGGCCAGTCTCCAGCCATCGCGAATCTCTTCTTCGCTGAGCGCCTGCCGCATCGTCGCGGTGACCGGCACCTCCCCTTCCAGCACCCGCACTTTGCAGCCGCCGCAGGCGCTCTCGCCGCCGCAGGGGAATTCGACGCCCGCCTCGAAGAGCTGATCGGCCAGCGTTCGCCCGGCGCGGGGATGGAGTTCGAGCTTCACGAGCCGTCCAGCGGGGCGGCCTGCGCCTTCACCACGCCGGTATCATAGGTGGCCGCGATGCGCTGGCCGGGCGTGGCGATGACGAACTCGGTTTCCGCCCACTCGCCCTCCACCATGCGCCGCAACCACGCCAAATCGCCCGGCAGCCGCTCGAAACTCCAGGCGTTCCCGTCGGCTTCAGCGGCGGCCTCGGCGAGGAATTTTCCGCCGGCCTCCAGTCCCGTCTCGATGAACGCGAGCTTGCGGTACTGCGCCCGGTAGCGGGTCATCTCCTGGTACAGGTAACGCCCGTTGTCCTCGCCGTATTTGCGAATCAGCGCTTCCAGCGACTCGTCGAACCCCATGGTGTTATGAGTCAACTGTTGCAGGCCTTTGCCGCGCTCCAGCCAGCCGGTCGAGCGGTAAAAAGTGCCGGGATTGGCGTCGAAGTACGCCTGGTAGCGTTCGCGGCCGCCCATCAGCAGCGCGATACAGTCGTGAGCGCGCGGCAGCACCAGGCGCGTATGCCGCGCGGCGACCCCGTCCAGCCCGAGGCCGCAGAGCCCGTAGCCGAGCAGAATCGCGTCGTACACGCCATCCGGCGCGCGGTCCACCGCTTCCTGAATCTTCGCCGCCATGGGTTTGCCGCCAAGGTCGTGCAGCCCTTTGGGCAGAAATTCCACGTCCACCTGGTGCGACGAATGCGCGCAGGCGTCGCACATTTCGCGGAATAGAACTTCGCAACCGATCAGCTTGAGGCGCATGGGACGCTCGCCAAGGCGCGACTGAACCTACATGGTAGTACGGCGCTTGCCGGATTTCCGGCGCGAAACCATCCCGCCCAAAGCGAGATCTTGTCGCGGCCTGTTAAACTCAGGGTCAGATATGTTTCGGTATTCCATAACGGCATGGGTCGCGTTGGTGGCGGCCGGTACTCTTTCCGCGGCCGGACCTGCGTCCGCCCCGGACCCCAATACGGTGCGAGCCAAAGCCGCGCTGGCCGGGCTCCCGCTGCACTTTGAGGAGAACCGGGGCCAGTGGAAATCCGGCGTCCGCTATGCGGCCCGCGGCAATGGTTACGCGGTGGCGCTCACCAAGCGCGGGGCGACGCTCG
>JBKQVG010000368.1:0-33853 GCA_052325345.1 Bryobacteraceae bacterium
GCCGCCGCTGTTCTACGCGGTCACCGGAACCTGGTTCCTGCTGGCGGGGGTAGGGCGGTGGCAGGCGTTGCTCGTCCCGGCGGTCTGCGCCGCCGGTTCGGCGTGGCTCTTGTTCGTGCTGGTGCGTCGGCGCGCCGGCGCGGCGGCAGGCTTTTCCGCCGGGCTGCTTTACCTCAGCCTCCCTCATGTCCAGCAGGCCACCACCATGGTGATGGTCGACCACGTCACCGCCTTTCTCGCTCTGCTGGTGCTGTTTCTCTGCTTGCGGTTGCTGCGAGACCCGTCGCTCGCCGCCGGAATCCGGTGCGCGCTGGCGTGTGCGGCGGCGGTGCTTTCCAAATACAGCGCGATTTATCTGTGCGCTTTGCCGCTCGCCCTCGCGCTGTTCACCCGGCGGCTGGCCTGGTGGCGCAAGCCGGCGTTCTGGCTGCAGCCGGCGATCGTAGCGGCCATCGTCGGTCCCTGGGCTTGGTGGACCGCGCCGCTGGCGACTTACGGCTTGCCGCCGGGCCATCATCCGCTGAATCTCGAGCGGCCGCTGGTTTTCCTGCGCGGCCTGTTCCACATGTTTCCGGAACCCGTGCTGGCGCTCTTGTCGCTTGGGCTGGGCTTGCTTCTCATCTTTCCCTCGCGTTGGCGGGAGGAAGAGCTGGGGACCGGCTTGCTGGCTTTCGGATCGGTGGCGTTCCTGCTGGTTTCTCCGGTCGACGCCGAAGCGCGCTACCTGCTGGTGGCTGCCGCGGCATTGTTGGCCCTATCGATTATCGGCTGGACGGCGCTTCTCGCCAAGGCTCCAGGCAACGCCAGACACGCCGCCGCGGCGTGCCTGTTGGCTGGGACGCTAGCCTTTTCGGCGCTCGAATTTGGACACTTCCCCCGGCCGGCCCGGTATCCGGTGGAGGCGCTGGTGAAAGCCGTGGTTGGCAATCCGCGCTGGCAGGGCAGGCGGATTATGGTGCCTTCCAACATGGAAGGCCCCTTCATCGCCGAGTTTGCCTGGCTGGGGTCGCGCAAACCCGCCTATCAACTCGTCCGGCCCAATAAGGTCTTCGCTTCCCAGGGCTGGTTCAGCAACGATTACTCGGCGCGCGTTCACTCCCCCGAAGAAATGATGGCTGACCTGCTGCGGGACCCGGTGTGCCTCATCCTCTGGGAGGACCGCCCGCTCAGCGAGTTGCGCCCCCACGAGCGCGTCATGCAAGAGATGTTGCGAAGCTACCCGGCGGTTTGGCGCCCTGTGTTTTCCGTGGCCGGCGGCGTCCCCCCATCTTCGACGTGGACCATCTTCGAGTACGTGCCGCGGAAGCCGTGAGGGACTCGATGGCGTGGGAGCATCCGGTCTGTTCGCTGTCAGGCGAGGGATGCACGCCGAACCGCGTCCGGTTCACGCGCGATCACTGTCAGGAAGGCCCGAGCGGGGCCGCTGGGTTGATTGCCCCGGGTTCCAGGCGCCGGCCTACCCGCCGCTATCGCTGCACCCTTCCCGAACCGCCGCCCTTGGCCAGGGCCTGGACTTCTTCCACCGTCGCTCGGTTGAAATCGCCGATCACCGAATGCTTGAGACAGCTTGCGGCCACGGCGAATTCCAGCGCCTCGCGGTGAGTCGAGAGTGCCTGGTAGCCGTAGATCAGACCCGCCGCAAAGCTATCGCCCCCGCCTACGCGGTCGACGATGTGGGTGATGTCGTAGCGCCGGCTGAGCATGAACTGCTGCCGGTCGTTGAGGCAGGCGGACCAGCCGTTATGGGAGGCGCTGCGCGATTCGCGCAGGGTGATGGCGATGGCTTCCAGGTTGGGGTATTCGGTGAGCACTTGGCTGGTGAGGCCCTGGTACTGAGCGTGGTCCAACTCGCCCGACTGCACGTCCACATCGGCCTCCAGCCCGAGCGCCATCTGCACGTCTTCTTCGTTGGCGATGGCGACGTCCACCAGCGTCGCCAGTTCGCGCATCACTTCCACTGCCGGTTTGCCCCACTTCCACAGGTTCTTGCGATAGTTGAGGTCGCAGGAAACCTTGAGCCCTTTTGCGCGCGCCGCGGCTGCGCCCTCAAGCGACAGGGCGGCGCAAGAGGCGCTGATGGCCGGGGTGATGCCGGTGATGTGGAACCAGCCGGCTCCGTCAAAGGCGCGCTCCCAATCGATATCGCCCGGTTTGGCCAGGGCAATGGCGCTGTTCTCGCGATCGTAGACCACCTTGGAGGGCCGCTGGTTGGCGCCGGCCTCCAGATAGTAAATGCCGACCCGCCCCTTGGTGCGCGCGATGGACGAAGTGTCCACCCCGAAGCGCCGCAGTTCGCCGATGGCGGCATCGGCGATCGGATTCTTCCCGGGCAAAGCGGTGACGAATCGCGCCGGAAGTCCGAACTGCGCCAGCGACACGGCAACGTTGGCTTCACCGCCGCCAAAGGTTGCCTGGAACACGGGAGATTGCAGGAAGCGCTCGAAACCCGGAGGCGCGAGGCGCAGCATAATTTCACCGAAAGTAATTGTCGTAGGAGGCATCACAGCAGATTCTAGCGTGGCGATGCGGGCTTGTCGCGCCAGCCGGAGAACGGAAAGGCGCAGTGGCGCCGGAGTTGCGTCCCATGGGCGCGTTCTGCTATAAGGACTAAACGTCCTCAGTACCAGGCGGGGCAGGCGTGAAATGGCTGAGAAGAAGAAAACACCGGCGCCCAAAACCAACGAAAAGCTCAACGAAAGGCGAATGATCCCGGTACCGGTATCGAAATCCGCAAAGCTGTCGGGCCCGGCCGAGAACGACGGCGCGGACCAAAACGTGTGGAACGCGCAGAAGCAGTTGGCGGCATTTGAGGCGGCCAGCAAGCTGTTTCATGCGCGTTCTTTCGCGCCGGCGAAGGAGTTGTTCGAGCAGGCGGCGCGCGGTCCCGAGCGCGATGTCGCCCACCGGGCGGAGTCGCACGCGAAGATGTGCGCGCGGCGCCTCGAACGCCAAAGCCCGGCCCTGGAATCGGCTGAAGATTTCTACAACTACGGCGTGGCGCTGTTCAATACGGGCAAGATCGCCGAAGCCCGCGAGAACCTGAACAGAGCTCTGGCCATGGCGCCCAACGCCGACCACATCCACTACGCGTTGGCACTGGCGCAGGCCCTTTCCGGCGATTTGGATCGCGCCTACGAGAACCTCAAGCGCGCCATCGAAATCGAGCCGCGCAACCGGATTATCGCGCGGCAGGACGCGGACCTGGCGCCGCTGGCCGGCCAGCCGCCGTTGCACGGCTTGCTCTATCCTGAAAAAAAGACCTGGTAATTGGATTGAAAAGCAGTCAGCGGTCAGCGTTCAGCCACACCAAAGCAGCCAGCTTCCGGCTGACCGCTGATCGCTGACTGCTGAAAGCTTCATCATGAAAAACCAACGCCCTCTGCGCGTAGTCGCGATCGGCGGCGGCACCGGCCTCTCCGCCCTGCTGCTCGGGTTGAAGCCATACGCCCGGCCGGCAAGCGCTTCCCAGCCCGCCCTGGATATCACCGCCATCGTCACGGTGACCGACGATGGCGGCAGCTCGGGCCGCCTGCGGCGCGAGTTCGACGTTCTGCCGCCGGGCGACATCCGCAACTGCATGGTGGCGCTAAGCCAGGATTCAGCCCTGCTGGCGCGTTTGTTTCAATATCGCTTTTCCTCCGGCCGGGGGTTAAAGGGCCACAGCTTCGGCAACCTGTTTCTGATGGCCCTGACCCAGGTAATGGGGGATTTTCCAGATGCCGTCGCGGCTTCTTCGGAAGTGCTGAAAATCGCGGGCCGGATTTTCCCATCCACGGCCGCCAACGTGGCGCTGGAAGCTACCCTGGCCGACGGGACGCGGGTCAAGGGCGAAACCCGCATCAGCCGCAGCCGCCAGCCCATTCGCCGGGTGCGGCTGGCGCCACCGAAAGTGAGACCGCTCGAAGCCGCTCTCAGCGCTATTGCCGAAGCCGACGTGATCACCCTCGGGCCGGGATCCCTGTTCACCAGCGTGATTCCAAACCTCCTGGTGGACGGGATTCCCGCAGCCATCCGCTCCTCGCCGGCGGTGAAAGCGTATTTCGTCAACCTCATGTGGCAGCCCGGCGAAACTACCGACTTCAGTGCTTCGGACCACATTCGCGCCATCCATCTCCACGCCCGCGGCAAGCTTCTGGACTACGCCGTGGTGAACATCCGGCCTATCCCTCCGGCCGCCAAGCGGCGTTACGCCCGCGAAGCCGCTCTTCCGGTGGATAACGATATCGACGCCCTCTACGGGCTGGGGTTGAAGGTGATGGCGGGCAACCTGGCGCAGGTCGCCGGCAAAGTGCGGCACGACCCGGAGGCTACCGCGGCGGTGGTACTGCGGCTGGCCCAGGAAGGCCGGCGGCGGCGCCGTGAACAGCCATAATGGAAACCATGGAGACTCCCGTAACCGTAGTAATCCTGGCGGCGGGCCTGGGAACCCGCATGAAATCGCGTCAGGCCAAGGTGTTGCACACCGCCGGTGGCCGCACTTTGATCGAACACGTGGTGTCTACCGCGCTGGAGCTTACCCCGCCCGAGAGGGTCTTCGTGGTGGTGGGCCACCAGGCCGAAGCGGTGCGCGCCGCCGTGCGCACGCCCGGAATCGGTTTCATCGAGCAGAAAGAACAGAAGGGCACCGGCCACGCGCTGCTGGTGGCGCGCGAAGCGCTAAGCGGGCTGGACGGCTACCTGGTGGTGGTCTATGGCGACGGGCCGCTGTTACGCACCGCCACCCTGCGCAGCCTGATCGACGCCGCCACCGCGGCCGGCGATGCGGCTGGAGTGCTGCTCTCCGCTCAAATGGAAGATCCCACCGGCTATGGCCGCGTGCTGCGCGGCGTATCGAACCAGGTGACCGCGATCATGGAGCAAAAAGCCGCCACCCCGGAGCAGCTCGCCATTCGGGAGGCCAACATGGGCATTTACTGCTATCGAGCCGATCTGTTCTGGCGCCACGTGGACGAAATCCGCCCCGACAATCCAGCCCGCGAATATTACCTGACCGACATGGTGGAAATCCTCGCTCGGGCAGGCCATTCCGTGCTTGCTCTCGAGATCGGCGACCCGCGCGAATGTTTGGGCATCAACAACCGCGTCGAGCTTGCCGAGGCCGACCGGTTGCTGCGTGAGCGGGCGGCGCGCCATTGGATGCTGGAAGGCGTGACCATCGAGAAGCCGGAGACGGTATCCATCGATGCCGGAGCGAGCATCGGCATGGATACGGTGGTCGAGCCGTTTGCGCGCATCCTGGGCGACACTTCGATCGGCGAAAACTGCCGCATCGGCGCCGGCGCCATCCTGCGCGACAGCGTGCTGGCGGATGGGGTCGCGATCGGCGCGTACACCGTGGTCGAATCCTCGCGGATCGGCGGCGGCGCCAGCGTGGGACCGTTTGCGCGGCTGCGCATGGGCAACGAGGTCGGCGCCGACGCCCATGTCGGCAATTTCGTGGAGCTGAAAAAGACCCGCTTCGGCGCCGGCGCCAAGGCCGGGCACCTGGCCTACCTGGGCGATGCCGAAGTCGGCGAGCAAAGCAACATCGGGGCCGGCACCATCACCTGTAACTACGACGGCAAGCGCAAGCATCCGACCGCCATCGGCAAGGGCGCTTTTGTAGGCAGCAATTCCACCCTCGTGGCCCCACTCGAAATCGGCGATGGCGCCTATTTGGGCGCTGGCTCGGTCATCACCGAAACGGTGCCCGCCGATGCCTTGGCTCTGGGGCGGGCGCGTCAGGTGGTGAAGCCGGAATGGGCCGCCCGCCGCAGAGCGGGGAGATGAGTTGCCGGGGCAAAAAAGTCGTGAGTGGGAAGCCAGAAGTCGGAAGGAAGTCGAGGAAGCGCGCTTCCGGCTTCTGCCTTCTGTCTTCTTGACTTCTGTCTTCCATATCCCGAGGGATATCGAGGGCGAAGCCCGCGGGGTTACTGACCGGCCGTGACGGCCGAAGCCTTCCGGCTCTGGAAACATTCCCGGCAATATACCGGCCGGCCCTGGGTGGGCCTAAACGGGACCGTGGTCTCCCGCCCGCACTGTGAGCAGGTGGTCATGGTTTCGGACTTGGCAAAGCTGCCGCCTCCGTTACCTTGGCGTTTGACTTTGCACGCTTTACACCGCTTGGGCTCGTTTTTAAAGTTCTTGTCGTGGAAGAAGTGCTGCTCTCCCGCTGTGAAAACAAATTCTGCGCCGCAGTCGACGCACTTCAGAACGCGATCCTGAAACTCCGGCATAGCAACTGTGCCCCGTACTCGACTCGACCTTTAACCAATGTCGGATATGACGGCGGGACCCCAGGTCCCGCCGCCGCGTTTATTCTACTTCCCGGCGATTTTTCTTCCGGTTTCTCTTGCGGGCCAGCGCCTGCTTGGCCCGGAGCTTCTCGCCTGGCTTCAGGTAGTAGGAGTGTCGTTTGACCTCCTTGATGATGTCCTCTTGCTGGACCTTCCTCTTGAAGCGGCGAAGGGCGTTCTCTAGGGTTTCGCCCTCTTGAAGCCTTACTTCAGCCAAAAAAACCACACCTCCCTACTAGACCGAGATTCCTATGCTGGTGAAATTAAAAAGGGTCCGGAACAATCCCGGGCTCGCTCAGCGGCAGCGGCAACACCCAAAATCCATGCACCAGGCATAGAAGGTACTGATATCATAGGTTGTTGACAAATAAAGTCAAGCCTAATTTTCGCAAGGCCAGCCGGGGCACCCTGCCAGCCTCTACAATTTCTTAGTATTTTCAGGTACTTACGCGAAAATGAAAAACGTCCTCGCGATTCTCCTGGCGGGCGGCGCCGGTGAGCGCCTCTACCCCTTAACCCGCAATATCGCCAAGCCGGCCGTGCCTTTCGGCGGGGTTTATCGAATCATCGACTTTACGCTATCCAACTGTATCAATTCTGACGTCCGTCGTATTTTCATCCTAACACAGTACAAATCCTTGGAGCTGACGCGCCATGTGCGCGACGGCTGGAATATCCTGTCCCCGGAACTCGGTGAATATATTGAAGTACTGTCGCCAATGAAACGCGTCCATGACGATTGGTACCAGGGTACTGCGGACGCCGTTTTCCAGAACTTCCAAAGCATCGAGGCGGAGAAGCCGGAACAGACTCTGATTCTTGCCGGCGATCACATCTACAAGATGAATTACGGCGAGATGCTGGATTGTCACCTCTCCCACCGGGCCGACGTCACCCTCGCCACCATCCAGGCGCATCCTTTCGAGGCCCCGCGGTTCGGAGTGGCGGAGATCGATTCCGATTGCCGCGTGGTGGGCTTCGAGGAAAAACCCCAGCACGGCAATCCGCGCCGTTCCGCTTTCAACCCCGCCATGATCAGCGCTTCCATGGGCATCTACATTTTCGAGACGCCGGTCTTGTTGGAACTGCTGCACGCCGATGCCGAGAATCCCTCTTCCACCCATGATTTCGGCCACGATGTGCTGCCGCGCAACCTCGACCGGCTGCGCATTGTGGCTTACGATTTCCAGGATCTCAACGCCAAGCATTCGCGTTACTGGCGGGACGTGGGCACGCTCGATGCCTACTATGAAGCCAACATGGACCTGGTGGACATTGTGCCGGAATTCAACCTCTACGACGCCCGCTGGCCAATCCGCACCAACGCCACGCCCCGGCCGCCGGCCAAATTCGTTTTCGCGCAGGAGGGACGCCGCATGGGCGTGGCGGTGGACTCGGTGGTCAGCGGCGGCTGCATCATCTCCGGCGGCCGGGTGCTGCACAGCGTGCTCTCGCCCGGGGTGCGTGTGAACAGTTACTGCGAAGTGGACTATTCCATCTTATTGCCCGACGCCGAGATCGGCCGCAACAGCCGTGTTCGCCGGGCGATTATCGATACCGGGGTGAAGGTTCCCGAGTCCAGCGTGATCGGGTTCGATGCCGAAGCCGACCGCGCCAAGGGTTACCATGTCACCGAGACGGGAATTGCGGTGGTGGCATAAGTCACGGACATGACACTATAAGCGAGGAGCCATACTTGACCGACATCGTAAGAATCATCGAACGAAAGGCGTTCCGGCCATGACGAAACTGGTTCTGGTGCGTCACGGCGAAAGCCAGTGGAACAAGGAAAACCGCTTTACCGGCTGGACCGACGTGGACCTTTCCGCCAAAGGCCTGGAGGAAGCGCGCGAAGGCGGCCGCGTGCTCAAGGCCGAAGGTTACCGCTTTGACGTGGCTTACACTTCCGTGCTGAAGCGCGCTATCCGCACTCTCTGGGCGGTGATGGACGAGATGGACCTGATGTGGATTCCGGTGTACCGCTCCTGGCGCCTGAACGAGCGCCACTACGGTGCGCTGCAGGGCTTGAACAAGGCCGAGACCGCGGCTAAGTTCGGCGAAGACCAGGTCAAAATTTGGCGCCGCAGCTACGACATCCGCCCGCCCGAGTTGACCCCCGAAGACGAACGCTATCCAGGCCGCGATCCCCGTTACCAAAGCCTGGCGCCGGCCGAACTGCCGCTGACCGAATGCCTCAAGGATACCGTGGCGCGCTTCCTGCCGCTC
Organism: Bryobacteraceae bacterium; assembly: GCA_052325345.1. Taxonomy (GTDB): domain Bacteria; phylum Acidobacteriota; class Terriglobia; order Bryobacterales; family Bryobacteraceae; genus JBEKYD01. Next base: position 8,502 of record JBKQVG010000368.1, read on the forward strand.
TGGCACGACACCATCGCCCCGGCCATTCTAAGCGGCCGGAAGGTGCTCATCGCCGCGCACGGCAACAGTCTCCGCGCGCTGGTGAAATATCTCGACCAGGTCTCCGAACAGGACATCGTGGAGCTCAACATCCCCACCGGCATGCCCCTGGTCTATGAGTTGGACGGCGACCTCAAGCCGCTCCGCCACTACTATCTCGGCGACCCCGAGAAAGTGAAAGCCGCCATGGAAGCGGTGGCTGCCCAAGGCAAGAAAAAGTAAGTCTCGCCTCGCATTCGGCCATAGTCGAACACACTTTTGGTTGAAACTTATGACACCACCAGCGGCGTAACTCATCTGTTCATTCCGCAGAGCATCGATGCGGGTGGCGGGCCGCAACCGCCGCAGGCGCGGGAGTGATTGCCCCGGAAGCCGCGGCCAGAGGGGGGAATTAACGGCAAAACCGTGGGAATTATTTGGAAAGAGCCTTACCGCACGGATCGGGAGATCCATGCGGTAAGGCCGGGAATGAGTGAGCTAACGATCTACACCGGCAGTCGGCCCGACTGGCGGTGAGCGGCTCTCCCTGTAACATGGGCGGCGGCAGCGGCGATCGAGCTATCCGCGGTGGCTGGAGCCGGCCCGCGAGTCCAGCCACTGGAGTCCGATGCGCCTGCCGAGCGTGCCTTGCGCTTGCACGCCGGGCAGGTGAGCGCACTCAGGCAGCGATGACGTTCTTGGCCGGTGGACCGGCGGGTTCCTCTGCATTCTTTGCGGTGATCGGCCGGACCCGGGCGGCCGGCTCTGGATTCCATTCGTGAGCCAGCATCAGGTACACGATCGCCAGATTGTGAACGAATAAATCCCGCTGTTCGGGCATCGAGCCTTCGGGCGTTAGTTCCTGTGCCCTGGCTACCAGGCCGGCCAGCGCCGCCGGGTCCGCGCCAATACACGCGAGATAGGTGGTCAGGTCACGCTTTTGTTCGGGCAGCGACAAATTCAGCCAGCCATCCAGAATCTCCTGGTGCAGGCGCCGCGCCGCCGGTTCGATTGCCGCACCGCCGGTCTGCTTTGCCATGCCCAGTGGACGAAAATCCCGAAACGTACACATCGCAACCAGTTGGCCAAATACCGAAGTTTGATTTACGATCAGGTCGTTCAGTTCGGGCGCGCTGGTTTGCCCGGGCGCCAAGATGGGTGAACTCATGCAATCAACTCCTTATCCAGCGGACTGTGATCCGGAACTGAAATCAGATTCGCTGGCATTGAGCATCTTACTCAGAGTCGTTCGTCGAGAACAAGACACAACTTGGTTAGCGCCCCGGCAATATACTGCGCCATGACAGTACTAGACATGGTGAAACCGGAACGTCAGTTCCGAGACGCACGAATGGAGTTCACCCCAAACACTGCGCTCAGTTGTAGTGATTGGCGTTGATTTCGGCGAAATGTGCTTGGTCCGCGGGCAGATCCTCCAGGGTAAAGACCGAATTGGTAGGGCAAACCGGGATGCACGCGCCGCAATCGATGCAGTCCGCTGGATTGACATAAAGCTGCGGTGCGTCTGCAAAACCCGCTTCATCCTGTTTGGGATGGATGCAGTCCACGGGACAAGCCTGGACGCACAGTTCGTCTTTGGTGCAAGTATCGGTAATCACGTAGGCCATACCCATAAGACTGCAATCGTCGGACCAACGGCACGGCAGCGCCAAGTCACAGAAAACAGGATGCGAAACTCCACACCCGGTTGCCGGGGGCTGGGGCAAATGACGCAGTCGGATCGCACTTTGCCGGGTATGGCGCAACCGGACGCGTTTCTTGCCCCATGCTTCTTGCCGCCCCGGAGCTACGCTAAAATTTCATCATGCCGCTGGTTTCGATCGTCACGCCGTGCCGGAACGCAGCCCGCTTCATCGGCGAGACCGTGCGCAGCGTGCTCGATCAGGACTACCCGGACATCGAATACCTGATCATGGACGGCGCCTCGACCGACGGCACCCTCGACGTGCTCGCCCCTTACCGCGCGAGTCTGCGCGTCGCCAGCGCTCCCGACCACGGCCAGGCCGACGCCGTCAACCGCGGATTTGCACAAACTCGCGGCGCCATTTTCGCCTTTCTCAATGCCGACGATCGCTATCGCCCCGGCGCCATCCGCGCCGCCGCCGAGGCCTTCGCCGCCCACCCCGAAGCCGCCGCGGTCTACGGCCAGGCGCGCTACATCGATGAATCCGGCCTGCCCGTGGGCAAGTATCCCGTGGAACCCTTCGACCGCCTTCGCCTACAGCGCCGCTGCTACATCTGCCAGCCCGCGGCCTTCGTGCGCCGAGACGCATTTGCGGCCTGCGGCATGCTGGATGCCCGCCTCCGCTACGCCATGGACTACGACCTTTGGATCCGTCTCTCCGCCTCTTACCCCATGCTCAAGATCGACCGCGAACTGGCCGATTCCCGCCTCCACCCCTCCAGCAAGACGCTCGCCGAAATGCCCGCCGCCATGCGCGAAACCATCGACGTCCTGCGCCGGCATTACGGCTACGTTCCTTATAACTGGCTCTACGGTTATGCCCATCGTCTGCGCACCCGCCAGGCGCTCGCCTCCGCCCGGCCGGCGGCTTCATTCGGGAGCGCGTGCCGCTCTCTGGCGATGGGCGCCCGCTACAACTGGCGCCACCCCCTTCGCTTCGGGATGGATATCCTGTCGACCGCCCGCGAGAGCCTCGCTTGAGTCAACCCCTGGTTACTATCGTCACCCCCTCTCTCAACCAGGGCGAGTTTATTCGCGCCACCATCGAAAGCGTGCTGGCGCAGGAGTACCCGTCGATCGAGTACTTGATTATGGATGGGGGCTCGACCGACCGGACCGCCTCCATTGCCGCCGAGTACTCCACTCGCCTGGTCTGGACCAGCGACAAGGACCGCGGGCAGTCTCACGCTATTAATAAAGGCTTTCTGCGCGCCCGCGGCGATATCGTGGCCTGGCTGAATTCCGACGACCTGCTGCTGCCCGGCGCGGTGGCCGCCGCCGTGCGCGCCCTCCAGCAGGCCGAACCCGCCGGCGCCGTTTATGGCGAAGGCTACCTGACGGACCGCTCCGGCCTCTCGCGCCGCCGCTTTCCCGCCACCGATCGCTTCAACCTTTGGAAGCTGACCTATTTGTCCGACTACATCCTGCAGCCGGCCGCCTTCTTCCGCCGCGCCGCCCTGGAGACCGTTGGCTGGCTGGATGAGTCGCTCCACTACGCCATGGATTGGGACCTGTTGATCCGTCTGGGGAAAAAGTTCGGCCTGGCCTATACCCCCGAATATCTGGCGGCTCTGCGCGAATATCCGGAAGCCAAGAGCTTTTCCGGCGGGCGCGCCCGCGTCGCTGAAATTCGCCGCGTTCTGGAACGCCACACCGGATTGCGGCGCGCGCCCGGCTACTGGACCCATGCCCTCGACCAGTTGCAGCACAGCGGGATGGCCGCGCTCTCCGGGCCAAGCCCGGGCTGGCTCGCGCCGCCCGCCCAATTTCTCAGTCTGCTCGTCTATGTCGCTACGGCCGCGCCCATCGCCTGGGTGGCGCGCCGGTCGCAGGGCTGCTTTCCCGACGGCTGGGTGGGGCGGCGCCTCCGCTGGATGCTGCCCGAGGGGCAGGGCAAAGTGGCGATTCGCGGTTTCGTGCCCGACCGTTCCTCCCTGCGCGGCCAGACCCTCGCCGCGTGGCTCGAAGGCCGCCAGCTTGCGCGTTGGCCCCTCGGCCCCGGCAGTTTTGAAGTGACTTTCGAACTTCGAAGCTCCCCTGGGACCGCCCTCCAGTTTGAGGTGCGCGCCAGCCATTGGTGCCACGCCCCCCTGCATGGCGAATTGGGCCTCCGGCGCCTGGCTTGGAAGATCGAGTCCATCCGTTCGGAGCCGGCATAGTATCCAGTGGGGCGGACTCCCGGGCCGCGCCTGGTCGCGCTCTTCCGCTAGCCAGTCCGACTTCTCGTCTTACTCTAGCCGGGTTCGTCGTGGACGAACTTCGGCTAACTTGGCGTCGAAGGCTCGCTAGCTTGCGGCCCGCCGCCGGTATCGGGTACCAAGAGTACTCTAGCCATGGTTAACCAAGCGACGTAACCGTTTGCAACTTGCCACAGCCGGTGGAGAACTGGTCTACTCAGAAAAGGCGAGAGATTCCCGCTGAATTCTTTGGAGGTTATTCATGTCCCCCGCTTCCACTCTTCCGCAGAGCTTGGCCCACCGTCTGGCTGAGGGAAAGCTGCCAGTTGCCGAATCGCTCCGAACCGGAACCCAATTGGCGGAAGCATTGCGCAAGTTGCACGATACCGGACGCGTGCACGGAGCCGTTTCGCCCGCCAGCGTGACTCTCACCACGGATGGGGTGGAGCTGACGCCCGCGCTCGCTTCTTTGACGCCCACGCCTTACACTGCCCCGGAAGTCATCGCCGGAAAGTCGGCCGACGCGGCCAGCGATATTTTCTCCTACGGCGCCGTGCTCTATGAAATGTTGACCGGCCGCCGCGCTTTCGACGGTAGCGACTCGGCGTCCATCGCCGCCGCGGTGACCGGAGCCCAGCCGGCGCCCACCGGCAGCCCGGCGGTGGATCGCCTGATGGCCGCCTGCCTGGCCAAAGACCCCGCGGCGCGGCCGCCCCGCATGCAAAAGGTCATCCTCGAACTGAAGATGTTGAGCATGGTCGCGCGGCGCGCCGAACAGCCGCCTCAGCGCCGCGACGCGGCCCTCGAAACGGCGCTGCGATCCGAAATCGCGCAACTCGAAGCCCGCATCGACCGGCGTCTCGAAAGCCACCGGCAGGAAGTAGCCGAGTCGCATCGCGGCGCCGCCGAAACTCTATCCGGGCTGCGCGGCGAGTTGGGCGGAATCGCCTCTCAACTGGACGCCGCGCAACAACACTCCGCCCGCTCCCAGCAGGAAATTCAGGCCGCCGGCGAAAAGATCATCAGCCATGTGCAACAGCACCTGGACGCCAGCGCCGAGCGCGTCCAGCGCCTGGAACAGAATCTGTCGGCCAGTCAGGATCGCGTGCAGAAACTGGCGGACACCGCGCTGAACCAACAACACCTGGAAAAGATTGGGCTCAACCTGGAAGCTCAAGCCGGCCGCGTGCAACAAATCGAAGCCTCGCTCGCCGCCACCCATGGCAAGCTGGAACAGCTCGATCGCAACGCCGCCAGCCGCGACCACCTGGACCAGCTCGCGCAGAGCCTGGGATCCCACATGGCGCGCACCGAGAAAATCGAGGCGGCGCTGGTGAGCCTGCAGGGATCTTTCGACCAACGCAAGAACAACGCCGCCAGCCATGAAGAGGTGGCGCAACTCGGCCATGGCATCGAGACCCAAACCGCCCGCCTGGACGGCCTCGAAAAGTCCATTGCCAGCCATGCCGGCAGCCTGATCGCCGATGTAAACCAGCGCATTGCCGATCTCCACAAGCTGGTCGCCGAGGACGTGCAGAACCTCGAGGGCACCGTCAAGCAGCAAGCCGCATCCATGGAGTCGCTGCGTACCGCCATGTCCCAAACCGACGATTTGGTGGAACGCGTGGTCGAAGCGCTGGAGTCTCTACAATCGACTATTCTCGAGCACAACGAAGAGCGCAGTTCCGCCCTCAACTAGCGTTCGAAGCTCACTCGGCGGGACAGGCCTCGGGGCCTGTCCCCCAGTTCCGGCGATCGCCTTCACCTGTCCTGCGCGCGGCCTTTCCACTGGCCGCCTTCACCCCGCCAGTAAGCCACCGCGGAATGAATCGTGGCGCACAGATAGAAGCAGGCGATCAGCGGCAGCAGCGGCGCCCAAAGTAGCGATTTTCGGTAATAGCGCAGCATCGGTGCGTATGCCAGGCTCATCAGCCCCCAAGCCAGAGCCCCCGCCAGCGCTGCTTTTCGCGGTGCTGCAATCGCCGCCACCGGTGGCAGCAAATAGGTCAGCGCCAGCCCCGCCGTGGTTCCCAATAACAGCGGCGTGGCATGCCGGAGCTGGGTGAAGGCGCTGCGCGAGATCATGCGGCCGATCTCGCCGAAGCTGCCATATGCCCGGATGCTGTGGGTAGCCGAACTCAGCCCCAGCCACACCCCGCCGCCGGCGTTTTTGATTTGCGCCGCCAGCGAGCAGTCGTCGATCAGCGCCCCGCCAATCGCCTCGATTCCCCCGCTCGATTCCAGCGCTTTGCGCTCCACCAGCATGCAACCTCCCGCCGCTCCCGCCGTGCGCCGCCGGGGATTGCGGATCCATCGCGGCGGGTATAAGAGGAAGAAAAAGAAAACGAACGCCGGAATCAGCGCCCGCTCCGGCAGCGATCGGCACTCGAGCGTCGCCATGTAAGACACCAGCCGATAGTCAGAACCCTCCGCCCTCGCCACCAGGCCGGCCAGATTGTCGGGAGCGTGTACGATATCCGCGTCGGTCAACAGCAAATAATCCGGTTGGAAGCGGGCCGCGTAGCGCACGCCTTGCGCCACGGCCCACATCTTGCCGGTCCACCCCGCTGCCGGGGGCGCTGCCCGAATCACGCTCAGGCGCTCCGCCGCCGCCGCGGCGCGCGCCGCTTCCGCCGTTCCATCGGTGCTAGAGTCGTCCACCAGAACGATGTGGAACGCCCCTGGATACCGCTGCCCTGCCAAAGACCCGATAGCCTTCTCCACCACCGGGGCTTCGTTTCGTGCCGGAACCACCACCACCACCGAAGGATATTTCCGGGATGCGTTCAAGCGCGGTGGCGTGGCCGCCCTCTCCAGCCAGAAGCCGCCCCGCCCCGTCAACAAGTACACCCAGATCGCCAGCGCCAGGTACGCCGCCAGTTCAATCGCCATGCTTGGCGCCGAGGCCGGCAAACACATTCATCATGTCGCGGTGGGCCAGCACCGCCGCCGCGTCGCGCTGCATGGCTTCACGGTACCGGCGCGCGAATCCGTCGGCATTCTCGCCCGGTGAAATCAGCCGCCGGGCTTCCCCGATCAAACGGTCCGCATCGGCGTCGGTGGCCGGCTCGTCCAAATCCAGAGTCTCATCCACCACTACCACGAACTGCGACAGTTCCCGCAGCCAGGCGAACCATGGGTCGTTCAGCACCAGGTCCAGCAAATGTCCCGGCCCTTCAATGCGCGCCACGTCCCGATCGTAAGCCGCGCGCTCCAGGTCGAGGAGGTTCTTGTGCAGCCTGAGCAGCCCGTTGCGGAGTGCGGTGAGGCGTTGTGCGGCGGCATCGGCCATGGAGTTTGTCGCATCCGGAATCGAATCGGGAGTCCCCCCTCCCCTGATTCCATCCTCTATCCTACACGACGCCCGCCCCGCATTCTTGCTTCTGTCTTCTGTCTTTCTGGCAAACTGGTTGGAATGAATCTCATCCCTGTATCCCAAAAGCGCGTGCAGGGGGTACGATAACCCGATGCGCAAAGCCAGCTTCGACCCCGGCCTGACCGAGAAATTTATCTCGCCCATCAGCCGCGCCATCAATTTCGACGGCAGCTTCAACGTGCGCCGCCAAGGTACTACCTGGCGCGACTTCCATCCCTACCTGCACCTCATCAATATGGGTTGGCCGGTTTTTTTCGCCACCCTGTTCGCCGGCTACACCGTGGCCAACCTCCTGTTTGCCGTCGTCTACTTTTTCCTGGGTCCCGGCCAGTTGCAGGGCGCCGACGCTTCCACCGCCTTCGGACGCTTCCTCAACGACTTCTTCTTCAGCTCCCACACCCTCAGCACCGTGGGCTACGGCAACATTGCACCCAAAGGACTCGCCGCCAACTTCGTGTCCTCTATCGAAGCCCTGGTTGGCGTGCTGGGTTTTGCCGTCGCCACCGGCCTGTTGTTCGGGCGTGTCTCGCGCCCCTCGGCACGCATCGGCTTCAGCCGCAACCTTCTCGTCGCGCCTTATCAGGACGGTCAGAGCCTTCAGTTTCGCGTGGTCAATCGCCGCGCCAACTCCCTGATGGAGCTCGAAGCCCGCGTCCTGCTCATGACCGTCGAGTCGCGCGATGGCCTCCTGCAGCGCCGCTATGACCTGCTCAAGCTGGAACGCACCCAAGTCTTGTTCCTGGCGCTCACCTGGACCGTCGTCCATCCTATCGATAGCGACAGCCCTCTATGGGGCAAGAGTCCGGAAGAAATCGAGCGCCTGCAGCCGGAGGTCATGATTCTGATCAAGGCCTATGACGACACCTTCAGCCAGACCGTGTTGACCCGCCGTTCTTACGTTTTTCCGGAGTTCGTCTTCGGCGCCCGCTTCGCCCCCGCGTTTCACGTCGATCCCGCCGGCGAAATCGTGCTCGACCTGCCCAAGGTCAGCGACCTGGCGTCTTCGTAGGCCAGACCTCCCAGCCTGTTCATGGGCCGGCTCGCAATAACAGGTGGCACAGGCTTTAGCCTGTGATTTTGTCCCCCCAAACAAAAAGGGCGAGGCCGAAGCCCCGCCCTCTCGCACAACCAAAGCTACTAACCCCCTCACTCTAGAAATGCACGCGGATTCCGAATTCCATGTTCCGCGGTTGGTTCGCCTGGCCGCCGAAGGGATTGGACGTTCCCAGCACGCCCCAATCGCCTGGATCGTTGGTAGCCAGATAAGGATAGTCCATCTGCACGTGGTTGAGCAGGTTGGTGAACTGGAAGATCAGGGTCGCTCCCACCCGCCCTTCCTTCCAGATCCCGATGTCCTTCGAAACTGTGGCATCCAGGTTCCACCAGGGCAACTGGCGAATGTTACCCTGGGCGCCGCAGTTGGTATCGAAACCCAGCACGCAATCGCGGAATTCGCCGTAGGTGGCGATTGGATTGGTGAAAAACTGCACGTTCTGGCCGCCGTTGTCGGCGTTGGAATTGACGCCTACGCCCAGGGGATTGGCCGAGGCGCTCTCCGATACCGTCTGGTTATAGTGCGCCGAGCTGCCGCCCGTGTACTTGCTCATAAATACCGCGTAGTCCGCCGTCGAACCCGTACTGCAGTTGGCTTCGCCGAACGACTCGCAGTCGCCGTTGTCGTTGTAGACCCACAACGGCGCTCCGCCGTGAGCGACGAACAGGGGAGCGATGGTCCAACCGCCCAGCAAATGCCCGATTACGCCCTTTTGGTTGCGGTAATACGGCGATTGCCAAATCATGGTCAGATTGAAGTTGAACTTGTAGTCGTAGTACTGCGGACCGTACATCGCATTCATGTTCCAGGGATCCAGCACCGTGTATTCGCTGGTGGCCTGCACCTGGTTGCCGGTGCCCAACGCGCGGCCCCAGGTCAAGTTGGTGTGTACCGTCATGCCGTGCCAGTCGCGCAGGGTCAACTGCGCGTACACCGCGTTGTAATTGCCGAAGCCGGTGCTGGTATCGGAGTAAACCGCCGAAACCTGGGCAGCGCCCCCGTTGGGGGTCGGCGAGCTCGGCATGGTGCGCCCCAGGGTCCACGAAGAGGCCGAGTTCATCGCCGCCCACAGGTCGTAAGCCTGGGTGTTCTGAATCAGGCTCGCGCCGCCCACCGCCGGGTTCTGCAGTACGGCCGCGGTGCAGCTCCCGTAGCCCTTGCAAAACGAAGAATTGGCCCCGCCGAGCGCATTTTCGAAGAACGGTTGCGCCGGGACCGCGGTGGTTGGGGAGAATTTGTTGTTGTACAGAGCCCAGTACGTATTGGAGTACGCTTGGGCGAAACTCTGGCCGCCCAGGGTGGTCATGTACGGCACCGCATCGATGTCTACCTCCTGCCATTCGTTCCGGATCAGGCGGCCGATGTAACCCAGCTCGAACATCGTCTTCGAGTTGATTTCCCGCTGGATGCTCAGGGTGAAGTTTTCGGTGCGCGCCGGGCGGAAATTCGGATCCAGCACGCTGCCCGAACCGGCAGTCGCGTTGCTGAAGCCCGGTATGTAGGGCTGGGCCAGTGTCTGCGAAACCGCCGGCAGCGGCGCCGTCAGCCCGTCGGTGCCGATGCGAAACGCCGTCGCCGGAGTTACGCTCGAGTTCCCCAGGCACTGCCCCGTGGAACTGGCGCCGATACACGAAACCGGTTGCCCCAACCCCGTGCCCAGCAGTGGAATCAGTACCAGGTCGACGCCGTTCAAACGGCTCATCACCCGGCTGTAGCCGCCGCGGATTACGGTCTTGCCGTCGCCCAATAGCTTGCCCAAAAAGCCATCCTGAAATTTCGGATTCCAGGCCGCTGCAACGTGCGGACTCACACCGCCGTAGAACGGGTTGTAGGGGTACTTGGTGCTGGCTCCCGCCACGTTGCGCACGCCGTCGTACGCCAGCGTCGGGTTGTACGTCGAACCAGCTAACGCCGCTGACTGGCGCTGGGCAAGGTAGTTGGCCAGAACGATCGGATGACCGGTCGCGTCGGTGAGCTCGATCTGCTTGCCGTTGACTTCGTAAGGCGGCATCTCGAGCTGGTAGCCCAAGCCGTAAGTCAGCGTGAAGGTCGGCTTCATCTTCCACGTGTCGGTGAAATACACTTGGTACGAGGGAATGATGCTCTGGTCGAACATCGGCGTTCCCGGCGGATTGAGCGTCAGGCTGGCGCCGCTGCGGGTATACAGATCCTGCGGCTGGGTGACGATGCCGAGAACTTCCTCGTAGAGTTTTTCGTAAGTGGCGTACTGGGCGTTCGGAACACCCGCCGGAATGTAGTTCGTGGAGAAGCTAAGGCCCGAGGCAAAACCGCTCGACTGCCCGATCTGGTCCACCGGTTGGTTCATAATGCCGCCGCCGTTGTCGGTGCGCAGATGGTAATCGAAATTGCGCTGGTACTGGCCGCCGAAGCTGATCAGGTGATTGCCCTTGATCTTGGACACGTCGTCGCGGATGCCCTTATCCTGCCCGTCCCAGAAACGCTGCCGCGTCTGCTGGGTGTTGACGTTGTAAGGAATCAGCGCATTGGTGGTTTCGCCGCCGATTTCGAGCGCCGCCGTCAAGCTCGGCAACTGCGGTATGGCGCCCGCCGTGCCCCATTGCCAGAAGTTGCGCAGGTAGCTGAAGCGAAAATCGTTGGTAGTCGACGCGTTGATGGTGGTGGTCAGCCCCGCTACCCAATAGCTGGGTATCTGCGGCCGCGGCGCCTGGGCGGCCGGTGTCCCCAGCTTGTCGCCCGAAATCGCGCCCCCGATATCCAACTCGTTGGTGGTGAGGGCGATATAGCGGTAATAACGGTAGCTGGTCATGAACCGCCATTTGTCGCTGAAATCGTGATCGATGCGGGCTATCTCGTTGTTGCTCTTGGTGGGCAGACCTACAACGCCCTGGAATCCCTGCGTGTTGTAGTGGTCGCCGCCGGAAACTACGTTGGCCGCCGGCTCGTACTTGTTCCAGATCTGCGACACCAGCGAATTCATTCCGATTCCGCGCGGATCGCAGGAGCCCGCCGGACAGGTCGCCGGCTGATACGTCACTCCTCCCACGGTCACCGGAACGGTGTTCAAGTTGTAAGGCACAAACTGCCCGCCCTCGTTGATCTGAATCACTCCGGCTTTCAACATGGCCGTGGGCACGGTCCTCTCGATCAGGGCCGACTGCGGGAAACGGAAACCCTCGTAATTGATGAAAAAATACCATTTGCCGCCCAGCACGTTCTTGGGGATGAGTTGGCCGCCCAACGCCCCGCCGAAACGGTTGTTGTGCGTGATCGGCAGCGGCGTGTACCCCAGGCTGCCCGAAGGTGTGTGGTTGTTGTCCCAGTTGTTGGCCGCGCCCACGTCGGTGGCGTAGTAGTACTCGTATCCCGCCCCGTGGAACGTGTTGGTGCCGCGCTTGGTCACCATCTGCACCTGGCTGCCGGAGGAACCGTTGAAATCCGCCGTCATGCCGCTGGTATTCACTTTGAATTCCTCGATGCTCTCGACCGGCGTCGGCATGGTCCCGGTGGGCGCGCCGGCGCCCGATGTTATCGCCGCTCCGTTGGTCCCCGCCCCGGCGTAACTCGACGAATACACGGTCATGCTCCCGTCCATATCGTTCGAGTTGTTGCCGCCGTCGAGCTGGAAGGTGTTCTGGTCGTACATCGCCCCGGCTACGGAGCCTTCCGGCGAAACGCCCGGCTGGTAGAGCGCCAGCGCCGCCGCTTCGCGGCTGAACCCCGGCAGGTAGACCATCGAATCCCCCGAGATGGTCTGGCCGACCGTCGAATTGGCCGTCTGCAGTTCCGCGCCTACCTGTGCGGCGACTTCCACCGTGGTCGCGGTGGCGCCCACTTGCAGCACCGCGTTGATGGTCAGCACCTCGCCGACCTGTACGCGCTGCGCGTTGACGTCCGTCGTCGAGAACCCGCTCTTGCTGATGCTGATGTTGTACTGCCCCGGTGCGACGTTGACGAAAGTATAGCGGCCTGCGTCGTTACTCGCGGTCGTTAAGGTGATGCCGGTAGTGACGTCTTTCAGCTTGATCGTCGCGCCCGCCACAACGGCACGCTGTTGGTCGGTGACCAGACCCGAGACAGATCCTGTGGACGTCGACTGCGGCCACGCCGGCCCGCACGACAGAAGCGCCGCCAATGCAAAGGCTCCGACGCCGGACACACGTACCCTAAGGTAAGCCATGAATCCTCCAAAACGTTACGTAATAGACCACTCACGGACCCGCGAACACAGCGGGTGTAATGGGAAAAATTTTATTGCTATCTTGGTGATTTGTCAAGAAATTTTCATATTTTCGGTTCCGCTTTACCTCGTCGCGGTGCCGTCTTTCGCCAACTGGCCGCTACAAACGCGATCGTCCGTACTGGAACCGGATGCTACAATTCAATCTGAAGGGGAGGTTCTTGAGTGCCGTCGTTCCTCGAAAACCAGTTTGAGCAGAACGTGATTACCACCTCCGTGGATCATGTTTTCAACTGGGCCCGGCAATCCTCGTTATGGCCGCTGACGTTCGGATTGGCTTGCTGCGCGATTGAAATGATCGCTTCCAGCACCTCGCGCTTCGATATTGCCCGCTTCGGCGCGGAGGTCTTCCGTCCCAGCCCGCGGCAGAGCGATCTCATGATCGTGGCCGGCACCGTAACGTTGAAAATGGCGCCCGTGTTGAAACGCATCTGGGACCAGATGCCCGATCCCAAATGGTGCATTTCCATGGGTGCCTGCAGCAGCGTCGGCGGTCCCTTCAATACTTATGCCGTCCTGCAGGGCGTGGATAAGATCGTGCCCGTGGATGTTTACGTGCAAGGTTGCCCGCCCCGCCCCGAGAATCTTTTTTACGGCCTGCTGAAATTGCAGGAAAAAATCGATGGCATGAGTACCCTGGTAAAGCGCCCTACCGAGGTCCGGCTCGAAGAAAGCATGCTCGACCAGTTCCGCCAGCAGGTGCGCATCGCCCAGATTTCCCAGCCGGCGTAACGGCAAGAAACAACCACTAGCCACAGAGGAACACAGATGAACACGGATAAATCATTCATTCTTATCTGTGTTTATCTGTGTTCATCTGTGGCTGAAACCTTCTTCTCCGATGTTCCATAAAGATTCCCGCGGCTTCTACCGCGTCGACGACTGGGACGCTTTCGAGTGGCTCGATCACGGCTTCGGCGCCAGGCATGCCGATCTCTCCGTCGGATTTTCCCAAATGGCCACGCTGAAGCAGGTGCATTCCGCTCAATGCGTGGCTGCGCGAGGCCGCGCCGGCATCCTGGGCCGGGGAGACGCCTTACTGGAAAATACGCCCGGCGCCCTGGTGGCCGTCAAGACCGCCGATTGCCTCCCCATTCTCCTGGTGGATCCCGTCGCGCGCGCCGTCGCTGCCGTCCACGCCGGTTGGCGCGGTACCGTGGCGCGCGTCGCCGCCCGCGCGGTCGCCGCCATGGCCGCGGAACTGGGTAGCCGGCCCGAAAACCTTCGCGCCGCCATCGGCCCCGGCATCGGCAAGTGCTGTTTCGAGGTCGGCCCCGAGGTGGCCGCCCAATTCGATGAACCGGTCTCGAGCCAAAGCCGCGCTCGCGTCGATCTGGTAGCCGCCAACCGCCGCCAACTGCTCGAAACCGGTGTAACGGCATCCGCCATCGTCGCGTCGAACCTGTGCACCATGTGCCACCCGGACGAATTCGAGTCGTATCGCCGCGATCGGGAAAAGGCCGGCCGTATGTTCTCTTTCCTCGGTCTGCGCGCCGGTAGTAGAGTAGAAGCGAAAGGCTGAAATGTTCACCTGGATATGCCCGCAGTGCGGGCGCGAAGTTCCTCCCGCATACAACGACTGCCCCCATTGCGCCGAGTTGGCCGCGCAGAGCCGGCAGCCGGCCGCACCAGCGCCGGAAACACCGGCCCCGGCGGCTGGTCCTCCGGCCCCGCCGGCATACCAGCCACAGTCGTACCCCACGCCTCCGGGTTACCCATCGCCGCAGCCGGTGCCTAGCTATCAACCTCCCCAACCGGCCGCCCCCCAGCCACCGCCCAGCTATCAGCCTCCCCAACCGCCCCCGCCCCAGCCGCCGCAGTCCTACCCGATTGCGCCCGATTTGCGCTATGCCCCGCCCCAACCCGCGGCCTATTACCCGCCCCCGCAACGCAGCCTGCCCGTCTGGCTCCTCACCATCCTCGCCGTGGCGGCTTTCGGCGGCGTTTTCGCCGGTATTTATGCCCTCGTCGGTTCTTCGCACGGCTCACTGTCCAATTCCGTGGCGGCGGTGGAAAATTCCGCCGCTAAACCCGGCGCCGCCGTCAGTCCGGCGCAAAAGTTCATCGAAATCTGCGGTGTCCGGTATGTCGACGACCCGCAGCACAAGGACCAAGCCCTGGTCCGGTTCCTGGTTGTCAACCACTCCTCCGCCGATTGGACCGGTCTGAAAGGCAACGTCACTCTGTGGGGCAGCACCCAACACTCCGAAGAAGACGCCCAGGGCAGCTTTGCCTTCACCACCGATCTGAAGCCGTTCGCCTCGGTGGAATTAACCGCGCCGCTCGATAGTAAGAAAAAGATCTACGAGCTGGCGGACTGGCAGAACCTGACCACGGACCTGCAGATCACCTCGCCGGCAGCGCTTCCGGGAGCCCAATAATACCGTGGCGCAGGCTGTCAAGCCTGCAGCGCCGAGAGTCGTCTCGGCTCTTCTTGGCCTGTGCCGGTCGTATGCGCCATAATCGTCAAAGTGAAATCCTCAACCCGCCGGCCCGCCGCCCGTCCGAGCCGTCCCAAAACCGCGCCGCAACGCGCCGCCCGCGTGGCCGAGATTCTCCGCCGCCTCGATGCCATGTACCCGGGCGCCACTTGCGCGCTCCACCACCACAACCCGTGGGAACTGCTGGTGGCTACCATCCTCTCCGCCCAGTGCACCGATAAGCGCGTGAATGAAGTCACCCCGGGCTTGTTCGCCAAATATCCCACCCCCGCCGACTTTGCCGCCGTGCGTCCCGAGGTCCTGGCCCAGGATATCCGCAGCACCGGCTTCTTCAACAACAAGGCCAAGTCCATCGTCGGCGCGGCCAAAAAGATTCAGGGCGAATTCGGCGGAGCCGTGCCGCGCACCATGGAAGCCATGCTCGCCATCCCTGGCGCCGCCCGCAAAACCGCCAACGTGGTGCTGGGAACGGCCTACGGAATCGCTTCAGGGGTGGTCGTGGATACCCACGTCGCGCGCATCGCCGCGCGGCTCGACTTGACCCGCCACGCCGATCCCGTCAAAATCGAGCGGGACCTCGTCAAAATCATCCCCCAAGAGAAATGGATTCTTTTCTCGCACCAGGTGATTCTGCACGGCCGCGCCCTCTGCGTTGCGCGCAAACCTCTCTGCGCCCAATGCAGGCTCGACGATCTCTGCTACGCGAAAGACAAGACGGTAAAAATAGAAGTCAGAAGCCAGAAGTCGGGGAAGCCGGAATAACCGCGCGCCGCGCGCGTCCATTTTCATTCTGACTTCTGTCTTCTGTCTTCTGTCTTCCTGCTTTTCTTCATTCCGCCATTTCCGCCCGCAGCACCGTCACCGCCTGGCCGCCCAGCAGGACGCGATCGCCTTCCACCCGCACCCGCACCACCCCGCCCCGCGCCGATGCCTGGTAAGCCGTGAATTCGCGCTTGCCCATCCGCTCCGCCCAGTAGGGACCCAATGCACAGTGGGCCGAGCCCGTGACCGGATCTTCATCGATGCCCGAGCCCGGCGCGAAGAACCGCGAGACGAAATCGAAACCGGCGGTCGAGGCCGGCGCGGTCACGATCACCCCTCGCACTGGAATCTTCTTCAGCGCGCCATAATCCGGGTCCGCCGCCCGCACTTCCGCTTCGCTCCCCACCTCCACCAGATAGTCGAACTGGTTGCGCGCCACGGCCTTGGCTTTCACTCCCAGCGCCCCGATCAGCTCCGCCGGCGGTTCGGACGCAATGGCCGCCTTCGCCGGGAAATCCAGCTCGATCCATTCCCCGCGACGATCGGCCAGCAGCAGTCCGCTGCGGGTATAAAAGCGCGCCTGCTTTCCCGCCGCCAAGTGGCCTTCTTCCCACAGCACGTGCGCGCTAGCCACCGTGGCGTGCCCGCACAGATCCACTTCCACCGCCGGGGTAAACCAGCGCAGCCGGTAGCCATCCTCTTCCGCCGTCAAAAACGCAGTCTCGGAAAGATTCATCTCCCGCGCCACATTGCGCATCCACTCGTCCGGACGAGCTGCGCCCAGAATACAGACCGCCGCGGGGTTCCCGGCAAATGGCACGGCCGTAAAAGCGTCGACCGTTACGATGCGAATGGGCATGTTTGCAGCTTACCAAATGCCCGATACCTGGCCGCGCTCGATCGGCTCCGGCCCTGTCTAACTCATTCTTTTTAAACTGCCTGACTGGTAGAATGGCTTCGTTCGGTAAAGGCAGCTTGGGTTCGGCATTGGCGCACCGTTGTGCACTTTTGTGCATGGAATTTGGGTGCGTTCGTCGGCGGTGCGGCGAACTCTGGCGCCGCGAGCACGAGCATCCTGCTTGGCAAGGGCGGGAGACGCCCGCTGGCGCCAAGGCTCGCCCGTTGGATCAATCGGGTTACCGCTTGGTGCGCCGCCCGACGCCTCGCGAAGATAGTTCGGCGGCGCTCGTGAAGCGGCTGAATCGCAGTGGACTTCTGTGACTTCGCTACCGCGCCGCTCGCGCCGCCTCGGCGACCTCATTCTCCAACTGGTCCAGCCCTCCCGCGAAGAAATGATCGGCGGCTTCCACCCAGATCAGGCGTTTCGGCTCGGCGAAGCGCGCAAAGGCCGCTTCCAGTTCCGCCTTCGGACCGAACTCGTCGTGCGTGCTCTGAATGAAGATCTTCGCCGCGGTGCAGGTTTCCAGGTATTCGGCATCGCCCATGCGCGTGGGAAACCCGGCGGCCATCAGGAAGCGCGCGCTCTTGTCTTCACAACCCAGCCGCGTGATCACCCGGCTGCCGAAGGAGAAGCCCGCCAGTGCATAGTCGAGATCCGGATAGCGGCCGCGCAGCCAGGCGAGCGCCGCCCGTGCGTCTTCCACTTCGCCCGCCAGGTTGCCGTGTTCGCCCTGGCTCCGGCCCACGCCGCGAAAATTAAACCGCAGCACCACCCCGCCCGCCGCGCGCAATCCTCGCCCCAGCCGGTGCACCACCTTGTTCAGCATGGTGCCTCCGTAGAGCGGGTGGGGATGGCAAACCAGCGCGGCAAAGCCGGGCGCCGCGTCCGGCTCTTCCAGCAGCGCTTCCAGCCCGCCGGCCGGACCAGCGAGCAGCAACGATTCGATTCGGCGAGCCATGTGGTGTGGAGCTTTCAGCGGTCAGCTATCAGCGTTCAGCTAAAACACCGCTCCCTTCGGTCGCGGCTCGGTTGGCGACCAGCCGGTTTTGAGCGGGTCGCTCGTGGTTGCGCCGGGAAACGGCTGACGTACAAGAGACTGACGGCAAGCTGACAGCGTGGCGGGAAGGGCTGAAAGCTAACCGCTGATAGCTGATCGCTTCTTCAATTCGTCCGGTAATTCACGAACTGCATGTCGATGCCGAAATCGGCGTCGCGCAGCAGCTTGATCGCCATCTGAAGAGTGTCGCGATCCTTGCCCGCAATGCGCACGAAATCGCCCTGAATCGAAGCTTGCACCTTGAGCTTGCTGTCCTTCACCGTCTTCACAATCTCGCGCGCCTTTTCGATCGGAATCCCCTGCTGCAGGGTGATCTCCTGCTTCACGCTCGAGCCCGCCGCCGCCACTACCTCGCCGAACTGCAACCCCTTCAGCGGCACCTTGCGCTTCACCAGCTTGGATTCGAGAATCTCCACCACCGCCTTGAGCTTGTACTCGTCTTTGCTGGCCAGCGCGATCTTGTTCTCCTTCTCGTTGAGCACAATCGACGAGTGCGTGTCTTTGAGGTCGAAACGCTGCTGGACCTCCTTCTGAGCCTGCTGCACGGCATTCATGACTTCAGGTATTTCGATCTTGGAAACCACGTCGAAGCTGTTATCGGGCATAAGTCATTCGGGATCGCGGCGGTTGATATCGAGACTGACAAAGTAGCCGGAGCTGGGGCGCGTGCGCACCGGGGTCACGCGCCGCACTGTATCGGCGCGGGGCGCCGCCGGCGGCGGCTCCGCGACCCTCGGTTGCTCGGGCGAAATGGGCGCCGTGGGCGGCGCTTCGTGCTTGCGCACGTTCAGCGCGGCAATCACACGCCGTGAAATCTCGTCCACCATATCCGCCATGGATGCGTCCAGCGCCACCGTCACCGCCGCGCGCACCTGTTCGGCATCCACCACCGCGATGAAGGGTGCGGCGGGCGCCACCGGCGTTTTCGAAACAGCCTGGCTGGAAGGCTTCGCCGCGGCCGCGTCGGCGCGCGCGGCGGCGGATGCTTCCGCCAGCGGCCGCACCATCCCCACCAGCGCGCTGGCTTCGAACGGCTTCTTGAGCGAGCCGTCCGCTTCGGCTTGCCGGATGCGCTCTTCCTCGAAAGGCTCCAGCACCCCGGCCGTGAGAATCACTTTCACGTGCCGATGGCGCGGGCTCATCTTGACGTACTGGCAGATTTCGTAGCCGGTTCGTCCCGGCATCACCGTGTCCGCCACGATCACGTCCGGGTCCACGTCTTCCAGGCGCACCAGCGCCGCGTCCGCATTGCTCACGGTTACGACTTCGAATCCCTCGTCGCTCAGGATCCGCTCCCCCATACGCTGCGCGTGCGGGCTGTCGTCCACCAGCAGAATGCGGCTCATTGTTTGCCGGATGCAGGGGTCGTCGTCGCCGGATTCGCCTGTCCGGGTTGGTTATCGGAAGGCTGCTTCTTTTTCTTCCTGTCTTCCTGCTCCTGCTGCTTCTTCTTCGCCTTGGCCAACGTCTCCTGCTGCTTTCGCATCGCGTCTTGTTGCTTTTTCAGCAGCCGCGCCTGCTGTTTCGGGCTCAGGTTGCCGGTGTGGTTCTGGGGCAGGGGCTTTGGTCCCGCCAGCACCGCCGGCGGAGCGGTCGCATGTTTCGCGTCCGATGGTTTTGGCGAAACCGCGGCCCCCGCCGCCGTAGCCGCCGTTCCGCCTTCCCGCGCATCCGGCTGGCGGTCGATCAAGGACCTGCCGGAACCGACTGTGCCAGCCGTGACATTGGAGTCCGTGCCTCCGCCCTGGGTCGCGGTGACCGTGTTCTCACCCACGCCCGCCACCTGCGGCACGCTGACCGGAATGTACGGTTTGAAATCGCTCATCTGCGGCGTGCCGGAACGCGCCGCCGGCGAGGTATCCGGCCTGCCCACGAAAGGACCCATGGCCTTGCTGAGCAGCGACCGCCCCGCCCGATTCTCCTGCTCGTACTTCTCCCGCGCATAGGCTACCGGGTCCGCCTCCGGCACCGGCCGGTGCATGGCCGTCAGCTTGGCCTTGGCGTCCGCCACGTGCGCACTGAGCGGGTATTCCCGCACGATCTCCGCATATGCGGCGGCTTCCTGGTTCTCGAAATTGTCGCCCATGCGATGATAGCCGTCCGCCAGGTCCCACAGCGCTTCGGCGCTCCGGCTGTAGAGCGGATATTGATCCGCCAACCCCTGGAACCGGTTGGTCGCCGCCGGGAAACTGCCCTTGGTCTGGTAGAAGGCGCCCACTTTGAATTCCCCGTCCGCCAGCACTTCTTCCGTGTTGCGCAAGTATTGCTGCACCGCCGGCGCGTACTTGGAATTCGGGTATTGCGCCAGCAGCGTGCGGCATTCGTCCAGCGCGCGGCGGGCGTGCAGGTTGTCGCGGTCGGCCTTGTCGATCTGGTCGTACTGCATCTGGCAGACTTTTGCCTGCGCCTCCGCCGATTCCTCCATCTGCGGATAGAACAGGATGAAATCCTTGTATTCGGCTTCCGCCTGCGCCAGCCCGTGCGATCCGCCCTCCCGGAACCAGCTATCCGCCACCGCCAGCTTTGCCTTGGCCAGATATTCGCTGGTGTCGTAGGTGTTCATGAGGGTTTGCAGCGTCAGGCGCGCGCGTTCATAACGGCCGTGCTGAATGTCGTTGACGGCGGTGTCGAACAGCACCTTGTCCGGCTGCTGCGTATCCTTGGCGATGGGGTTGATATAAACCTTCTTGCGGCAGGCCGGCGCGATGACAATGGCAGCCAGCGCCGCGCTCACCGCGACCGTACGCAGGGCTCTAAACACAACGCCGGAAATCCTTGCGCCGATTTCGCGCGGCGGCCCGGGTTTCATGCTGACTTCTGTCTCCCGATTTCTGACTTCGTATTTGGAAACCATCGCAATTCCCCGTTCCATTCTTCTCTCAAACTCGGACCGCAGTCGCCTGCGCGGCAATCTCCCGCATCTGGCGCACCGTGGCCTCGGCGTCCGGGCTGTGAAAGATCGCCGAACCTGTGACGATCCAGTCACACCCTGCCCGCACCACTTCCGCCAGGTTCTCCGGATGCACGCCGCCGTCGATTTCGATGGGCATCGCCATCCGCCTTTCCCGCCTCATTTCGACCAGCTTCCGAACCTTTTCCAGCACGTACGGAATCAGCTTCTGGCCTCCGAATCCGGGATTGACGCTCATCAGCAGCACGTAGTCGGCCACATCCAGCACGTCTTCCAACACCGCCACCGGCGTCGCCGGATTCAGCACCACTCCCGCCATGGCGCCGGCCGACCGGATCATTTCCAGCGTGCCATCCAGGTGCCGGCACGCCTCCCAATGCACCGAAACCGAATTCGCCCCGGCGCGCACGAAATCCGTAACGTAACGCTCCGGATTCTCGATCATGAGGTGTACATCCAGATGAGCGTTGGTCGCCTTGCGAATCGATTCCACCACCGGCGGGCCGATGGTGATGTTCTGGACGAAGTGGCCGTCCATCACGTCGAGATGCAGGATTCGCGCCCCTCCGCGCTCCACGCGGGCCATTTCGTCCGCCAGGCGGGCGAAGTCCGCGGACAGAATCGAGGGAACGATTTCAATCATTTGGGGGCTGTTCCGATTTTATCACAGAGGCTAGAAAACCATCGCCCGCATCGCGCCCCGGCAGCCGCTCGAAGCTGGCCGCGATCCGCCTGTTCCGCGCCCGCCCGGCCACCTCTTCCACCACCGCGCGATTCTCTTCCGCTTCCAGCGAACAGGTGGCATAAACCAGCCGCCCGCCCGGGGCCAGCACAGCCAGGGCATTGGCCAGAATCGCCCGCTGCCGCCCCGCGAGATCGGCCAGATCCTCAGGCTTCAGCCGCCATTTGATTTCCGGGTTGCGCGCCAGAGTGCCTGTGCCCGAGCACGGTGCGTCCACCAGTACCCGTTCGAAGCGCGCCCGAAATGGCAGTGGCCGGGTCGCGTCCAGTTGCACCAGGTCCCGCGTGATGCCTTTTATCTGCGCGATGCGGTGAAAGTGCAGATCCGCGGCGGTTACCCGCGCCCCCGACTCCACCGCCTGCGCGGTCTTGTTGCCCGGCGCCGCGCACACGTCCAGCAGCCGCTGTCCTGGCTCGATTTCGAGCAACGGCACGATCGATTGCGAGCCGATATCCTGGAACCGCTCGCCGTGGCGATGTTTCCCCGGTTCCTCCAGGGCCGCGCGGGCGATGGCTTCGGCCGCCGCCCCGCCATACTGACGCTCCCAGCGCGCCAGCAGCCACTCCGGGCAGGAAAGCGCGATTTCGCGGCTGGGCCAGTCTGTTTTTTCCGCCCGATGCTGGGCCGCTTTCCGCAGCACCGCATTCACCAGCCCGGCGGCCGACGTTTTGCGCGCGCGCCGCACCAGCTCTACACTCTCCGCCACGGCCGCGTGCGCCGGGACGCGTTCCAGGTAGCACAACTGGTAGATGCCCATCTGGAGCGCCAGCCGCACTTCCGCGTCCAGTTTCCGTGCTCTCCCCGAATGGAGCGCAATCAGGTAATCCAATTGCGCCCGGTAGCGGAGCACGCCGAACACGATCTCCGTTGCCAGCCCGGCGTCCCGGCTGTCCAGCCCGGCCGCGCGATCGAGCAACAGGTCGGAAGCGTAACCGCCCGATTCCACCTTGCGCAGAACGTCGAACGCCACCGTGCGCGCGGAGGCCGGCAGTTTCATCACAGTGGCATTCTAGCAACCGGGCCGGAGGAGCGGGCTGTGATGCGCCGGGGCTGCGTGGACGACCGGCCTCGCGAACAATCTTCCAGTAACGCCGCATCGTCCACCGTTCGGACCGGCCCCCAGGAGGAATCGGCAAAGACTGTCCTATGCTGAAGAACCAGATGCACCCCGACAACCGCTCCCTGGCGGTCGCGGCTACGTAACAGGTGCCACGTGTTTGCATGTAGTTACAGAGCCGCGACCGCCAGGGAGCGGTTGTCGATCGCCCATTCTCCCCAAAACGGTTAAGCACCCGCGGCGATGTCAATCCCGTCGGCGGCTTCACCGTGTGAGAGGTTCCCGCGACTCTTTCCACAGCAGTAACTGCGTCAAGGCTGCGTCCACCAGCCCGGGGAGGGCGGTCTGCACGGCGGGAGACAAGGACGTACCCCAGTCCGTATTGGCTGGCTGCACACCGAGCACAACAATATCCTGGGGCGCGGCCGACACCAGGGCAAGAGCGGCAATCAGATCGGCAACACCCAAATGATGAACGCTCCGCCCGCTCGGCGTGCCGAGCAAATCCCCGCCCGTCATCCGGGCGAGTGTTCCGGGATCCCCATCCGAGTCCACCGCATCGAGGAACAACACGCGCGATGCGTCCGAAACATAAGGCACGAGTTCGAGACCGAGTGTGCCGCCGTCCAGAATGGTTACTTCCGCGGGCACTCTGGCGTCCCCCTGCAGCAGCCGGGCGGCGTGTACGCCGGCGCCGTCGTCGGAAAGTATGGTGTTGCCAACACCTACCACCACCGTGTCTGAAGAGAGTAAGTCGTTGCCTGGATTCTTCACGTGAAGAGTCCGCTCAGGCTTCTCGACGGGCGCGGATCCGGCCACGCGCGTCCACCACGTGGACAGCGCAGGCCAAGCATGGGTCGAAGGAATGAATCGTCCGCAGAATTTCAAGCGGGCGTTCCGGGTCGGCGACCGGCGTCTTAATGAGCGCGGCTTCGTACGCGCCGCGCTGGCCGTGAGCGTCTCGCGGGCTTGCATTCCACGTAGAGGGCACTACAGCCTGGTAGTTCTTGATCGCCTGGTTATCGATCTCCACCCAATGCCCCAGCGACCCGCGCGGGGCCTCGAAGAAACCGAATCCCCTGGCGGTCTGGGGCCACGAGCTCGGGTCCCACTTTTGGCCGTTGTGAATACTCAGGTTTCCCGTCGATAGGTTGTTTCCAAGCTCCTGAATCCATCGAACCAGGCGATCGGCAAGAAACTCCGTTTCGAGGGCGCGCGCCGCGAGACGGCCAAGGGTCGAGAAGAGAGCCGTGGGCGGAGCCTTTAGCGCTGCCAAGGTGGAGTCGACCAGTGTCTTGACATCCGGCTGGCCGGAGGCGTAGGCCACCAGCAAGCGGGCCAGCGGGCCTACTTCCATGGCCTTGTCCTGATAACGGGGCGCCTTCAGCCAAGAATACTTCTGTTCCACTTCGAGAAACTCATAAGGAGGTTTGGGGCCGGTGTATTTCGGCTTGGTTACGCCTTCATACGGGTGTTTCGCAACCTGGTTTCCTTCCGGGTACTCGTACCACGAATGAGCCACGTACTCGGTGATGTTCTCCGGATCAACGGGGTAGACTTTGGAAAGGTCGCGATTCAGGATGATGCCTCGCGGAAGGATGAAATTCCCATCCTTTATTTTCCCCTGTGGATAGGCGCCGTAGGACATGAAATTGCCGAGTCCTTCGCCGAGCTCGAACCAATCGCGGTAAAAGCCGGCGACCGCCAGCACGTCCGGAATCAACACCTGACTTACAAATGCCTGGGCGGACTTCGCCACCTCCAATAAGAAATCCATCCGCTCCAGGTTCACCGTGGCGCCCGGTTCATTCGGGTCGAGAGAGGTGGCCATGCCCCCCACCAGAAACGTCTGCAAATGGGGATTCTTGCCGCCGAGCACGGCGTGAATCCGGATAAACTGTCTCTGAAACTGAAGCGCCTCCAGGTAGTGTGCGACGGCCATGAGGTTTGCTTCGGGCGGCAGGCGATAGGCTGGGTGCCCCCAATAACCCGAGCCAAACAGGCTCAATTGCTTGCTCGCGACCAGGGCGGCGACGCGGTCCTGAACGCCCTTGAAATACTTCGCGCTCGAGATGGGCCAGTCGGAGATCGATTGCGCCAACTGCGATGTCTTGGCCGGGTCCGCCTTCAATGCCGAGACGATATCCACCCAATCCAAGGCGTGCAGATGATAGAAGTGAATCACGTGGTCTTGAATGGTCTGCGTCGCCGCGATGATATTGCGGATCAGGCGGGCGTTGTCGGGAATTTCGATGTCCAGCGCATCCTCCACCGCGTTGACCGAGGCGAGCGCGTGGACCATGGTGCAGACCCCGCAGATCCGCTGCGCCCAGATCCAGGCTTCGCGCGGGTCGCGCTTTTGAAGCAACAAATCGATACCACGAAACAACGTGCCCGCGCACCAGGCGTCAGATAATTTTCCGCCGTCTACCTGCGCTTCAATGCGCAGGTGACCTTCGATGCGGGTGACGGGATCTACGACCATGCGTGTCATATTAGTGCCCCCTTCGCGGACGTACAGGTTCCGGTTCTTCCTCTGGCTGTGGCTGCGGCGGCGCAGGTTTCGGAGCGGGCTTGATGAGCTGGATCAAGCCATGCGCCGTGACGCCCGCCACGGTTGCGCCCACCAGCCCGAGCCCGATTTCGCCGGCGGTTACTTCCACACCGAATCCGGGCACATTGGGAACCCGGTCGTAGAACGGCGACATGGTGTCCCAGAAGCGCGGCGAAGCGCAGGCGATACAGCCGTGGCCGGCGCGGATCGGCCAACTGGTATGGTCGTTCCAACCGACCACCGGGCAGTTGAAGGTGGCGGCCGGGCCCTTGCAGCCCATCTTGTAAAGGCACCAGCCTTTGCGATGCCCTTCGTCGCCCCAATCGGTGACGAAGCGCCCGGCGTCGTAATGCGCGCGACGCTCGCATTGATCGTGAA
>JBKQVG010000369.1:0-2697 GCA_052325345.1 Bryobacteraceae bacterium
GCGATGATTGGCGCGGCCTTCATCCTCACCGACCCGATCTTTCAGGGACTGGCGATCTCACTGGTGTTCGGCCTCGCCTCGTCGACTGCCCTCACGCTGCTGGTAATTCCCGCGATCTATGTCGTGCTGCGCGACGACGAGACGCCAATGTCGAGCGCGCCTCACACATTGAACAAGGAGATGACACAATGACGAAGGACTGGCCCGAACTTACAAAGCTGCTCACCGCCGATGTGCGACAATTGCGACTTGGAGCGCCCGAGGTGATGAAGGCGTTTGGCGCACTCGCCATGGCGGCCGGCGCGCCCAAAGCGTTCGACGCCAAGCCCAAGGAGCTAATCGCGCTCGCTATCGGCGTAGCGACACGCTGTGACGATTGCATCGCCTTTCATCCGGTTGAATGGCGGCGTCTCGGTTCCAACTATCGAGCATGAAGCCTTTGGGAGTGTCGTCGCTGACAAATCTCGCGCTATCGTCGATGTGCGCGAGGCGCATGAATATGCGGTGGGGCATATTCCCGGCGCGATCAATCTGCCACTTTCGCGTTTTATCTCTCGGCAGTTGCCGAGCGGCAAGCCGATTGTGCTGGCGCGCCAAGCGGGCGGGCGCTCTGCGAAAGCTTTGCAACAGGCTCTTGGCGCGGGCCATACGGATATTTGTCACTATACGCCGGGCACGGGCGGTTGGAGAAGTCGAGGCGGCGCTCTTGCGGTGTGATTGTTGGAAGATTCGGTTCCCGCCGACATTCTTTATTTCGGCGGGACGCCGCGGATGAGCCTTCTCGCGGTGCTTTCCGGGATTGTGATCGGTTTCGTACAGGGGTTGATCGGCGGCGGCGGCTCGGTTCTTGGCGTGCCCGCGCTGATTTACGTCGTTGGGATTAGCGATCCGCATCTAGCAATCGGAACCAGCGCGCTCGCAGTGGCTGTTTCAGCGGTCGTCACCCTGCTCGCCTATGTGCGGTCCGGCCATGTCAAATGGCGTTGTGGCGCGGCTTTCACTCTGGCCGGCGTTGTCGGCGCTACCCTCGGTT
Source organism: Bryobacteraceae bacterium (assembly GCA_052325345.1). GTDB lineage: Bacteria > Acidobacteriota > Terriglobia > Bryobacterales > Bryobacteraceae > JBEKYD01. The sequence goes on from JBKQVG010000369.1 coordinate 1,034, forward strand.
CGTCGCTCGGCAAGACCCCTCTAGCCGAAAGGCCGAAGCGCAAGTCCGGTCCGTGTTCCCGGCGGTTACTCCCCATATTTTCGGAAGTTGCCTGCGGGCAAAAGAAAGGGATGGGTGGCGTATGGCTTTTTGTGCGAAGTGTGGATCGTCGGTGGCGGATGGGGTCGCCTTCTGCCCTAAATGTGGAGCTCCCACAGGCCCGGTGGCTGCCGGACCGCCCGTAGTCGTCGGAGGCCCGGGAGTGGCGCCGGCCTCGACTGGCCTGACCGAGAATGTCGCAGCCTGTCTGAGCTACGTCCTGGGCTGGCTGACCGGGATCATTTTCCTGGTCATCGATAAACGCCCGTTTGTGCGTTTTCACGCCGCGCAGTCCATCGTGATCTTCGGCGCGCTCACCATCCTCCGCATTCTGCTCACGTTCTTCTTCCTGGGCGGCTACAGCTTCGGCCTGTTCTGGCTCTGGAGCATGCTCTCGCTGCTGCTGACCCTCGCGTTCTTCCTCGCCTGGATCCTGCTCATGGTGATGGCCTACCAGGGCAAGATGTTCGAGGTGCCGATCGCCGCAGGCATAGCAAAGAGCATCGCGGGAAGCGTGAAAGTCTAGCGGTCCCGAGCGTGTGACTGGAATCGGCCCTGCATGGTCGCGGGGCTGGTTCGCCTGGCTTCATTGAAATTTGTGCGGCAGGTCCGGCCCATGTGCCGGTTCCGTTGCTCAGCGCCGCCTTTACCGAGGAAAGTGAGACAACCATGGCAAGCTTTTGCACGAAATGCGGCACCCCCAATACCGGAGACAATGCCTTCTGCACAAAATGCGGCGCGCCCGTCGGCGTGGCTGCAGCTCCAGTCTCCGCCGTGCCCCCTTCCAACGCCCCGGTCGCCACTGGGTATGCGCAACCGGTAGCCGCGCCCGCAACGGGAGGCAACAGCGCCCTCAAAATCATTCTGATCATCGTTGGCGTGTTCGTCGGATTGGGCATTCTCGCTGTTTGCGCGGTCGTGTTCGTGGGCTGGCGCGTCTCGCGCGCGGTCCACGTCAGCAGCAATGGCGGGGTCACGCTCTCCACGCCCACCGGCACGTTATCGGCGGGCAATGCGGGTTCCGTCAGCTCGGCTGACCTGGGCGTCGACATCTATCCGGGCGCGAAGCAGCAGGAGGGCGCGGTCCGCGTGAGCACGCCCAACGGTACGGCTCTCACCGCTGCGTATGTCACCAGCGACTCTCTCGACAAGGTGGTGGATTTCTACAAAGGCAAACTGGGACCGGCCGCCTCCGTCTTCCAGAGCGACAAGAGCGCGGTACTGTCTGAGACCAGCGACGACAAGAAAAGCAGCATCATGGTCACGATCGGTACCGAAGGGAACAACGGCCAGACGAAGATCGCCATCCTGCATTCGACGGGGAACGGCTCGTAGCCGGAAGCCGGCTCTAGCGCCGCTGGACCTGCGTTCCGCTTGCCACCTTCAGTGTGAACAAGCTCCCCGGCGGGTGCGCGTTATAGCGGATGTTCGTGTAGGTCACGGTGCGCGTATCGCCCGACGGCTGGAACATGATCTGCTTCAGCGAAATATCGCGGGCCAGGTCGACCCAGATCGTAATGTGCGAGACGTTGTTACGAATGTTCTCCTGTTTAGGAACCAGGTCCAGCTTTGCCGTCTGCGTTCCG
>JBKQVG010000370.1:0-17258 GCA_052325345.1 Bryobacteraceae bacterium
CTCTGGCGGTTGGTGCCGACGTCGAGCATCACCGGTATCACCCGTGTCGGGTCTATTCCGCCCGCCGCGGTGTAAATCGCCAGCTTGCCGATCGACACCTCAATTCCGCCCACGCCCCAATCCCCGATTCCCAGAACCTGCTCGGCATCCGTCGCCAGGATCAGGTCGATATCGCCGGCGCCGGCGCCAAGATTGGCAAACGCCTCTTCCATCGCTTCGGCATGGTCGATGGAAAGATACACACCCCGCGCAGGCCTGCACTCATGGTGGTACTGCTCCATCGCCATGCCCACCGTCAGATCGTTGACGATCGGGATCATTTCACGCAAGTGCTCGGTAAACAGGCGATAGAACAGCACCTCGTTGCGGTCGTGCAGCACGGTCAGGTAGATGTTCTTGCTTAGCGCATCCGGCAGCCGCTCGTACTGGATGTAGGCGCGTTCTACCTGCGTCCCCAGCGTGCTGATGTCCGGCGGCAGCAGACCCGTCAGGCCCAGCGCTTTTCGCTCTTTCGCCGTGAAGGCCGTCCCCTTGTTCAACAGCGGCGAATTCAGCACGGCCAGCCCGCGGGCTTCGGTCTCGTAACAACCGTCTCCACTCGGCCGCCGTTTCGCCGCGGCCGCCAAAAATGGGATCACTCGCTGTCGCATGCTGGTATTTCATTCAGGCATGCCGGGGTCCGCCGGCGCCAAATCGCCGTTACGCCATATCTGCCAACATCCGCCCGCCTCTTGGTGTTTATCCGCCGGTTGAAGACCTGACCGCGTAGGGTCATGTGACCGAATGTGGTCACTGCCGCCGGGGGTGGTATGATGAACTCGGCTGCCGTTTCCGGCTTCCAACTGTTTGCGGGATTCTTTCGGCGTGAACCGATTTCGTCTCTCAGGCGGCCCTGGGCTGCCCGGATCGATGGCGGGAAGGCGTAAACGCGATGTGCTCCGCTGGCTCCCACTCACCAGCCGCCCGTTGGCTGATGGAGAACGGGCCAAGGGAACTCGATCTCCTTTTCCGGGCCATCGTCAATCACCCTTCCGCGCCCGCATCGATCACCGACAACGACAACCATCCCACGGACGATTGCGCCCAGCCGTCGTCGGTCGAGGATTGCGCGCTCTACCTGCTGGATGTCGAGGGACGCGTTGCCGCCTGGTATTCGGGAGCGGCGCGTATTTACGGTTATCGAGCCGATGAGGCCATCGGCCAACACGTATCGTTTCTCTATCCCGGCGAAGACGCCATCCGGCTCAAGCTGCGGGAGGAGCTCCAGCGGGTCGCGGCCGAAGGCCACCTAGGAACGGAAGGCTGGCAGACGGGAAAAGACGGGTCTCGATTCTGGGCCAACGCCATTACCATGGCGCTCAAAAACGATGCCGGCGAGTTGCAAGGTTTTGCCAGAGTGGTGCGCGACTTCAGCGATCGTTACGAGCGCGACGAGAAGTTGAGGCGCAATCGCGCGCGCATCCGCCCAGTCCCATCGCAATCGACCATAGCCGGCGTCGTTGCCGGCGAGTTTGACCATATTTCCGAGGCGAACGATACATTTCTCGACCTGGTCGGCTCGAGCCGCGAAGAGTTGCTGGCGGGCCGCCTGCATTGGCCCGGTCTCACGCCGCCGGAATACGCCCGGCTGGATGAGCTGGCGCACGAAGAAGGTCTCAGGTTTGGAGCCTGTACGCCTTTTGAGAAGGAGTTGATTCGAAAGGATGGGACCCGCGTGCCGGTCCTGTTTGCGACCGCCGTGTTGAAGCTCTCTCCCTTCCGATGGATCGCGTTTGTGCAGGACCTCCGGCAGCGGGACCGGCTTGAGAGCATTGAGGACGAAGATGTCGAGCTCAAACAGGACTTCGAGGAGATTGTCGGCGCCAGCGCTACGCTGCGGCGGGTTCAGCGCCAGGTGGAAGTGGTCGCTCCCACCGATGCCAACGTCTTGATCCTCGGCGAAACCGGTACCGGCAAGGAGTTGGTGGCGCGCGCCATCCATAGGATGAGTCCCCGCAAGCACCTTCCATTCGTTACCTTGAACTGCGCCGCCATTCCGACCGGACTTCTCGAAAGCGAGCTCTTCGGCTACGAGAGAGGCGCTTTCACCGGCGCCTTATCGCAGAAGATCGGCCGTTTTGAGATGGCCCACCGGGGGACTCTGTTCTTGGACGAGGTGGGCGATATCCCGCTCGATCTGCAGCCGAAACTTCTCCGTGCTTTGCAGGAGAAGGCCTTCGAGAGGTTGGGCGGAACCAGGACCATCCCCATCGACGTGCGGCTGGTGGCGGCCACCAACCGGAATCTCACCCAGATGATGGGCGACAAGCTCTTCCGAAGCGATCTCTATTATCGGCTCAAAGTCTTCCCCATCACGACACCCCCGTTGCGCGATCACCCTGAGGACATACCGATCCTCGCCCGGCATTTCACCAAGAAATACGCCGCGAAAATGAACCGCCGGATTGACAAGATCCCGTCGGATACCATGCGCGCTCTGGTGAGCTGGCATTGGCCGGGCAACGTACGGGAGCTCGAAAACTTCATCGAACGGGCCGTCATCCTTTCCCGCGGCCCCAACCTCCGTGCTCCTTTGGCCGAAATACGCCCCGATGCATCGGAACCCACCGGCAACAGCACGCTGGAGCAAGTGGAGAGAGAGCATATCGTCCGCGTGCTCCGGGAAACCGGTGGGGTGGTCAGCCAGGCCGCTACCCGCCTGGGAATGCCCCGGACCACATTGAACGCTCTCATGCGAAAGCTCGGCATCTCTCGCAAGGACCTCTGACCGCGCCCCGTCACTTGACCATGGGCGGTCGCTCCCGCGATGCCTCGTCCGCCCTAAACCACCGCCGCAACCCGTCCCCGGGTGAATCGGCTCAACAAAAGAGGAATGTGGGGCGACCCGTGCACTAGGACTAGAAACCCATGGATTGGGAATGAGGTAAGGACGTGACTACTGCAGTGGAATTACCGATCCCGCGGCAAGCGTGGGTAGCGCCGGCGGAGAAACCGCTCGACGAGGCGGTTTGGGCGGCATGGGTAGCCAAGGGCCGTACCGAAGAGCTCCGGAGCACCGCCCTGCACCTGAAGGCCGTGAAATGGGCATCGGTTGCGGCGCTGATTGCCGCCGCCGCGCTCTGGTCCCATCTCGCTACTTACGAGGTGGTGCTCAGGTTCATTGTAACTGCCGGGTCGATGGTCGTGATGCTCCAGGCCTTCCGCACCAGCCATTACGCCTTTGCCGTCCTGTTCGGTCTGCTTGCGCTACTGTACAACCCGGTGGCGCCGATACTCGGTTTCTCAAGCGACTGGCAGCGTGCCGTAGTGTTGGCAAGCTCCCTCCCCTTCGTCGCATCGCTCGCCTGGCGCAATAGGCAGGCGGAACGCCTGGCGACGGCAAGCGGCACCGAGCGAGCGCGGCTTGAGAACGCCAGATTCGTGAACAATTCTGAGTTTCCTTCATGACGGACACAATAGCGCCGGGCAGCATTCTAATGGAAGAAGGCGCGCATCTTCCAAACTCCCAACTACTCCGCAGGGAGTCGCATTCGAGTGGGTGGGCCGCGGTCCAAAATGCCCGCTCTACCTTCGAGAAGGAAATCCCGGCGGCGGGATGGACCTTTTTCTTCATGGCTGGCGAGATCACGACCACCGTCTTCGGATTTGATAAACCAAGAATGCTTCGCGCCGCGTTGAAGCGGCTCATCAAGAACGTGAAATCTCAGAAGTGCAACGGTATCGAGATTACGCGGGTGGCGGACCACTCATTTCTGAAAGTGCCCTATGTGACTGTCTCCGCCCACCCGCGCCATCTTCAACGGGGCCTGTGTTTCCGGCCAGGGATAATTTAACAGGAGGCGAGTAACATCATGAACATTCGACCCTTATACGACCGCATCGTGGTAAAGCGGATCGAGCGGGAAGAGACCACGCGCAGCGGCATTGTCATCCCCGATTCGGCCAAGGAAAAGCCCCAGGAGGGTGAAGTGATGGCAGTCGGGAAAGGGAAGCGGCTCGACGACGGCACCATAGCCGCTCTCGGCGTCAAAGTGGGCGACCGCATCCTTTTCGGCAAGTACTCCGGCAGTGAGACCAAGCTGGATGGTACCGAGTACATCATCGTGCGCGAGGACGATGTCCTTGGAGTTCTGGATGCGTCTCCCCAGGCGCTCCGGAAAGCCAGCTAATTCAAATCGGAAATAACGAGGAAAACTTCCATGGCAAAACAGATTACTTACAGTAATGATTCCCGCCAGGCAGTCCTACGCGGCGTCAACCAGCTCGCCGACACGGTGAAAGTGACGCTCGGTCCACGCGGACGCAACGTCGTTCTCGAAAAAAAATACGGCGGACCGACCATCACCAAAGACGGCGTGACGGTGGCGAAGGAGATCGAGCTCGAGGATCCGCTCGAGAACATGGGCGCCCGCATGGTGCGCGAAGTGGCGTCGAAGACTTCCGACGTGGCCGGCGACGGTACCACCACGGCCACCATTCTGGCCCAGGCGATATTCCGCGAGGGCGTGAAAGCGGTGACGGCGGGCGCGAACCCAATGGCCGTGAAGCGCGGCGTCGATAAGGCTGTCGCCGTAGCCGTTGAAGAACTCCAGAAGCTCTCCAAACCCGTCTCCGGCGACATGATCAACCAGGTTGGCGCCATTTCCGCCAACAGCGATTCCACCATCGGAAACATCATTGCCGAGGCCATGAAGAAGGTCGGCAAGGACGGCGTGATCACGGTCGAGGAATCCAAGACCATGACTACCGAGCTGCAGACGGTGGACGGCATGCAATTCGATCGCGGCTATCTCTCGCCGTATTTTGTGACCGACGCCGAGCGCATGGAGTGCGTCTTCGAGGATCCCTACATTCTCATTCACGATAAGAAGATCGGCAACATGAAGGACCTGCTGCCGGTTCTGGAACAAATCGCGCGCGTAGGCAAGCCGCTGCTGGTGATCGCCGAAGATGTGGAAGGCGAAGCGCTGGCCACGCTCGTGGTCAACAAACTGCGGGGCACGCTCAATGCCTGCGCCGTGAAGTCCCCGGGGTTTGGCGATCGCCGCAAGGCCATGCTGGAGGATCTCTCGATCCTCACCGGCGGCAAAGCCATCATGGAAGAGACCGGCATCAAGCTGGAGGGCGTGAAGCTGGAGGATCTGGGCCGCGCCAAGCGTGTCACGGTAAACAAGGATGAGACCACTATTATCGACGGCGCCGGAGAGCCGAAGGCCATCGAGGGCCGGATTAAGCAGCTCCGCGCTCAGATCGAAGACACTACTTCGGACTACGACCGCGAGAAACTGCAGGAGCGGCTGGCGAAGCTCGCCGGCGGCGTGGCGATCGTCAAAGTCGGCGCCGCCACCGAAACCGAGATGAAGGAAAAGAAGGCCCGCGTGGAAGACGCTCTCCATGCCACTCGCGCGGCGGTGGAAGAAGGGATAGTGCCGGGCGGAGGCGTCGCGCTGCTGCGGGCATCGATCGTGCTGCGGAAGCTGACGCTCGCGGGCGACGAACAGTTCGGCGTGACCATCGTACGCCGGGCTTGCGAGGAGCCGGTCCGGCAGATCGTGCGGAACTGCGGGACCGAGGGCGCCGTGGTCGTCGAGAGGATCGGGAACTCCCAGGATCCTAACTTCGGCTTCAACGTCGCCACCGAACAGTATGAAGACCTGGTGAAGGCCGGCGTAATCGATCCCAGCAAGGTAACTCGCACGGCTTTGCAGAATGCAGCTTCCATCGCTTCTCTCATGCTTACGACCGAGGCCACGATCTGCGAGGCCGTGGAGGATGCGGAGAATTAGGCGCCGGCATCGCGTCGAGCTCAGGGACACGGATGAACAAGAGAATACTGAAGCGGCACAAGCGCCAGGTTTTGCGCGCCAAGGAACGGGTCAGGCTATCGGAGCCCGACGTGCGAACACCGGAACAAGTAAAGGCAGCGCGGGAGGCCGCCCGCACTGCCACCGAGCGGCGCAGCGACCCCCTTGCACATTACGCCAACCCGGCCACCCGCAACAGCCCCGGCCCGGCCGTGAACAGCACGACGAAAGGGGACGCTTAGGGCCATGATCCACGTTCCATTTGGGCTGCTCTCGACTGGCTGTCCACATTGCAGATCGGTCGATTTTAGAAGCGTAGGGGTCCGAAACGCCATTGAAAGAACTCTTCACTGGCTGTTTCAACCCTACCGGTGCTCTCTTTGTGGCCGTCACTTCTTCCTGTTTCGATGGCAAGCTCCGGCCGGAGGCGCGGCATAAAGAGCACGGGATTGCGGTATTAGCGGGAGGGCTCGATAATAAAGCTGGTCTCGTTCCGCGGATGGGGAAAGCTTCACGAAAGAGCCGCCGGCAGCCGTCCCGCTTCTCGCGGGAGCTGGTCGTGCTTTACGAGGACGATGCCGTGGTAGTCGTCGATAAGCCGGCCGGCCTGGCGGCCGTGCCGATTAAAGGCTCCGGCAGCCCCTCCGCTTTGTCTCTGCTCGGCGCGCGACTCGCGAAGAAGAGACAGCGAGCTCTGGTTGTCCATCGCATCGATCGTTTCACGTCGGGCATTCTTCTTTTTGCCAAGACAGAGCCGGATCGAGAGATACTCGTTCGCCAGTTTCTCGACCATACGCCGGTGAGGCAATACCTGGCGGTCCTTCGCGGGCGTCTCGCCGCCAAGGAGGCGACTCTGGTCCACTATTTTCGGCGCGTAGGAATGTTTCAAAAGCTGCGCACGGAGAGAGACGCCGAAGCGGCTCGCGCCGAACTCCGCTATTCCGTCGAGCGACTTCTTTCCGGCGCGACTCTGGTCCGAGTCGGTCTGGTGACCGGATTGCAAAATCAGATCCGGGCGCAATTCTCGGCTATCGGCCATCCGGTCGTCGGTGACAGGAAATATCACCCGGCGGAGTCTTCCGAACGGCTGATCGCTCGCGTTGCACTCCACGCGGTACATATCGAGTTCGTTCATCCGCGCTCACGAGAGAGTATCTCGATCGACTGCGAACCGCCGCCAGATTTCCAGCGCCTGATTCTAAGCTTGTCGCCACCAGCCCGGGAGCGGCGGTGAGACGCAGTGGGGCTCCCGGCAACTTGCCGCTTGTGGCTTAACTATTTTGGTTTCAATGAGTTGATCGGAAGTTGGCTTCGTTTGGTAAAGCCGATTGGGTTCGGTTGGCCGGTTGGGGTGGGGGAACAGCACCGGCGACCGAAGATCGCCGGCGCCAGGGAGCGGGACCGCCGGCGAGGGAATGGCGGCGCGCGCTGGCGATGGTGCCCCCCCACAAAATCGAGGTGGCCTTGCTCTGGGAGACAGAAAGGCGTTATACCTATGCTTTCGACGGAGGGCATTATGAAACAAACGCTCGTTGCGCTGGCTTCCGCAACGCTGATTGCGGGCCTTGCGGGTTGCAGTGGTTCCCGGCACGAAGCAACGGAAAAGTACTACCTGGTAGTCTCAAATGCGAAACTTGCCTATTGGCAGACCGCGGCCGCCGGACTCGACCGGGCGGCGCGCGTTTTAGGAGTGGCTTCCGAAACGGTTGGCCCGGACACCTATGATGCCCAAGCCGAGGTGCAGGCGTTCCGTGACGCAGTGGCCAAGAAACCATCCGGCATCCTGGTCTCGGCCGCCGATCCGACGACGATGAAGGACCCCATCGATGCCGCCATTGCGCAAGGCATCCCGGTCATTACGATCGACTCGGACGTTCCCGGCAGTAAGCGCCTGACCTTTGTGGGAACGAACAACTATCAGGCCGGGCTGATGGGAGGCCGCACGCTCGTCGAGCGCCTGCACGGCAAGGGTGACGTGGTGGTTTATACCATGCCGGGCCAGAACAATCTGGACGAGCGATTGCAGGGGTACAAGAACATCCTCTCCGAGCACCCGCAGATCAAGATCGTCCGCGTGGTGGATGTGAAGGGCACTCCGTCGATTGCATTCGATACGACCGAAGAAATCCTGAAAGGCAAATCGGTGCCGGACGGTTTCGTTTGCCTGGAGAGCACGTCATGCCAGGAGGTCGCGGACGTACTCGACCGGAACAAGGTGGACAACAAGGTCATCGTCGCCATGGATTCGGACGCGAATACGATTGCCTGGATACAGAAGGGGAAGATCGCCGCAACCATCGCGCAGAAACCCTTCACCATGGCGCACTTCGGCACGCTGATCCTCGACATGATACATCACTACAAGCTTCCGACCCTGGAGGGGAACTGGACCGAAGATACGCGCTCCCCCTTGCCGGTATTTGTCGACACCGGCGCCACCCTCATCGACAAGGGCAACGTGGATGCGTTTCTGAAGGCGCAAACGCCAGCCAACGGGAAATAAGGGGAATAGCGCCGGCGGCGAGCGCGGGACCCGTGAGTCCGCCCCATCAAGCACCCGAATGAAGCGATCATGCGTACACTGAAGCTGTCCGGTATCGCAGTTGCCGCCGCAATGCTTCCCGGCGCTTCCACGGTTTCCGCCATCGATCTTAAACAGGCTGTTGTGGTTCTGGCCGGCGCGGCGGCGACGCCGCAGAGGAAAGCCGCCCAGATGCTGGTGGAGGAGATCGAGAAGCGGACGCAATTGCGGTTGAAGATTTCGGACCAAGCCCCGGCGGGCACGGCGGCGATTTACCTGGGCTTAGCGGGCGCCGTGCGAAAGTTTGCGCCTTCGATTCCCGAGGGCGGCAAGCCGGAGAGTTTTACGCTGGTGTCGAGCCACACGAATGTCGTGGTTGCCGGGGCGGACGATCGCGGCGTGGTATTCGGCACGGGGTATCTGCTGCGGCAGCTTCACATGTCGCGGCAGAGGCTGGATCTGGACGACGATCTGAAGATCGCGACCGCGCCGAAGTACGCGGTGCGCGGCCACCAACTGGGGTATCGGCCGAAGACCAACGCGTATGACGCCTGGTCGGTGCCGATGTGGGAGCAGTACATCCGCGAACTGGCGATTTTCGGCAATAACACGATTGAGTTGATTCCGCCGCGCTCCGACGACGCCGACGACAGCCCGCATTTCCCGCTGCCGAAAATCGAGATGATGGTGGAGATGTCGCGCACCGCCGATGAATACGGGCTGGACGTTTCGGTCTGGTATCCGGCGTTGGATAAGGATTATTCGGATCCGGCGCAGGTGGAGTTCGCATTGAAGGAATGGGCCGAGGTGTTCCGCCGGCTTCCGCGCATCGATGCGATTTTCGTTCCGGGCGGCGATCCGGGTCATACCCAGCCGAAATATTTGTTTGCGCTTCTCGAAAAACAGGCGGAGACCCTGCACCGCTATCATCCCAAGGCGCGGATGTGGGTGTCGCCGCAAGGGTTCACAAAGGAATGGCGCGACGAGTTCTGGGGGCTGATGGCGCGCAATCCGCCGTGGCTCACCGGTCTGGTATACGGGCCGCAAGTCTACGGCAGCCTGGAGGAATTTCGCGCGCGGACGCCGAAGCGCTTCCCGATTCGCTTCTATCCCGACATCACCCACAGCATTCACTCCGAGTTTCCGGCGCCCGATTGGGATTTGGCGTACGCGACCACGGAAGGGCGCGAAACGATTAACCCGCGGCCGGTGGATGAGACGGCGATTTTTCGCCGCTACCAGCACTTCGCCGACGGAATGGTGAGCTACTCGGAAGGCTGCAACGACGACGTCAATAAGTTTATCTGGAGCGGGTTGTTGTGGAATCCCGACGCCTCCACGAAAAGCATTCTCACCGACTACAGCCGCTTTTTCATCGGCGACGACATGGCCGACAGTTTCGCCAGCGGCTTGTTTGCGCTGGAGCGGAACTGGCGGGGACCGCTGGCATCGAACCGGCAGGTGGAGGTGACGCTCGAGCAGTTTCAGGACATGGAACGGCGTGCAACACCGCAACAGAAGCTCAATTGGCGGTTCCAGGAAGCGCTGTACCGGGCCTACTACGACGCGTACATTCACAGCCGCCTGCTCTCCGAAAACCGGCAGGAAGAGATGGCCATGGCCGCGCTGGCCAAGGCGAAACGGAACTGGCCGCTGACATCGGTGGGATCGTGGAAGGCGATGGATGAAGCCGAATCGATTCTGGATGCCGACATGCGGACGCCGGACGCGCTCGCATACCGGGCGCGCGTGTTCGTGCTGGCGGAGGCGCTGTTTCAGAGCATCCATATGCAACTGAGCGTGGAGCGCTATCAAGCCCTTGCCATCGATCGCGGCGCCAATTTGGATGCCATCGATTTCGCCTTGAACAACCGCGTGTGGCTGGAAAACCGGTTCGCGCAGATTCGCGCGATGACGTCGGAGGCCGACCGGATCGCGAAGATCGACGAGTTGGTACGCTGGACGGACCCCGGTCCGGGGGGCTATTACGACGCGCTTGGATTCGTCAACCGGCGTCCCCACCTGGTGATGGGCGAAGCGTACGCGCAGGATCCGGATTTTCTGAAGTCGCCCCTGATCTCCTTCGGCACTCTGCCGCAGAGAGGCTGGCGGACAACCTGGGCGGCGGACGCAGAAACGATTCAGGAGGTTCCGCTGTGCCTGCGATATACCGATCTGGACCGGTCGGCGCGCTACAGAGTGCGGGTCTCTTATGGAGGCGACGCGCGAAGAGTACCGGTGCGGCTGACCGCCAATTCGATCGAGGTACATCCGTTTCGGGACAAGGGCGCGGCGCCGGAGCCGGTTGAATTCGAGATTCCGCAACCGGCGACCGCAAGCGGGACGCTGACGCTGGAATGGACGCGGCCGCCGGGGCTCGGCGGGAACGGGCGGGGCACGCAGGTTTCGGAAGTCTGGCTGATAAAGGTTGAAAAATGATGGACACCAAGTGGGAGAACCCGGTTCGCGCGCGGCTGGCTGCGGGCGAAATCGTTATCGGCGCAACCATCACCACGCCGAGCATCGAAGCGGCGGCGCTGGTGGCGACGCTGGGATTCGATTTTCTGTGGGTGGAAATGGAGCATTCGCCGGTCACGCTCGAAACGCTGCGCGCGATTGTGCTGGCAACCAGGGCCCTGCCAGCGATGGTTTTCGCCCGCGTGCCGGTAGTGGAATTATGGACCGCGAAACGGGTGATGGATCAAGGCGTATCGGGTGTGATTTTTCCCTTCGCGTCGACGGCGGAGAGAGCGAGGACGGCCGCATCGGCGTGCCGCTATCCGCCGCACGGCAAGCGAGGCTCGGGTGCGGGGTTGGCGACGTTCACCTGGCCGGAACCGGAGAATTACCACGACTCGGCGGATAAGAACATGATGACGATTATCGTCATCGAGGAAGCGTCGGCGGTGGAACAGATCGATGAAATTGCCGCGGTTCCGGGCATCGATGTGCTGTTCATCGGGACCAGCGATCTTTCGTTCTCGTTGGGACTGCGCGGCCGGCAGACCGAGACGCTGCTGGACGAGACCATCGCCAAGGTGGTTGCGGCGGGGCAGAAACACGGCAAGTTTCTGGGCCGGCCGGCGGGTTCGCCGGAGCTGGTGGCGAGGTATCGCGAGCAAGGGTTTCAGTTCTTCCAATCGCAAACCGAATTGGGGTTGATGCGGCTGGGCGCGAAAGCGCTAGGGTTGAAAGCGTTGCCGGCGAATCCGCGGGCGCTGTACTGAACGGGAAGTCGGGAGGCGGGAGACAAAATACCCCTGGGCCGGTGTTAGCGTAGGCTGAGCCGGGTCTTGGGCTCGACGAGCGACAGCCGGGACCGAGTGACACTCGGTCTGCAGGTTGCCAACCTGCCCCACAAAACAGCAAGCCTCAACCAAGAACACCGGCGACAAGATTGGCGGCGCTACCGAGCAGCGCGTGTGTGGATTTGGCCATGGAAGTGGACGCGGGGACACGCCCTGCTAAATTTCTGGTGGCACAAAGAGTGCTGCCATGAGCAAATGCGGCGGCTCGGACAAAAGGTATTCCAAATGCCGATGAACCGGCGGAGGACGGCAATTCAGCGGCAGGTTGAGTAACACCTCGCCACCGAATATGCTGTTGAAGTCGACATGCTTCGAGTGCCGTGGCGATTCCGCAGGTGGCGCGCAATTCTGGCCATCGTTTTGACCATGATCCTGCTGGTCATCGCGTTGGTATTCTGGCGAGCGGACCGCGCCCGGCAAGAAGCCGTTGCCGAAGTTCTCTCGAAAGCGGAATTCGCGTTCCGGGTAATCCCCGTGGACCGCGTGGCGCCGGCGGGGGTGGAGCCGATCGCGGCCGTCCCCGGCTTCCGCGATCTGGCGGCCTTTAAGGAAATGATTGTGGTGAGCGCGCGCGCAGGGTTGTTCCTCTACGACCGGAACGGCGCGCCGATCCGCTCGTACCGCGCCGGCATCGAGTTGCCGTCCGCGGAACTTGGTTCCATGTCCGCGGGGGTCGCCGCCGGTTCGGCGGAGCCGGAACTCTTCATCGCAACGCGCGGCGAGGGATTGTTGGCCTTCAATGGCGAGCGCTTTCGGCAGATCCTCCCCGCGGACCCGGGTTTGCGAATCGTCACTTCGGTGTTGGCGCTGGGCTCGGGCCGCGTCCTAATCGGCACCGAACGCCAGGGGCTGCTGGTGTTCGATGGCCGGCGGCTCGCGCCCTTTCACCCTCGTCTCCAAACGGCGCACATCACGGCCCTCGCCGGCGCCGACGGCAACCTGTGGATCGGTACACTCGCGAACGGCGTCTTCCACTATCGGGGCGGGCAACTGGAGGAACTCCTTCCCGCATTGCCGGATCCGCAGGTGCTTTCAATAGCCGCCGAAGATGACACCGCCTACGTCGGCACGCCTCTGGGAGTGGCGGAGTTCCGCGACGAACAGCGCCTGCGCGCACTCGCCGACGGTTTCTTCGCCCGCGCGCTTGCCAGGCACGGCGAGACGCTTTACGTCGGCACGGAGGATGAAGGGGTAATCGACGTGCCACTGGGCTCCGATGTATCGCTACGCTCACTGCCGGAGCCGCCGCTTCCATTGGCGCCAGACGCACCGCCCGTTCGCATTCTCCGCCTGGCGAACGTGGAGGGCGGCGTGTATGGTGTCGGCGAGAGCGCCATCTACGTTTACGACCCGGCGTTCAGACGCTGGCGGCCCGTTCTTACCGCTGCTGGCGCGCTGATGGCCGACCGTGACGTGGCAGCGCTGGCACTGAGCCAGGGGCGCCTCTGGATCGGCTACTTCGATCGAGGCCTCGACGTGCTGGATGCCGCGCTCGATCGCGCCGTCCATCATGAAGACGACGTGCTGTTCTGCGTCAATCGCATCGTGGCGGACGCGGAGCATGCGCGCACTGCGGTGGCGACGGCGAATGGCCTGGTTCTGTTCGATTCCGGCGCCGAGCCTCGCCAGGTGATGGGGCGCAAGGACGGTTTCCTTTCCGATCACGTCACCGACGTGGCTTTCCGCGATGGAGGCATGGTGGTGGCTACGCCGGCGGGCCTGTCGTTCGCCGACCGAGTCGGCATCCGCAGCCTATACGCCTTTCACGGCCTGGTAAACAATCACGTATACACCGTCGCCACACGCGGCGCCGAGACCGTGGCGGGGACGCTGGGCGGTTTGTCGCTTCTCGACGGCGATACCGTGCGCGCCAACTTTACCACCGCCAATTCGCATCTGAAGCACAACTGGATTACCGCCCTGGCCCGAGTGGACGGCGAATGGTTCGCCGGAACTTACGGCGCCGGCGTGCTGCGGCTCGATGAGTCGGGCGAATGGCATTCCTTTCCCGACCTTAAGCAGGGCTTCGTGGTGAACCCCAACGCCATGGTGGCGAGCGGCGGCCAGGTTTACGCCGGCAGCCTCGACCGCGGTCTGTTCGTCTTCGACCGCGCCTCCGGCCGCTGGACCAGCACGGCTGCCGGACTGCCTTCGAAAAACGTTACGGCGCTGGCCGCGGGCGGCGGCTATCTCTACATCGGAACCGACAACGGCCTGGTGCGGATTGCGGAAGGAGCACTGCGGTGAGCCGTTTCCCCGTATCCTGGCGGTTTCTGGCGGCAGGGCTCGGCTTCGCCGTTTTCGCGCCGGCCGACACCGGCGTGCTCTTGCCGGGAGACCGGCAGCAGCCCGACCCAGCGATTTTTTCCCTCAACGAAATGACGCTGGAGATTCGCATCGACAACGGCACGGCGCGCGTTCGCGTGCGGCAGATCTTCGGCAACCACAGCGGAACCGTAC
This sequence comes from Bryobacteraceae bacterium, assembly GCA_052325345.1. GTDB lineage: Bacteria > Acidobacteriota > Terriglobia > Bryobacterales > Bryobacteraceae > JBEKYD01. The sequence continues at coordinate 14,094 of JBKQVG010000370.1, forward strand.
AGGAGGGCGTCTACCAATTCGCGCTGCCAGGCAAAGCGACGGTATCGGACTTCGCCGTCTGGGACGGCGTCACCCGCATTCCGGGCGTCATTCTGGAGCGGCGGCGCGCGGGAGAAGTCTACGCGCAGGCCAAAGCCCAAGCCATCGATCCGGGGCTTCTCGAAATGGGCGAAAGCACGGCCGGCGGAGCGGGCGCTCACGCCATGCCCAGTCAGGAGTTCAGCGCCCGCATCGTACCGATTCCGCGTTTTGGCACCAAGCGCATCGAGATCGAATACCAGCACCCCATCGCCGTCGAGCGATATCGCTCCGAATTCGTGGTTCCTCTCAAGCCCGATGTCTACGCCGTCCAGACCGCCGGGCGCCTCACCATTGAATTCGAGCTGCGATCGGCTCACGCCATTCAGGATTTCCAGACGCTTGCGAAAACGTATCCTCTGCGGATTCGCGAACGCACCCCGAACCTGGTGCGGGCGGAGTTCTCCGGCGGCAACCTGGAGTTGAAAGAAGACTTCGCGGTGCGCTACGCGCTGGACCCGGCCGAAGCCGATACGCTGCGAATCATCACCGAACGCGAGGGCGCCACCGAACCGGGATTCTTTCAGGTGCAGGCTCTGCTGCGCGCTTCCCCCGCGCCGTCGGGCACCGCGCAACGGCCCGCCGAGGCGCCACGCACGCTCGTCCTGCTGTTCGATAATTCGCTTTCCATGCAGTGGGACAAGCTGGAGCGGAGCTTTGCCGCCTGCGAGACGGCGCTTCGCCGTTTGCGCCCCGCCGATTCATTCAACCTGCTGCTGTTCAACTCCGGCGTCGAACCGTTCTCTCCGCGGCCTCGCCCGGCGACTCCGGAAAACATCGAGCAGGCGCTCGCTTTCATCCGCAACAGCCGGATTCGCGGCGGAACGGACATGGAAGGCGCCCTTGCCGCCGGTCTTGCGCAACCCACTGCCGGCGAACCCTATCTCATGTTGATCGGCGATGGCGGCGCCACCGAAGGCGCCGTCAACGCTGGAAAGATGGCGGGCTGGTATGCGGCGGAGTGGCGCAAACGGCCGTTGGCCCAGCGCCCGCACACGCTGGTATTCGGCGTCGGCGACGATGCCAATCTCTCGCTGCTTCGCATGCTCGCCGCCAACAACGGGTATTTCGAATGGGTGCGTTCCAGCGAACCCATCGATTTCAAACTCAACTCCTTCCTGGATAAGATTGGCCAGGAGCCGGTCAAGAACCTCGCGCTGACAGCCGCGCCGGCGTCCAGCGTGGATTTGGTCTACGCGCTTGAAGACTCGCGCTTTGCCGGTTCGATGGCCACCTGGGCCGGACAGTATAAAACGGTTTTGCCCCGGGCCGTTTTCACGGTTACGGGGATCCGCGATGGCCGCGCGCTGCGCCTTTCCGGCGCCGCCCCCTTGCCCGCCGCCGGTACCGAGCATCCCGAGTTGCCCCGAACCTGGGCCCAGGCGCGCGTGGATGCTCTGCTCGACAAGATCGAAAGGGAGGGCGAGGACCGCGCCGCCATCGACGAAATCATCCGCCTTTCCCGCAAGTACAAGTTCGTCACCCCCTACACCTCCTTCCTCGCCGTGCCGCGCGCGCTGCTGCGGCCCCGCGTCATCCGGCCCGGCGATCCCGTGCTGCGGATCAAAACGGACCCATCCATCGTCTCGGTAATCGCGCTGTTTCCCTTCGGCCTCACCAAGCCGCTCCGCTACCTGAAGGAGGAAGACGCCTGGCAGACGCGTTTCCTCGCGCCGGTGGAAATGTCCGACGGCGTGTACCAGGTCCGTTTGATCCTGCGCGACCGCGACGGCCACGTCTACCGCGAATCCAAGAGCTTCGTGATCGCGAGCCATACGCCGGTGCTGCGCGCCCGCCTGGGGAAGACCCGCGTACACGCCGGCGAGCCGCTTCTGATTTCCGCCGAAGTTTCCGGCAACGCGCGCACGGTTACGGCGCGGCTCTACGGAGCGCTGCCCGTATCCCTCCGCTGGAATAGCGCCGCCAAGGCCAATACCGGCGAGATCGTGGTGCCGACCTATCTGCCGCCTGGAAAATACACCGTTCACGTCATCGCCGAAGACATCGCCCATAATGTGGGCGCCCAGGAGGTGGTGCTTGAAATCTGGTAGACGGTTGAGTGGGGCAGGCGATTCGCCTGCCGCGTCCGCTTCGCGAAACGCGGAAACGGGCAGGCGAATCGCTTGGCCCAGCAATTTGCGACGCTCGGTGATCGCCGCCCTGCTTGTCACCTGCGGCGCCGTCCTGGTTCGCGGCCAGCTCGATCCTTGGGTGCAGCACGTTCCCGTAGGTCCGGCCATCGCCGCGCTTTTCCGCAGCGTTCCCATGCCGGGAGGCGCCGTACCCATCCTGCTGCCGCCCGCCGAAGCCCGCCCGGCTTTGACCAGGCTGATCTCCAGCGCCCCGCGCGATTCCATGCTGTACCGGTTGCGAGCCCGGCAGGCCGAGGTGGCGCTCGATTTCGGCGCGGCCGAGGCGGACTGGAAGGCCTACGCCGCGAGCGCCGCCGATGGCTACGCCGCCCGCGTCGAACTGGCCGACTTCTACCATCGGCGCATGGAGCCGCACGAGGAAGTCGCGGCGCTCACCGCCGCCGCAACCGCCAAAGACGACCCGCTCCTGCCCGCCACCGCCCAGCGCGGTTGGCGCGCTTTCGAGCGCATGGCCGCGGTAGCCGCCGAGGACGCTTTGCCCGCACCGGCCGCCGAGCCGGTCTTCCGCGCCTGGGTTGCCCGTTACCCGCACGAGCCTGCCGCCTGGCACAAACGGATTGAATATCTCGCCGCCCATCGCCAGTTCGCCGCGGCCGAAGCCGAAATCTCCGCCTATGGCCGCACCTTCCACGACGATCTGGAGCCGGTAAAGATGCGCGCCGATCTGGAACTTCGCCTCGGCTCACCCGACGCTGCCCTGGCCATCTACGATCGGGCCTTCCAGCCGCTCTGGCCGGAGGAGATGCGGGCGAGCTACTTCAAGCTGCTGGAGGACCAGGGTCGGCTTCGGGAATTTGCCGGCCGGGCGCGCACCGCGCTCGCCGCCAATCCCGCCGATCTGGACGCCACCGCGCGGCTGTTTCACTATTTTCGGTCGCAGAACAACATCCCCGCCGCGCGGCGCGTGTTGCTCGAATACCGCATGGCTACCGAA
>JBKQVG010000371.1:0-3597 GCA_052325345.1 Bryobacteraceae bacterium
CTGACGCGCGCCATTCTGGCCAACGCCGCGCACGCCATGGCCGGGATGTGCTCGTTCGGCGGGGCGGCGGGGGCCGAGGACCGGACGCTGCTGGCGGCCACCATGTTCGGCGTCACCACGCCCTGCGTGAACCAGGTCAAGGAACTGATCGAGCGCGAGGGTTACGAGCTGCTGGTGTTCCACGCCACCGGCACGGGCGGCCAGGCGATGGAGAAACTGGTGCGCGACGGTTTCGTCAAGGGCGTGCTCGACATCACCACCACCGAGCTCGCCGACGAGCTGGTAGGCGGGGTACTGACCGCCGGTCCCGACCGGCTGGAAGCCGCCGGAGCCGCGGGCGTGCCGCAAGTGATTTCGGTGGGCGCGCTGGACATGGTGAATTTCGGAGCGCCCGAGACGGTTCCCGAAAAATTCCGCGGGCGTCTGTTCTACCCGCACAATCCGGCGGTCACGCTGATGCGCACCACGCCGGAAGAAAATGCCCGCCTGGGCGAAATTCTGGCGCGCAAGGTCAGCGCCTCCCGGGGACCGGTGACGGTGGTGCTTCCGCTGGGCGGCGTTTCCGCCATCGACGCTCCCGGCAAGGCGTTCCACGATGCCGCCGCCGACGCGGAGTTGTTCGCCGCCATCCGCCGGAACCTGGCCGTCACGGCCAAGCTGGTGGAGTACCCGGGGCACATCAACGATGCGGCGTTCGCGGAGCGCGTCGTAGCCGAGTTCCTGGCCATGACCGGGGCGGCGGCGGAAGCGGGAGGTGTACGATGAGTCTTTCCCGAAGGCAGTTTTTGGCCGGCGCGGCGGCGCTGGCGAGCGTGCCGGCGCAGGCGCGCTTCGGTAATTACGAATTCGGGGCGTGCCAACCGGCCCAGGATTTCGACGACGCCGTCAAATACGGGCTCGACTACCACGAGCCGTCGGCCTCCGAGATCACCGGCATGAGCGATGCCGCATTCGAAGCTTTCCGCCGGAAGGTGCTGGCTTCGCCCATCCGCTGCAAGCGGCTCAACTTTTTCACTTCGCCGCCGGCGGGGTTTCACGATCTGCCGGTGATGCGGGTGGTGGGCGACGACATCAATCTGGAGGTTCTGGGCAACTACGCCGAGAAGGCGCTCACGCGCTCGAAGCAGTTGGGAGCGGTGATCGTGGTATGGGGCAGCGCGGCATCGCGCCGTGTCGCCGGAGGCTACTCGCGCGAGCGCGCGTGGGAACAGATCAAAGCCTTTCTGCGCATGAGCGATCCGATCGCACGCGCGCATGGCATCGTGCTGGCCATCGAGCCCATCCGCCCCGCCAGCTCCAATATCCTCAGCACCGGCGCGGAGACGCTCAAAATGGTTCACGAACTGCGCCTGCCCAACGTGCGCATGATGATCGATTATTCGCAGATGCGCGGCGCCGGCGAGGACCCCGCCATCGTCTGGACGGCGCGTGCCGAGATCGTGCATTTCCATTTCGCCAATCCCAATGGCGGCAAGGGATCGATCTGGCCCAAGTACCCGAACGAAGACCCGTACTACGGCCAGTTCTTCGCGGCGGTGAAGAAGATGAACTATCACGGCGGCTTCTCGGTGGAGGCGAAGGGCGCCATCGCCGCCGACGCGGCAGGCTCGCTGGCATTTTTCCGGAAGGAGTTAGCGTAGGCTGACCGGACGGTTTTGCAATTACGATAGCAGTGCCTGCAACCGCTCCCTTGCGGTCGCGGCTCTGACTCGAACATTTCCGAGCTACGTTATTGAACCTCAAGTTTGGAGCGGCAATCATTCCGATGAGACCCACCAGAAGCGAATATATACAGCGTTTGCGCGGCACGATGGAAGCCGGGCGGCCGGTAGTCGGCGCCGGGGCAGGGACCGGCCTTTCGGCCAAGTGCGCCGAGGCCGGCGGCGCGGACCTGATCATCATCTATAACTCCGGCCGCTACCGGATGGCGGGACGCGGCTCGCTTGCCGGCCTGATGGCCTATGGCGACGCCAACGCCATCGTGACCGATATGGCGCGCGAAGTCCTGCCGGTGGTCAAGCACACTCCGGTGCTGGCCGGGGTCAACGGCACGGACCCGTTTCGTCTGATGGACGTGTTTCTGGCGGAGTTGAAAGCCATGGGCTTCGCCGGGGTGCAGAACTTCCCCACCGTGGGGCTCATCGACGGGGTCTTCCGCGAGAACCTGGAAGAGACCGGCATGGGCTACGGCCTGGAAGTGGAGATGATCGCCCAGGCGCACCGGCTGGACCTGCTGACCACTCCCTACGTTTTCGACGAAGGCCAGGCGCTCGCAATGGCGCGCGCCGGGGCCGACGTCCTGGTGGCGCACATGGGTCTCACCACCAAGGGAACCATCGGCGCGCGCACGGCCCTCACGCTCGACCAGTGCGTGGCGCGCATCCAGGCCATCCACGACGCCGCCGTGAGCGTTAACCCGAACATCCTGGTGCTGTGTCACGGCGGACCGGTGGCCGAACCAGGGGACGCGGCCTACGTGCTGGCGCGCACCCGCGGGGTGGCCGGCTTCTTCGGCGCCTCCAGCGTGGAGCGTCTGCCCACCGAGATCGCCATTACCGAGCAGGTGAGGCAGTTCAAGTCGATTGCAATCGGACTGCCGGCGGAAGTGAATACCCGGGCGTAAGCGCATGCGCTACCGCCTTCGACACCGGCCGCGATGCCGGAGAGGAGAGGAACTGTGATAAGCAGAATTATTTCGATAGCTTGTGTGCTGGCCGCGCTGAGCGGTCTACCGCTGTGGGGACAGGCCGTGGCGAGCGCCACCATCGCCGGCACGGCGATCGACCCGAATGGCGGCCTGATTCCCAACGCCCGAGTCACCGCTACCCAGACCGCGACCGGCATGGTCCGCACCACCGTCACCAGCGCCGACGGCACTTACGTTCTGCCCAACTTGCCGGTGGGGCCGTACACGCTGGAGGTGGCCGCCAACGGTTTCAGCAGCCACGTGGAGACTGGCATCGTGCTGCAGGTGAGCAATAACCTCACCATCAACGTCAAGCTGGAAGTGGGATTGGTGAGCGAGCACGTGACGGTGGCGGCCAGCGCCGCCATGGTCGAGACGCAGCAGACCTCCGTCTCGCAGGTGGTCGATCAGCAGCGCATGGTCGATCTTCCGCTCAACGGCCGACAGGCCACGCAGTTGATTCTGCTGTCGGGCGCAGCGACCACCACGCCCAGCGGCGACATGATCAGCACCAAGAATTATCCCAGCTCGACCACGATGTCGATCGCCGGCGGCCAGGGCAACGGCACCAACTACCTGATGGACGGCGCCGACAATAACGACCCGTGGTCCAGCGTCAACCTGCCATTTCCCTTCCCCGACGCGCTGCAGGAATTCAGCGTGGAGAACAGCAGCCTCAACGCACGCTATGGGGTGCATCCGGGCGGCGTGGTCAACGCGGTGACCAAGTCGGGCACCAACGCTTTTCACGGCAGCCTGTTCGAGTTCCTGCGCAACGGCGACGCCAATGCGCGCAACTTCTTCGCCGCGTCGCAGGATACGCTGCGGCGCAACCAGTTCGGCGGCACCGTCGGCGGGCCCGTCCGCAAGGACAAGCTGTTCTTCTTTTTCGGTTATCAAGGCACGCGCAC
>JBKQVG010000372.1:0-2574 GCA_052325345.1 Bryobacteraceae bacterium
CGGCCTGGCGCTCTGGTTCGTGCGTTCGCGCCGCGAGCTGGAAAGCGAAACCGGGTACCTGTCGGCGCGTCTGCCGGAAGGCTGCGCGCTTTGGATTGTGCATCCCAAGCGGAGCGGCCGCTACAAGGTGGACTTCAATCAGAACGACGTCCGCGCGGCGGGGCTGGCCAACGGTCTGGTGGATTTCAAGGTCTGCTCGGTGGATGCCGATTGGAGCGGTTTGAAATTCGCGAGGAAGAAAAAATAGGGTGCGCCCTACGGGCTTAATTAGCGGCGCCGTCGCCTGGCTCTGAGTGAGTCGGCCAACGGCCGTGCAATTCTAAACGAAAAGTCCGGAAACTCGAGGTCCCGGGCATGAGCCGCACCGTCCCACCCTTGGCTCGGGCTCCGTCCATCTGTTACACTCGGATCCGTAAGTCGAAATCTTCGCTGGTGCACGGGAAGCTGGTGAAAATCCAGCACGGCCCCGCCACTGTAAGCGCGGAGGTTCGGTCGCAGCAGTCCACTGTTCCTCGGGGAATGGGAAGGCAGATCGAATCGCTGAAGCGCAAGTCAGGAGACCGGCCGGCGAAACCGCAACAATCTGCTCTCGAGGGAGGAGCATGGAATGCAACGTTACGTTTCGGGCCTGGTCCGCGGTCTTCTTCTTTCGACCGGATTTCTTTTCGCCTCTCCGGCCGCAACCATCACAGGAACCGTAGTCGATCCATCCGGCCTGCCGGTACCCGGCGCCGAGGTCGCGCTGGTGGATCGCCTCGGCGTGGAGGCGCAAACGCCGGTCGCCGCCAACGGATCGTTCGAGCTGAAAGTGCCGCCGGCGCTGGCGGCGTCCGCCAAGGTCGTGGTCACGGCGGCCGGCTTTCGCACCGCCGAATTCGCCGCCGCCGGTATCGCGGGGCCGCTGGCGGTGAAGCTGCAGTTGGCGCCGGTGGTGGATTCGGTGCGGGTGGCCGGTTCGGCGCTGGATGTGCCCGCCAGCCAGCAGGGCGGCAGCGTCAGCCTGATTCCCCGCGATGAAATCCGATCCAGCGACCAGCCGCTGGCGCTCGATCTGCTGCGCACGCTTCCCGGTATGGTCTTCAGCCAGACGGGTAACACCGGCGCCATCGCGCAACTGTACGCGCGCGGCGGCGATACCGATTACAACCTGGTGGAGATCGACGGCGTTCCGGTGAACGCTTTCGGCGGCAATTTCGACTTTTCGCATATTCCCGCCGAGGAACTCGACCACGTGGAGGTCATCACCGGCGCCGAATCGGCGGTATACGGCGAATACGCCAACAGCAGCGTGGTGAACTTCGTGACTCGCGATCCCAACGCCGCGGCCAACCTGGACGTGGTGGCCGAGGGCGGCAGTTACGGCGAGCGCCGCTTCGGAATCTCCGGCGGCGGCCAGGTGCTGGGATTCGGCGTGGCCGCTTCGGTTTCGCGGCTGGACGACAACGGGCCGGTGCCCAACAGCGACTATCACAACCGGAACGCGCTGCTCAACGTGACGCGGCGCATGGGGCGGCAGACTTTCACCGTCCACGCCGATTTCGATTCCAACAACGTGGGCGAGCCCGGTCCGTACGGTTCCGATCCGCTGGGCGATTACGCCGGCTATGACCTGATCAGCCGGTCGCGCAATAACTTCGGCGATTACCTGGCGCACCACGAAATCGAGGCCGGCGACCGCGTGCGCGAAGACGTATTCGGCGCCTTCTTCCTGAACAACAACGGCTACACCAGCCCTTACGGGTTTTCGTTCAACAAAGACCTGCGGGGTCGGGGCGAGGAACGCACCGTTGTCAGCGTCACGCGCCACTACACCATGGCCGTGGGGACGAGCGAGACGCTGGAGGAAGTCCGGAATACCTATGTGGTCGACGCCGCTTCCGATACCTTTCCCATCCGCCGCAACGATACCGCCGTGTATTGGGAGAACCGCTTCCAGCTTGGCGGCCACTTTTTCTTCGACGCCGGCGTGCGCGGCGAATTCGTGCGCACCGGCGCTATCCCGGCCGACGGTTATTCGCGGCCGTTCTTTGCGGCGCAGACGGTGAATGCGGCCGACCCCAAAGTTTCCGCCGCCTACGCGCGCGGCGGAACGCGCCTGCACGCATCCTTCGGCACCGGCCTGCGCCCGCCCGGCGTGTACGACATGGCGTTCACCGATAACCCCGCGCTGAAGCCCGAACGCACGCGCAGCTTCGAAGCCGGTATCGAGCAGAAACTTTTCGGCGACAAGCTGGTGGTGGGCGGGACCTATTTCTATAACCGCTACTACGACCTGATCGTGATCCTGGGCGGATCGCTTTCGGTGCTGAGCCATTACGAGTCCGACAACATCGCCAATTCCGAGGCGCAGGGCGCGGAGATGCGGGCGGAGTACCGGCCGGCGCGATGGCTGTTCGTCACCGGCAACTATACCCGCCTGGCCACCCGGATTCTGGCGTTGAACGGAACCAGCAGCCTGGCGCCGGCGCCGTTTGCGGTGGGACTGGAGCTGCTGCGGCGGCCGGCGGATTCCGGGGCCATCGCCTCGTCTTTCACTCGCGGCCGGGTTTCGGGCCACGTGACCGGCTACTTTCG
>JBKQVG010000373.1:0-20203 GCA_052325345.1 Bryobacteraceae bacterium
ATCCCTGAGAGGGCTAGTCGCGTGCGGTCTTGTTCTTATTGATTACCGCGCTATTCTTCAGGAACTCAGGCCGGTCATCCTCAAATAGATCGTCGTCGGTCAGTGGTATGGATATCGTGGAGAAGATTCAGGAATTCCCGGCTGAACGCGCGTCTCGTGAACTGCGCGCCACCTCGCCGCGAGGAGCGGCACCTGCGGCGATACGCATTTTCAAATTGGACAGGTCGCGAGGTCGGAGCCAGTCTAACGTCTACCTATTTACCCGGAAGGAGGAATGACTCGATCGTTTCATTAATCGTGTCTGCAGACTGCACAATTCCGAGCCCCATACGTGTCATCAGACGCAGATTCGAATCTATTATGGGAATTGAATCCGAGACTATCCTAGGACGTAAGGGATTGTTCCAGGTCCACCTGCGCTGACGGTGCCGGGATTGTCAAACGTGGATAGCTGCGGCTTGCAGACGACGACGCTACCACTCGAACCGGGATAGACCTGCGCATCGATCAGAAAGCCATTGACAAATGACGGCAGGCCGAACATCCTTTGCAGCGGTTCGGGAAACGCGTATCCTAGCAATGGGCTGGTTGATATTATCCCGATTCGCCATATGGGATCGGCATTCCGGTCGTCGAACAAGCCAGCGGGATACCCCAAAATGTAGATTTCATCCCCTACTAGCGCGACATTTGACTTCCTTAGTCTGTCCGTCGTGCCCAGTAGGGTTGTCGGTACCAGGCCGACGTCGGTTCTCATGCCGCCGCGTACTACTATATCGGTAACCTCGACTGCGGCTACGTCGTTTTTTGAATGCAGCCGGACATTCTTCAGATACCTGCCGTCAGGGCCGACAATAGGAATATCGAGCATCTTGATGCTCAGCACCACTCCGGAGCCCGTCGTAACGCGGATCGCGAGGTTGCACGGTGCGCCCTCGGGAGGCAGTACGTGCTTGTTTGTTACCAGAAACGCCTTGCCGGACACGGGTCCAGGCCCCTCCGCCGTGGACGGGTCATCGGGCCTGAGGAAAATGAAACCGGTTCCAGTCGAGTTTTTTTGGCCGATGCTGTATGACAGGCGTACGGCCGAATTAGAGAACGCATCTCGTCGGCTCGCGGCATGAGCTAAGCCGAAGCAGAACACCGCGAGCACGAGATATCGAATCCCCATACCAGTAAGCCCCAATGCTTGGCGTAGAGCGACGACCAGATCTGCCCTCCCTAGGCGCACGGCCCCAAGTCCGGCCGGATCCGACCCGTACCTAGAACGTATATAGTGGAACGCCCACCGGCTCTTTTTCCTTCTCCGCCGGCGCATCCCCCGCCGCTACAGGCTGCGGCTCGGCATTCAGCGCGCGATAGTAAATACCGCTGTCGCCCAGGTAAACTTCCAGCTCCGCGGGACGCGGCAGGTTGCCCTGGATCAAGGCTTCCGAAAGCGGGTCCTCGATGAACTTCTGCAAAGCCCTGCGCAGCGGACGCGCGCCGTAGCTGCGATCCCCGCAGGTCTTCTCCAGCAGGTATTTGGAGGCGTCCGGCGTCAGCTTGATCTTGAGCTGTTTGGCTTCCAGATTCTGATTGATCTGGTTCACCATCAGGTCGATGATCTTCAGCAGGTCGTCGTCGGTGAGCGAAGTGAACAGGATGATATCGTCCAGGCGGTTCAGAAATTCGGGATTGAACAGGCGCTTCACTTCGCCGCGCACCATATCCTCGATCTTCGAGGGGATGCCCTCGCCCATGGGCGCCGAGAAGCCCAGGTGGCCGCGCTTCTCGAGGAACCGCGCGCCCAGGTTCGAGGTCATGATGATGATGGTGTTCTTGAAGTCCACCTGGTTGCCCAGACCGTCGGTCAACTGGCCGTCTTCGAACACCTGCAGCAGGATGTTGTAAATGTCCGGGTGCGCCTTTTCGATTTCATCCAGCAGGATGATCGAATACGGATTGCGCTTCACCCGCTCGGTCAATTGGCCGCCCTCTTCGTAGCCCACGTATCCCGGGGGCGAGCCGATCAGCTTCGAAACCGAGTGCTTTTCCATGTACTCGGACATGTCGAAGCGCACCAGGCTCTTTTCGCTGCCGAACAGGAAGCTGGCGAGCGCGCGGGCGACCTCCGTCTTACCCACGCCGGTCGGACCCAGGAACAGGAACGAGCCGGCCGGCCGGTTGCTGGCCTTCAAACCGGCGCGCGAGCGGCGAATGGCGCGGGCCAGCGCGGAAATGGCTTTTTCCTGGCTGATCACGCGCTTGTGCAGCTCCTCTTCAATGCGCAGCAGCTTGGTGATCTCTTCCTCCTTGATGGAGGTCATGGGTACGCCGGTCCAGCGCGCCACTACGTCTTCAATGTCGTCTTTGGTCACGCACCCGGTCGAAGAATCGTCCAGGTTGTACTTCTCCCGCAACTGGCGCATGTTCTCGCGCTCTTTGCGTTCCTCGTCGGAGTAGAATCGCGCCTTCTCGAACTCGTGGTTGGCGATGGCGTTTTCCATGCGGTGCACGATGAACTTGATGCGCTTCTGGATATCGGCCAGTTCGGCCGGCAGGGTGGTCTGCCGCAGCTTCACCCGCGCCCCGGCTTCGTCGATCAGGTCGATCGCCTTGTCGGGCAAGAAACGGTCGGGAATATAGCGGCTGGAAGTGTAGACCGCGGTTTCGATGGCTTCATCGGTGTACGCCACGGCGTGGAACTTCTCGTAACGGTCCTTGATACCGAACAGGATTTTCACCGCGTCGGTCTCCGATGGCGGCGGCACCTTCACCGCCTGGAAACGGCGCTCCAGCGACCGGTCTTTTTCGATGGACTTGCGGAATTCGCTCGGGGTGGTGGCGCCGATGCACTGGATTTCGCCGCGCGAAAGCGCCGGTTTCAGAATGTTGGCCGCGTCGAGCGACCCTTCCGCCGATCCCGCGCCCACCAGCGTGTGCAGCTCGTCGATGAAGATGATGGCGTTCTGGTTCTCCATCAACTCCTTCATGATGGTTTTGAGCCGCTCTTCGAACTGCCCGCGATACTTGGTGCCCGCCACGATCAGCGACAGGTCGAGCGCCAGAATCCGCTTATCGGCCAGGAAAGAAGGCACGTCGCCCTCGGCGATGCGCTGCGCCAGGCCTTCCACAATGGCGGTTTTGCCCACCCCCGGCTCGCCGATCAGCACCGGGTTGTTCTTGGTGCGGCGGCAAAGGATCTGCACCACCCGCTCCAGCTCGTAGTCGCGCCCGATCAACGGGTCCAGCGTGCTGTCCATGGCCGCCTGGGTGAGGTCGCGGCTGAACTCGGCCAGCAGGGAGCTTTCCTTGGGACGCGCCGAAGCCACTTTCTCGCTCTGCGAACGCGCCAGTTCCTCGCGAATCGTGGAAAGCCGCAGGCCGCGCTCGTGCAGAATCTCGGCGGCAAAGCACTTCTCTTCCCGTAACAGCCCCAGCAGCAGGTGCTCGGTGCCGATGTGCTTGTGGTTCAGTCGCTCGGCTTCCTCCGCCCCGTAAGCCAGCACCCGCTTGCATTCGTGGCTCAGCGGCAGGTCGACCGAAGTGGAAACCTTTTCCCGAATCGTGGTATGGCCTTCGATCTGCTTGCGGATCGATTCCACCGCGGCGTGAGAACGGAGAAACCGGTTGGCCAGCGCCTTGTCCTCGCGCAGCAGGCCCAACAGCAGGTGCTCAGTCTCGATATAGGGACTGCCAAACTGGCTGGCTTCATAGCGGGCGAAGAAGATTACCCGACGCGCCTTCTCCGTGTATCGCTCAAACATAGATTTGTGACGCCCCCCTAAACTCTAAAGATACTCCGGTCCGCCTCCCGGATGCGTACTGTTTGCGCGGTCCGGAACCAGTACCCCGTTTTCCAGGCTCAAAAGCCGGCTGCACCTCCGGGCAAACCCAAGATTGTGCGTGACGAGGATCGACGTGAGGTGGTGCGAGCGGTGCAGGCTTTCCAGCAATTCGAAAATCATCTCACCGGTCCGAAAGTCCAGGTTCCCGGTAGGCTCGTCGGCAAGCAGCACGGAAGGCTTGCCCACCAAGGCGCGCGCCAGCACCACGCGCTGTTGTTCGCCTCCCGATAATTCGCCGGCGCGGTGAGACGCCCGCGCGCCGAGCCCGATCTCATCCAATCTTGCCAGCGATTCGCGCGCGGCCTCCACTCGCGGCACGCCTCGAATCAACAGAGGCATCATCACGTTCTCAACCGCCGAAAACTCCGGCAGGAGATAGTGAATCTGCCACACAAATCCAATTTCACGGTTGCGGAAATCTGCCCGGCCGGCTTCAGCGAGCCCTGATATCTCTCTTCCTCCGTAGTATATCGTACCGTCGGAAGGGCTGTCCAGACCGCCCAGCAGGTGCAACAGCGTGCTCTTCCCGGCCCCGGATTCCCCCACCAACGCCAGCATCTCCCCGCGCTCCACTTCCAGGTTCAGCCCGGAAAAAATGGTAAGCAAGGTGTCGCCCGAACGATACGACTTTTCCAGGTTGCAAACCCGGATGTAGGCATCTCCCATCTGACCGCTACGATAACGCAAATCGGAAGCTCTCAGCGATCGGCCGTCAGCTCCTGAGCCGCGGCGCCCGCGGTGCCTGAAAGCTGACGGCTGACGGCGAGGGCGACATAAAAGTGGAGACGAACGTCCGATACCGAGCCGCGACCGCAAGGGAGCGGATAGTCGTGGTCGCGTCAAAGATCTTCAGCGACGAACAGCGCCATGGCCTCGCCCTGCTCGTCGATTACGTACCGAAGAGCCTGCCTGACATCCTCGTCCTTCCACAGCCAACGCGTGCTCCCATGCCGCGCCCAGCGTTTCCGATCGGGCCCGTCGCTTGCCACCCGGTTCAGCGCGCGGCTGGCGTACGCCTTGAACTCGTTCATGATTCTCTCGGGTCGAGTCTCGGCCTCCACAACGGCGTGCACATGGTTGGATCTTACGTGCGCAGCCAGCAGATTCCAACCGCGGTGCGCGCAGTGTCCCCGGATCGCCGCCAGTACTGATGCCCGGCCCGCTTCGTCGAGCACATAGGGTTCCTGGAGCATTTCTCGACGTTCCGCCATGACGCGTTGTGAATCGGGCTCCAACCGCCGGCTGCCAACCAGATTGTGACGCCGATCCACCGATCCCGATTCGTCGCCGTGTAGGCGCGCGCCGTAGCAGGCGAACGTGATGAAATACCTCAAACACCGCTCCCTTGCGGTCGCGGCTCGGCCTGCCGTACTACTACGCTCGGATTTCCTCGATTCGCCCGCATTCCTAAGAATCTATCACTTGCATGTCGCACTCCCACTGACCGCTAACCGCTGATCGCTACTACAATGAGACCAATGCCCTTTGTCTCAGTGCCCGAAGCCCTCGAGGAAATCCGTGCCGGGCGGATCCTGGTGGTGGTGGACGACGAAGACCGGGAAAACGAAGGCGACCTCACTATCGCCGCCGAAAAAGTCACCCCCGAGATCGTCAATTTCATGGCCACCCACGGCCGCGGCCTGATCTGTCTGCCGCTTACCGCCGAGCGCTGCGATGCCCTCCGCCTGCCCCCGATGAGCGAACGCAACACCTCGAATTTCGGTACCGCCTTCTGCGAATCCATCGACGCCCGGGCGGGCGTGACCACCGGCATCTCCGCTGCCGACCGCACCCTCACCATTCGCAAAGCCATTGCCCCCGATTGCCGCCCCGAGGACCTCGCCCGCCCCGGCCATGTCTTCCCCCTCCGCGCCCGCGAAGGCGGCGTGCTGGTGCGCGCCGGACAAACCGAAGCCTCGGTCGACCTGGCGCGCATGGCCGGACTCGACTGTTCCGGCGTGATCTGCGAGATCATGAACGACGACGGCACCATGGCGCGCGTTCCCCAACTGGAGTCCTTCTGCGCCCGCCATAACTTGAAGATGCTGTCGGTGGCCGAGTTGATTCGCTACCGCATGAAGACGGAACGCTTCCTGCGCCGCGCCGGCGAGGGCTCGCTCGATACCGAATTCGGCCCCTTCCACGCCATCGCCTACACCAGCGAGCTGAACCCCGAATACCACCTGGCGCTGGTCCGCGGTGAAGTCGCGGGAGCCGAAAACGTCCTCGTCCGCATGCACGCCCGCTGCCTTTACGG
Source organism: Bryobacteraceae bacterium (assembly GCA_052325345.1). GTDB lineage: Bacteria > Acidobacteriota > Terriglobia > Bryobacterales > Bryobacteraceae > JBEKYD01. The sequence continues at coordinate 6,088 of JBKQVG010000373.1, forward strand.
CGATGTCTTCGGCTCGACCGGCTGCGATTGCCAGCGCCTGGTGCGCGAATCCCTGCGGCGGATCGCGGCCGAAAATCGCGGCGTGCTGGTTTACATGCACGAAAGCGGCCCCGGATTCCGGCTCGACCCGCAAGACGGCCCCCCCGCGCGCCTCGTCTCCCATAATCGCGAGTTCCGCCATTACCAGGGCGCCGAGGGCCAGCGCCTCTTGCAGCACGAACACGGCATCGGCGCCCAAATCCTCTCCGACCTGGGCCTCCACACCATCCGCCTCCTCACCAACCACCCCCGCCGCATCGTCGCCCTGGAAGGCTTCGGAATCCAGATTGTCGATCAAGTGCCGGTGGGGTAACCAGTAGTGGCAGGCGCTTGGCCATCACGATGAAATAAGGGACCACCATGGCCTATTCGTTGCGCGTGCGGGGCATTGCGCTTCGATGGCTAGCGTCCCGTCACCCTCACGCTCGAAACCACGATGCCGCGTTCCCGTGGGTCGGAGGCGTCCGGAGCCAGGCACGCGTTAGTGGCGCAGTCCAGGCGCAGCGTGCGGTCCCGGATGGAGGGCAATTCGCGCTGGAAACTCTGGACGCCGGCATGAGTGAAAACGGCGGGAGCCAGGGGCGTGCCGTTGACTGCGATGCCGAGTTGGAACGGTTCCTGCCGGCGCAGCAGCTCATCGGACACATAGACTTCCATCGCCAGCTCGAGCGGCCCCCCGGAACGCGGCGCCGGCGCCGTGGCCGAAAAGTTCCGCCTGGTCCAGCGCCAGCCGGTCTCCTCCCGCGGATACCAGCCCTCGCCAAGTTCCAGGTCCGCCAGCCGGTCGTGCTCGCTTTGGATCAGGCAGAATACCCGCTCGTCGCGATCGAGGCGCACCGGTTCGCTGTTGCCGGTGGCGCCGGTGTTCAGGTAATCCAGCACCCGCCAGTGCGTCCGTTTCAAGAGCAAGCGTAGGGCGGCATCGGAAAAAACGAAATAGTTGCTGTCGTCGCCGGCGATTTCGTTTTCGTCCAGCAAATAAGCCCAGGCGGCGTCCTTGGGGAGCGATTTGCCGCCCGGCAGCCGGCTTGCCACCCGCGTGCTCAGCAGGCAGCGCGTGCCGTGCCGCGCCATTTGCTCCAGCACGTAGAAGGGATTGCGCAAATGGTACAGCACGCCGAGCAGAATCATCAGGTCGTAGCTCCCGTGAGGAAACGCCAGCGCGTCGAGATCGATTTCGTGAATTTCCATGCGCGAGCCGAGCGCTTCGCGCAACGCCCGTACCCCGCGCATGCCGTTGTGGTTGTAACGGGGGTGGTCGGCGGCCACCACCTCGAAACCCAGCCACTCGAGGAACAACGACATTTCGCCGTCGCCGCACCCCAGGTCGAGCACCCGCCGCGCGCCCTCCCTCGGCTCCAGCAGATGGCGGTTCTGCGCGCCCAGCAGCCGGTCGAAATGCGCCAGGGCGGAAAGCGTGTCGTAGGGATACCACTCCACGGCATTTCCGATGCGGCGCTTGGCCTCGGCCACGATGGCCCGGAATTCGCGGGCTTTTTCCAGCGCCGGCCAGGGCGTCGGCATCGTCAAACTCCACTCCGAACCGCACCAGCCGCTACTGAGCCGAAGAAATATGGCCACAGAGGAACACAGATAAACACGGATAAGAAATCGAGGGGTTTATCTGCGTTCATCTGTGTTCATCTGTGGCTAACATTTGTTTTCCGTCTGCCGCGCCCCCTAGGCACGCGGCTCTTCCCACCGGCCGGTCGCGCCGGCGCGAAATACCGCCTCGATCGCGGCCATGTTGCGCACCGAATCTTCCAGCGGCACCGGCGGCGCGGTGTGCTCGTAGACGGCCCGCGCAAACAGATCGCCCTGCAGCGTGTATTGATCGGCCGGCGCGAATTCCTCCACCCGAATGCCGCCGCCTTTCACGTCGCTGCCGTCGTCGATGCGGATGCGCGACACGTCGTCGGGCACGGCATTGAAGGGAATCTCCAGCTCGATTTTCCCCTTGGTTCCCAGAAACTGCATGGACTGGTTCCCCACCACCTGCGTCGAGCAGGTGAAGATGCAATGGCCGGAGGGGTATTCGAGAATGGCCGAAGTCAGAATGTCGGTGCCGAAATCGGCGTCGCGCACGATGGCCGCGGCCACCCGCCGCGGCTCCTCGCCGAATACCAGCCGCGAGACGTGGATCGGGTAGCAGCCCACGTCCATCAAGCCGCCCCCGCCGTATTCCCGAATATTGCGGATGTTGCCGCGGTCGAGCTTGAAATAACCGTAGGAGCACACCGCGGCGCGCAGCGGTCCGATGTCGCCCCCGCGAACCATTTCCACCACCCGCACCCATTGCGGGTGGGTGTTCACCATGAACGCTTCGCCCATGGTCACGCCGGTGCGGTCGCGGGCGGCGATCAACTCGCGCGCTTCGGCCGCGCTCATGCCGATCGGCTTTTCGCACAGCACGTGCTTGCCCGCTTCGGCCGCCCGAATCGACCAGGGCACGTGCAAATGGTTGGGCAGCGGGTTGTAAACCGCGTCGATTTCCGGATCCGCCAGCAGCTCCTCGTAGCTGGCATATGCCTTCGCGATGCCGAGCTCGCGGGCTGCCTCGGCCGCCTTGGCCCCGTCCCGGGAAGCGATGGCGGCGATCTCGGTCATGGCGCCGCGTTGCATGGCGGGAATCACTTTCATGGTCGCAATCCGCGCCACGCCCAGTACGCCGAATCGAAGTTTTCGCATGAACTCAAATTCTATCGCGCATTCGGACCCGAGTTTTCATGGTGCCGGGAGTCGCATCCAGCGAGCAAAGAATTTAGCCACAGATGAACACAGATGAACGCGGATAAACGCAAACACTGGTTTTTATCTGTGTTCATCTGTGTTTATCTGTGGCTAAAACGGTTTTTGCCCTTTCGGCGACTGCCGCGCCCCCCCCACGCGGCGCGCTAGAATTTGGGAAGCATGCTTCGTCTGCTCGCGGGTCTTTTGGTTCTGCCCCTGCTGCTCATGGCCGCGGAGCGCGAGGCCGTGCTGTTCGACACCGATTCGGGATTGTTCGGCGACGACGGCGCCGCGCTGGTGATGCTGCTGCGCAGTCCCGGCGAAGTCACCGTGGAAGGTGTCACCATCGTGCCCGGCAACGTGTGGCCGGCGCAGGGCGCCGAATACATGCTTCACATTCTCGACCTGCTCAAGCGTCCCGCCGTGCCGGTCCTGACCGGCGCCCAGGAACCGCTGGCGCACACGGCCGCCATGGCGCGCGAATATGAGCGCCGCTGGGGCTCGCTCGAATACGTGGGCGCTTTCGCCCAGGATGCCGCCACCGTCAAGCCCGCTCCCGGCTGCAAACTGACCGGGCGCAAACCGCGCCACGAAGCCGCCGTCGAATTCCTCATTACCGAAATCGAGCGCCGCCCGGGCGCCGCGACCATCCTGGCGCTGGGGCCGATGACCAATATCGCCCTGGCGCTGCGGATGAGGCCGGAAATCGAAACCAAGATCAAACGCATCGTCTTCATGGGCGGCAACTTGCACGTGCCCGGCAACGCCACCCCGCTGGCCGAATTCAATTTCTGGTTCGACCCGGAAGCGGCGCGCATCGTGCTGCGGTCGCGCATTCCTCAAAAGATAATGTTCGGTCTGGATATTTGCAATACGGCGCCCCTTCGCAAAGCCCAATTCGACGACATCGCCGCCGTGCGCACGCCCATCACCGAGCTGTTCGCCGAAGATTTCGGCAACCGCTATCCGGGCTTCTATCACCACCCCGACGGCGTCACCTACCTGTGGGACTCTTTGCCTGCCGCTTACCTCATCGACCCCGCGATCGTGACCCGCTCGGAAACCCAGCCCCTGGATGTGATCACCGCCTGGGGAAAGTTCTATGGCGCCACCGCGCCGCTCGACCGCCGCGTAGCCCCCGACGCCACCCCCGTCACCGTCATGCTGGGCCTCGATTTCAAGCGTCTGTGGAACCTCTATAAAACCCTCCTGACCCGCCACGAATAGCCCTTTCGATTAACGCTCAGGCTCCCGCTCCCTCGGCGGCGGATTCGGAAGCGACAGCAGTGGCGGCCGTCACCACAACGGCATCGACAACGTCCGCCGTTCTGGTCATAGCAAGCAGCCGCCCTGCCTGACCACGCACCCAGTCAAGAAGCGCCGGAGTTGGACCTGTTGTGGGAGCCGGCTCAACGAACTTCGGCTAAAATGGGGAAGGCATTCTTATGAATCGCAGACAATTCCTGGAAGGCGCCGCCTCCACGTCCGCGCTTACCGCATCTCCACTCGCCGCGCTTGCCGCAGCGCAGCCTGCCGCACGTGACGTCCAGACCGTGTGGGACAAACCCGAATTTGCAGTTCGCGGCCTCGAGATCCATAGCCGCAGAATGTGGGAATGGAAGTCGGTCTCGTCGGCGTTTGCATTGATGGAGCAACTGAACCTCAACACGCTGATCTTTCACCAGGACGATATTCAGGACGCGGTGGTCTGGCCGGACAAATACTTTCCGGCGGATGTCCGCGCCGCCCGGCGCGCGATTCAAGGCGCTCACGATCGCGCCGTGTTTCTCGCCACCGCTCGCCAGTACCTGAGAACTGTGGCATCGGAAGCGAAGAAACGCCGGATCAAGTTCTTCGTCGAGGTTTGCGAAATCTGGTATCCGGAGGGGCTTCCCGAGCTCCATCCTGAGATCATCGGCGCAAAGGGCACGATCTGTCCCACCGACCCGTTCTGGTGGGAGTTCCTGCGGACCAAGTATACGGAGCTTTTCCAGATTATTCCCGACCTCGACGGCGTGATTGTCAGCCCGGGAACCATGGAGAGCAAGATCTCCATCGCCATGCGTACTTGCTTGTGCGAGAGCTGCTCGACCACCACTCCCCTCGATTGGTATACCAACCTGATACGCTCCATGTACGAGCCCATTCACAGTCAGGGGAAAACGCTTGTGGTGCGCGACTTCGCATACACCAAGGCGGATCAGGATCTGGTGATGAATGCGTGTAATCGCGTATCGCCCAACATTGTGGCCGCCCTCAAGAACACGCCTCACGACTTCTATCCCACCTTTCCAAACAACCCGCGGATCGGCCACGTTGGCGGCAGCCCGCAATGGATCGAGTTCGATTGCTGGGGACAGTTCTATGGCTGCGGGCTTTTCCCTTGCAGCGTCGTCGAAGATATGCAGCGGCGTCTCGCTTACGCTCGCGCCAATGGAGCTACCGGCGCGTGGTTCCGAACCGATCTGGAGTCGATGACCGACCAAAGCGTCTTCAACTGCTTCAACCTCGTCAACCTGGTTGCCGGAGCCATGCTAAGCCAGCGCACGGCGCAAAACATCGACGATCCCTACCGCGCGTGGCTGAAGATCGGCCTGTTCGATCCGCTGGTCCCCGAGTCTCTGGAGCCCGCCCCTGTTCCCATCCCGTCCGCCCACCTCGCGCGCCTAAGAGACTTCATGAGAGCATCGTGGGCCGTGATGGAAAAGACCTATTACGTCAGAGGTTTTGTCTTCAACGTCAATGGGCTGTTCTTCGACAGCGTGGACAACGCCTTCTTTCTGGCCACCGTCCATCACGGCCGTGAGGACTGGGAACCGGGAGCGAACAAGCGCGTCGAACCCACCGAAGAAAACATCGCAGCCATCGTTGCGGAGAAGGATGCGGCGTTGGCGGAAGTTCAGAAACTCCCCGGTATGCTGAATGCCGCTTCGCTTCCGCTCCCGGCTGAGTTCAAGGCGCACCTCGAAACGGCTCTTTCCCTTTACCGCGAATATGTACGAGGAACCCGGCTGTGCGCGATCGGCTGCTTCCGCGCGAAACAGGCCACTCTGACGCGCCGCCCCGAACATGCCCGGCTGGCCTTACAAGCTGCCGACGAGCTGCAGCAGTATCGGACCGCTACCGCGAACCTCCTCGATGACAAATTCTTCCCGCACTACGTCTACCGTGCCTTCGATCTGGGTCGCCTGGACAGCCTGATTCAGGACATCCGCAATATTTGCCTGCCCCTATCCAAGGCGGCGTGAGCGCTTCAACATTTCTGTTACCGGTTCGTCCTCGTTCCGTGCCGGTTCGTGCCACACAGAGAAGCGTATAATACGTCCATGGCTACCGTGAGCTATCTTGACCGCTTGCTGGAACCGCTGACCGAGGCTTTCACCCCGAGGATAGCTTCGGTTCTCCTCGAACTCCGCGCTGACGCGGAATTGGAAGCCCACATCGACGAGTTGCGGCGGAAGGCAAATAGCGGCACGCTCGCGCCGGCGGAAGAAGCCGAGTATGAGGACTTCGTTGAGGCCGTCGATCTGATTTCAATCATGCAGGCAAAGGCGCGCCGCTTCCTCGCCAAACAGTCCGCTTAACATGGATCCAAGTTTGCGGGAGGTTGTTCGACGGCGTGCCGGTGACGCCTGTGAATATTGCCGGATTCCTCAGGCGGCGGCATCTCTCATTCCGTTCCATGTCGAACACATCGTATCGAGGCAGCACGGCGGCACAGACGATCCCAGCGGCTTGGCGCTTGCCTGTGACCGCTGCAACGCGTACAAAGGGCCGAACCTCGCGAGTATCGATCCCGACACGCGGACCGTGGTGGCATTGTTCAGCCCGCGTCGAGACATCTGGACCGATCACTTTGTTGCTCGAGGTGGAAAGATTCTTGGGCTGACGCCCACAGGTCGCGCGACGGTTCGCCTGCTCAACATGAACGCTCCTCGGCGGGTGGAACTCCGCAAAGAGTGGCAACGGAGCTGACTGTCCAGCATAGCGTCAAGCGTTCCGGCTAAATAGATGACGTGAACTCCGCGCCGGGTGATCCCGCCGGGCTGAAGCGGAAGGGCTCTGCCGGGGGCGCAACCACATCCGGGCCTACGCGAATCCAGCGGGACCGTTCCCTGGCAGTATTCCCATCCCATCAGGCGCCCCAGGCCCACGCCGCTGCGAACCGTCGAAGGCCAGAACCCTCCGCTCACTTTGCGCCTGCCGGCGAGATAGAATTCGATACCCTATAGAAGCAGCGTGAATGGAAAAGTATTGATCGTGACCGGGTCAACCGGAATCGGCGCGGCGGCCGCTCGCATGGCGGCCGAGCGGGGCGCGCGGGTGTTGATTGCCACCGCGGACGGGGGCGCCGGCTGGGAACTGGCCCAGGAAACCGGAGCCGAATGCTGGGCCGGGGAGCTGACGCGGCCCGGGGCGGCGGAGTCGGTGGTTTCGCAATGTCTGGGACGGTTCGGAAGAGTCGACGCGCTGCTGCAAGCCGCCGGGGCGGGCGGCCGCCGCTACGGCGACGGCCCCGTACACGAGTGCTCCGACGAGGGCTGGGAGTTGGCGCTGGCACAGAACCTGACGGCGGCGTTTCACTTGTCGCGCGCCGCGATCGGCCGCATGTTGCAGCAGGAGGCGGCGGCGTCCGGCTTGCGCGGCTCGATCGTCCTGATTTCGAGCGTGCTGGCCTTCGCGCCCGAACCGCGCGAGTTCGCCACCCACGCCTACGCGGCGGCCAAAGGCGCGCTGCTGGCCATGAGCCGCTCGATGGCGGCGTATTACGCGCCGCATGGCATCAGCGTGAACTGCGTAGCGCCGGGAATGGTTCGAACGCCGGCCGGCGAGAGCGCCATGGCTGACCCCAAGCTGGCGGAAATCGTGCGCGGCAGGCAGCAGTTGACAGCGGGCCTGGTCGAGGCCGAAGATGTGGCACGGACGGCGCTGTACCTGCTGGGCGAAGCGGCCGGGTCGATTACCGGCCAGGTGGTGAACGTGGACGGAGGGTGGAGCGTTCTGGCCGGGTAGGGAAGGGGTTGGCCATGTTGGTACTCGGAATTGACATCGGTAGTGCCCAGATGCGGGCGGGCATGGTGGATGAGAAGGGGGCGATCCTGGCGTCGCGCTCGGTTTCGACGCCCAATGAATTGGAGAGCTTTTCGGGCGTCCTCCACGATGCCCTGGACTGGTTGATCGGCGTTTCCGGACAGCCGGGCGCGGTCGGGGTGAGTTGTAAGGGCAAGATCGATCCCGAATCGACGCGGGTCGAGATTCTGCCGGGAGCGCTTCACTTCCTGCAAGGCATGGCGCTGTCCGACCTGGTGGGAATGCCGCTCGATGTGCCGGTGTTCGCCGATAACGATGCCCGCGTGGCCCTGGCGGGCGAGGCGGTATGGGGCGCCGCGCAGGGCCTTCAGGATGCGGTAATGCTGACCCTGGGGGCGGGAGTGGGCGGCGCCGTGCTCTCGGGCGGCCGCATGTTGCGCGGGCATTCCGGAGTGGCCGGTCAACTGGGGCATCTGACGGTCGAGCCCGATGGCGCGGTTTGCTCCTGCGGCAATCGCGGCTGTCTGGAGACCGTGTTTTCGGCCCGCGCCATTGAAGCCGCCGCCTGGTCCGCCGTCCACCGGGGCTGCAGTTCCGTGCTGACCCAACTGTTTCGCGGACAACCGCAACTGGCCACTTGCCGCACCGTATTTCAGGCCGCGGTGGAGGGCGACGAGGTCGCGCGGGCAATCGTAACCGGCGCGATCCACCGCCTGGCGCCGGCGATTGTCAGCCTGGCGCATCTCTTCGACCCCGAAGTAGTGATTCTGGGCGGCCAGGCAGCCGATGCGGCCGCCGATTTTCTCGACGACTTGCGGCAGTTGGTTTGGACCCGCTCCCGCACCTTGCTGGGCCGCGATTTGCCGATCATCGAGGCGCAAGTAGCCGACAAGAGCGGAATCTTGAGCGCGGCCGGGCTGGCGATTGCGCCCCGCCGCTGACGGATTGGCGTTGCCCGGCCAACCGCCGCGCGGTTTACTGGCGCTGGGCTTCCTGCAATATGTGCTCGAACTTGACGCGCTGCTCGGGGGTGAGAATTTGCTCCAAGCGGGCCCGGCTGTCGCTCAATACGGTGCGGTAATATTGCCAGAAGTCGTTCAGGATGGACTGCATCTGTTCCGACTGGGCGGGTGTCAGGTTGAGTTCTTTTTGCAGGCGGTCGAAGTACAGAGCCTTGCCTGCCGGGGTATCGAAAGCCGGCTGGTGCAGCCGGGCGTGGCCCAGGTTCATGACCACCGCGCCGAGCGCGGCGCCGCACAGGAACACCAGAAGAATGGTGAGGGCGCCGGCCAGCCGCGGATACCAAGGGCGACCTGCCGCCAGCCGTCCGGCCGTGGCGCTGCTCATAGGCTACTGCTCATAAGAGGTCATCGTGATCAGCATATTGTCCCGGCCGGTACCGCTGTCGAATACCGGCAGGTTTTGCTGGGCCATGACCGCTTCGGGCGAAAGACTGCTGGAAAAGCGGGTTTCGCGCGTGACCACAAAACCAACCAGAACGGCGATGGTCAACAGGCAGGAATACGCCAGCCGCCAGCCGAACACCACATCCAGATTGAACAGGTTGGAGAACGACGGAATCGACCGGCGCTCCTCCACCTGCCCCATCACCTTCGAATAGAAGGCGGGCGATGGGGTAAAGGTCTCGTCGCTGCGCAGGGACTCGAACAACCCGGAGACGTCTTTTAGTCCGTCCATTTCCTCGCGGCAGGACTCACAACCGGTCAAATGCGTTTCAAAGGTTTGACGAGCGGCCGGGGTCAGCGTCCCCGCCAGGTACTCTTCAAGACTGTCCAACAGTACCGCATGCATAGTTTCTTCCTTGCAATTCAATACGTTACCACTTACCCTCTCGCGGATCTTTGTGCTCCGAAGAGCGCGCCCGCGTTGGGGGATCCTAAACCACCAGCCCAGGAGCGCGATCCAAACGCTGCGCCGCCTTGACCAGTTTTTGCCGGGCCCGGAACAACTTCACCTTTATGGTATTTTCATTCATACCGGTCCGGACCGCCAACTCCTCGACCGAATAGCCTTCTACTTCCTTCATCATCAATAACATGCGCTCTTCTTCGGAAACCCGTGAGAGGAGCTTCAAAACATAGTCGCGGCTGGCGAGCGAGGCATCCGCCGGTACCTGCCGGCCGACCTGCGGCTCGCTATTCTCCACCCGCCGCACCTCGTCTTCGCTCAAGTCGCTTTCATATACCAGCTTGCGCACTTTCCGCTTGCGCAGGTAGTCGAAACACTCGTTGACGGTGATCTTGTAGATCCAGGTGATCAGCGAGCTGCGAAAGTCGAAGCTCTTGAGGGAAACATAAATCTTGGCGAACACTTGCTGGGCGATGTCTTCCACGTCGTTGCGTTGCCGCACGATTCCGTGGATGATGGAAAACACTTTACTTTGATAGCGTTCCACGATTTCCCGGAACGCATTCTCATCGCCGCTCTGGGCTCTGGCAACCAGGGCGCCTTCCGGGGTGTTCTGATAATCCACTCGTCGCTTCGCCGCGATTTTACCGCCGAGTCCAGCGAGTGGCAATGTCGCGGATAGGGTTGCCATACAACCAATCCGACGTTCACCCACGGCTCGGGGTTACAAGGACTTGGCCTTGTCCCTGTCCTCACTTGCACCATACCACAGCCGGGCGAGGCCTTTGCGGGCGAAGGGCGGTCGGAGGGTGCTTAACCGTTTGGGGGAGAATGGGCGATTCGGCAACCGCTCCCTGCGGTCGTGGCTCTGTAACTACATGGAAACACGTGTCACATGTAACGGAGCTGCGACCGCCAGGGAGCGGTTGTCTCGTGATTGGAGTGGTTATTTCGTGGCAGTCCGTAAGGACTCTACTGGCTGCCCTCCGCCCCTAGCGGCGTCAAAGTCGTCCGCCCCTTAGCCTTGCTGTTTCTTACGAAATAGACGGCGCCGTAGATCGCCCAGACCGCGGCCACTCCTAGCGCCAGTAGCGGCTCCTTCGGGGTGCCGAACCCCATGAACGGCCCGATCAGGTAGAAAACCATGCAAGCCAGGTTCGCCAGGATTCCAAACAACGGAATCGCCCGGTGCTTGATGAAGCTAAAATTGGGGTGACTGCCGGCGTACCCCACCCAGCACACCACGTTGCTCAACATGTATAGCAGGAAGGTCCCGAAGTTGGATGCCAGCGTGATCAGCAGCAGCGTATTGGGCATTGCCGCCATCCCGTCGTGCGTGGTATATCCGAAGCTGGAAAAGAAGCCCTGCGGCAACGCCCGGATGTCGGAATCCTTGGGCGCGCTGGCGTCGCCAAACGCGATCGAGACTCCGATAATTCCGATGATCGCCGAGATCGCCACCAGCGTCCAGATGGCCCGGTGCGGGGTGAGCCTCGAGCCGTGCAGAAAACCGAAGTGCTCCGGGACTTCCTCGTCCTTGCCCATGGCGTAGGTCACCCGCGCTCCGGTGTTGATGCAGGACAGCGTCGTCCCGATGATCGCCAGAAACACGGTGAATGCCTGGATCAACATGAAGACTTTTCCGAGGCCCGCGCCGAAGATCTGGTTGCCCACCACGATCATCATGTCGCCGATGGGCGCGGCCGAGCCGGTCGCGCTCTGCATGCTGTAACCGCTATTTAAAAAGTAGATTGCCGCGAAGTACTCGAACAGGTAACAGAACGCCCCCTGTATCAGCAGCGACGTGATCACCGCGATCGGGATGTGGCGCTTCGGGTCCTTCGCCTCCCCGCCCAACGCCGTACAGGACTCGAATCCGACCAGGATCAGAATGGCGATCGTCGCCTGCACGAACATCCACCCGAAATTGTGCATACCCAGCACCGACCCGGCGCTGCCGTGGCTCAGAAAGTTGTGCTTGTCGTCCTCGTACGGATAGCTGATCCGGAACGGCGCCGGTTTCCCCGCCTCATCCAGCTTGGCTTTAGGAGTGCCATCGGCGTTGCGCGACACCACATCCTGCGGCTGGCCCTTATCGTCGTTCTGTTTCTCGGTCGCGAACTCATAGGTGTAGGCATTGCCTGAGGTGGAGTCGTAGTTCCAGGCCACCGATCCCGGAGGATGGTCCACGCGGTACCCGATCGCCATCACGGAAAAGACGATCAACGCCGAGATCTGGATGACATTGATGGCCACCGCCACCGCCGTCGAGCCGGACACGCCGCGGTAGGCAATGTACCCAACCACCACGGCCGTCAGGACGGCGCAAAGTCCCATGAACGCCGGACCCGGATTCGAGGCGCTCATGAAGCTCGGCCAGATGGTCCCCGCCAGGTAGCCGCACAAGACCCCCATGACCGCGCACATCACGCCCGGATAGATCCAGTAGTACAGGTGGGAGCCCCAGCCGATAATGAATTTCGCAAGCCGGGCGTACCTCCAGTGTTTCTCGTGATTCAGAAACGATTGTTCGGCGAAGGTGTAGGAACTTCCCGGGCCTGGATACAACTTCGCGAGTTCGGCGTAAGATACGGCGGTAGCCAGGCACAGCAGCAGCGCCAGGAAAATCCCGGCCCACATCGCGGGCGTCGTGTTGCCCGCGGTTGCCTGGATAAAGAAGGTAAGCCAAAGGAACGCTCCAGGCGCGATCAGCGCCATGGCGTTCGCCGTCAGGCCGGTCAAGCCCAACGTTGCTTGCATTTTTGGTGCATCGTTTTGTTCGGCCAACGTAATCTCCTAACTTGTTGCGATTGCTCCCGAGACATCCCGGCGATTCGGCCCGAGCCGCGCTACTCCAGGCGCGCGAGCAAGCCTTCTACCCAACTTGTGCTCTTGTACTCATCCTCGGTTCACGGTTTCTTCTGAATGTTGTCGCCAAACACGAAGCCGATTTCGCCTTCAACCCGGACCTGGTTGTCGTTCGTGCCCTTGGGACCAAAGACGAAACCCGGCGCGAAGCTGCTCGCGTGCACAAAGGCGACATCCCCGCGAGCGAAGAACCCTTTCTGTTGAAAGGTAGGCGTCACGGTGAACGACGTGCCCTCGCTGCCTGGACCGAACATCAGATTCACCGCGTTCTGGGCGGCGTTCCCCGAACTCGCGATATATTCCCAGCGCACGGGAAGCGAAAAGCCGTGTTTGAAAGCGTAACTCAGCAGGATCGCGCCGCCCGCGGTCGACGCGCCTTTCGCCACGCCAACCTTCGCGTTGGTCGGAACGTCGCTGTATTGGAAGTACGGCTGAGCGATCCAGGACCCCTTCGTATACGTATAGATGACGTTATAAATGCTGCCATTGTTTTGTACCGGCGTGGCATAGGTCTGAAAGACCGTCTGCCCCATGTTTCCGCCCGCCACGAACGACAAGGCATGGGGCCCGTTGGCATAGGCCACCGAACCCGACAGCCACGTGTAGCGGTTGGAATAGAAACCGTCGTTCCAACTCAGCGAGGCGGTGACTTTGCCCATCGTCTGATTCACTTGGATTCCGCGATTGACGGCGTTTTCCTGGTTCCACAACAGGCCGCGCTCCACGTTCATGTTTTCAAACGTAAATGTGTACTCGGCGCCGATCAGCGTGGGCAGCGAACCGATCAGAATGGAGGTGTTCTTTGCCGCCTGCAGTTTCACAAAGGCGACGGGCAGAGGGCCATAGAGGCTGGTTATCGTTTTATCGGTGGCGAGGTACGGCACGCCCAAAGCCGGAATATTGTAAGCGCCCGCCTGCAGGTAGAACTGAAACCACCCATCGGTCTTTTGAATAAAGATCTGCCCGTTGCTCAGCGCCGCTTGCTTGGTGTCGTCGCCCGGGACGTGGTTGTTCTGCAGCAGACCGATGCCGCTTAAAAAGCCGTTCACCGCGATTTTGCCGAAGGGCCCGGCATCGAAGATGGCTGGGGGAAGGTTCGCTAGCGGTCCCGTTATGGCGGGGGTGGGAAGAGCTGTCGGCGCGGCGGGCGGGCTGGCGGGCGTGGCCGCGGCCTGGCCCGCCGGAGCCTGCGTGGTGGCCGGACCTGCCGGGGCTGTGTCCTGGCCCAACGCTATTGTGGCCAGTCCGCTAAAAATACACGCACAGAAACACTTCAGGCAGTAGCTCAATGTGCTGCGCTCCTAGTTGTGAAAGGTTGGACCAGGATCTGGCGGACCAGGCTATGTGCAAATCCTGTTTCGAAGCGAACAAAGCTTCGCTAAAAAGTTTGCGGCAAGACCGATGCAAACGCAAATAGAAAATTTGAATCGACTCAATTTAAAACTAGTTACGAGACGTAAGAAAATCGGCTCTCGGCGGTCGTGGCGCACGCGCCCCGCCGGCGGCGCCGAGACTCCGAACTCCTGATGTCGCCGGGCATTTCCCAGGCATTGAGGAAAATTGGCTGACCCAACCGGCG
>JBKQVG010000374.1:0-22847 GCA_052325345.1 Bryobacteraceae bacterium
GTCGCCTTCGATGAGGACCTGACCATCCGCAGGGAACTGGACCGCTTCCTGCGCGCCGAAGGCGTCGAGGTGCGCATCGCCATGCACTTCGACAACATCCAGACCATCAAGGAAGCCGTGGCCCTGGGCTCCGGCGCGAGTATTCTGCCGGCGCGCACGATGCAGGCGGAAATCGAGCAGGGGCGCCTGGTAGCAGTGCCGCTAGAGGCCCCCGGGCTCAAGCGCCCCGTCGGCATTCTCCATCGCCGCCGCAAGAAACTCCACCCTGCCGCCCAAGCCTTTCTGGACCTGCTCATCGAAGGCCGGCCCGGCCCGTGGCGCCGGCGACAAGACGAGATCGCACTGTAGGCCGGCGCAATGTCGGCCAAAGGCCTGCTCCACGTGAGGTACGCGGCAAACGCCCGGCTGCGATCCCCGTCCCATGCCGGCACACCTGTGCGGGCTCACCACGGATCTTCGCGCTTGAAAGGCAAGCGGGAAGCGCACCGCTTGAGGCAAAATAGGAGAGCAGCACCACACTGCGGACGGTTTGGACGGACAGATGCACGGGTGATCTGCCGCCAGTCCGGCTGGGCCGCACATTCTGAAAACTTTCGAGGCGTACGTGAAGATTCTGGCAAACGGCATGTTCTGTGTTTCGCTGCTCTGGTGGGGCGGGGGGGGAGGATTGCAGGCGGCGCCGCAGACGGTTTCTTCCGCGCCCGGCAGCGGCCCCAATCAGGCCGAGGTCGACGCCGGAGCCGATGCGGCGGCTGATCCCTCCAGCGCGGGCGAGCCCCAGACGCCGCCCCAGCAGCAGCCCGCCGCCCAGCAGCCTTCGGGAACTCCGGGCGGTCCGATCGTGCAGGCGGCGCCGGAGTTGCCCAAGTATCCCGACGTGCGCCTTCCCGGCGAGTCCGGCTGGTGGGTGGGATTCACGGCCTGGCTTCCCCAGCAAGCGCCCACCTTTAACAAAGGCGAGGCATCGAACTTCACTAACCTGTCGAAGGTCACCATGGCAGGCACGCCGAAGTTCGCGATCGGCGCCGAATTCGGAATCGCGGTCGGACTGCACAATTTCCTTCGTCTTTCGGGCTTTGAAGTCCGCTCGGCGGGCGATTTTACGGCGGCCAGCGATCTGACTCTCTGGGGCTCGAACTACAATTCCGGCTGGCTGATGTCCAGCGATTACCAACTCCGCGACGTCAAGCTGTCGTTCGAGTACCTGACATGGCCCTATCCGGTGGAAAGCCGCAAGGTTCGCGTGCATACGCTTTACCAGATCCACTACGTGACGGTCCGCAGCGGCTTCGATGCCCCCACCCAACCGCTGTACGACTCGGCCGGCAATCCCCTGGAGAATTCCAGCGGACAGGCGATTACGTTCCAGGCGAGCGGCACGAAATGGTTTGTTTCGCCGGCCCTGGGAGTGGGCCTATCCTATTACGTGACACCGCGTTTGCGGGTGGAAGCGAACGGCGCGGGCTTCCTCATACCGCACCACTTCGCGGTGGCGGACACCGACGCTTCCGTTAATTATCGCATCCTGGGTCAACTGGAACTGGGTGTGGGCGGCAAGTTTTACGACTACAAGACCACCACCAAGGCCGCGTACTTTCAGACCGGCTATCTGGGCTCGGTGGCAGTCAGCTTGAAGTGGTACTCGAAGTAACGGGGAGACGGAAAGAGCTAGAAGTCAGCCACCGAGCAGGCGTACCTCTTCCGCGGTCAGATCGCGCCATTTGCCGATGGGCAGGCTGCCCAGCCGAAGCGGGCCGATGGCTATCCGAACGAGTTTCAAAACTCTGCTGTCGACGGCTTCGAGCATTCTGCGCACCTGGCGATTGCGCCCTTCGGTGATGGTCAGCTCAAGGTGAGTGTGCCGGCCGCTGTCGCGCAGGCGGCGTACTGCGGCCGGCCGGGTGGGCCCGTCACTGAGTGGAACCCCTTGCCGCAGTTGCTCCAGTTGGCCGTCGGACAGCAGCGTCGCGGCCTTTACCCGGTAGATCTTGGGGACTTTCTTTTCGGGGTCGGCGATCCTATCCGCAAAGCCGGTATCGTTGGTCATTAACAACAATCCGCTGGTATCCAGATCGAGACGTCCGACCGGCGCCAGCCACGCTCCGACGTCGGCTACCAGATCGTAAACCGTGGGCCGGTCCTCGGTATCGCGGTAAGTCGTCAGATATCCTTTGGGTTTGTAAAGCAAGATATATCGCCTGGCGGCTGGACGCAGAGGCCGATTGTCCAGAGTTACGCGGTCGCGCTCCAGGTCCACCCAGTGGTCCGGATTACGGATCAACTTACCGTTGACGCGAACACGGCCGCCGGAAATCCAGCTCCGCGCTTCCGATCGCGACGCAAATCCCGCCTTGGAGAATATTCGATCGAGAGATTTCAGCGGACGTTTTTCCTGGGTGGCCCGGTTGTTAAAAATCTTACGCATTTCCCATTTTCGGAGCTAATCTAAGGTTGGATCGGCGGGTCGAAAACCTGGCGGCGGCGCGCGGCGCCAGAGTGATTGAAGCCACCGGCCGGGTCGTCGTCCCGGGCTTTGTCGATTGCCATGCCCACCTGATGTCGGCGACTCCGCGGCCGGGCGGCGGCGGGGCCGCCCGGGAACTGCTCCCGGTCACATGGAAGCGGCACGCGGCTCGAACGCGGACCCTCATAGAGGCCATGATCCGGCACGGCACCACCGCCGCGCAACTTCTGACCACCGGCAACCACGACCTGAGAGTGGAATCCAAGGCCCTGCGCCTGATCCAGGCACTGCAGGACGAGCCTCTGAGTTTGTCCGAAGCGCTGCTGGTGGAGTTGCGCCCATCGGTGGCGCCGGAGACGCTGGAGTCGGTGCTGCGATGGTACTCGAAAGGGCGGGAGGCTCCCGCGGCAGCCTCAACATGCAAACCGCCATGGCGATGGCCGGCGAGGTGCTGGACATGTCGCCGGAGGAGGCCTTGACCGCGGCCACTTTCAATGGAGCCTGCGCGGCCGGCTGTGCCGCCACCAACGGATCGCTCGAAATCGGCAAGTTGGCCGATTTGCTGATTCTCAATGTCTCCGACTACCGGGAGCTTTCTCAACACCTCGGAATCAACCAGGTTCATACCGGCCTGCGGCGGGGTGAAATCGTCTACCAGGAGGGCGTCATAGCGCGTGGTTCCACGGTTACGGAGGCGCGCCAGGACGCATGATTTTCGGCAGTTCGAACCTGGCTGCAGCAGCAACCGGGAGAGCGGCGCGGCTGAATCGGTATCGAAGTGACGGGCGAGACGGCCACACGACCGTCCCGCCTGCGATCTGTTTTACTGGCCTTCGAAGTTGAGCGTAATCCGCACGTCGTTTTGCACGGGCTGGCCGTTGAGCAGAGTGGGACGGTAAATCCACTGCATCACGGCATCGGTGGCTGCTTTCACCAGAAGCGGGTGGCCTTTGATGACTTTCACGCTTTTCACCCTGCCATCGGTTCCCACGGTGGCGCTCAAAACCACTTCGCCCTTGGCGCCCATTTGGCGAGCCATCACGGGGTATTCAGGCGTCTTCTTATAGATCACGGTGGCTTCACGGATCTGTCCACCGGGCGCGGTGGCGGAAGCGGGGCTGGAAGCCGCCGGCGGAGGAACCGGGCGGGGCGGCGCCGAGGAGGCCGCGAAAGGCGCTGGCGCAGCGCCGCTCAAACTGGCGCCGGGGATCCCCGCGGCCGGGGCATCCATCGCCGGGGCAACCGGGACGTCGGACTCGCGCGCCGGGCGCAGGCGCGTCGCTAAAGAGGAAGCATCGAATTTTTTGGCCGGGATTGGCGTCGCGGCAGGTTGCTGCTCGGGAATGGAGGGGTCGGTCGGATTGGAAGCGGCCTGGCCGGGGGGTGGAACTCCGGGGGCGGCCGGCGTCGCGGCGGTACCCGCGGGCGTTGACGCAGCGCCCGGCTTCTGCGGCGCGGGCGTCGAGGTGGCGTCCGCCATGGGAGACGGCCGGGTACGCAGCACCCGCACCGATTCGGTGGTGGTCTTGGTTTGATCGCGCTCGGTAAGTTCCATGCGGAAACTGACGTCGGCGCTGATGGGCGAATACACGATGCTGCCGCTGCTCAACTGGCCGGGATCCATGGTGTAGTTTTCCTGGCGGTCGCCGTCGTTGATGGTAAGTACGGCGTGGGTGGCGTTGCGGATGGCCTCGGAGTCGCGGTTCCAGGTGAGTAACAGATCCGTGCCCGTGCGTTCCACGCGGAGGATCTGGTTCGAGGCGGTTTGCGGCACCGATGGCCGGCGCGATTGTATCAAGAACCCGGGATAGACGAACAAAGCGACTCCCAGCACCACCGCCGCCGCCACGGACAGGATGACCGGGAGGAGGTTACGCGAGGGCGCCGGCTCGACCTCGGCCGCGAGGATGGTTGCGGGCTTCGGCGCGGGCGCGGGCTTGGCTTGCTCCGCCTTTTTTTCCGCGATCTTTGTGGAGGGCTTGTCTTCCTTTATCTTACGATCGGCGGATTTGGGCTCGGCCGCCGGGGTTTTGAGATCGGCCGCGGGCTTGGTTTCGGGCGCCTTTTCCGGACTGATTTTGGCGGTCTGGGTTTTGGCGTCCGCGATCTTGATGTCGGCCGGCTTGCTCTCCGTCGGGGCGACGGGAACGGACGCGGGCGCGGTGACGGGCGGCTCCAGTTTGGCGTGCTGCTCCGGCTTCGCGGATGGCGGCGCGGGCGCGGTGTAAGGCTCAGGGCCGGCGGGATTGACGGAAGGTACGGCAAATTCCCGTCGCGTGGCGATGGGCACGATTTGGGCGCGCGCGGCCGGCTTCGATACCGGGGGTATGGGCGCGGCCTGAGCCGGAACCGGGGCGGCGACGCGCGGCGTTTCCAGAATTTTTCCCGATTCGGAAAGCTGCGCGGAACGGAACGGAAACTCCAGGGAGCTGGCGTCCGCCTGCATGCGGCCGTCTTCCCATAAGAATATCCCGCCCACGCTGGCTTTGGTTGCAAACGGACGCACCAGCAGCACGATGTCGTTGGGACGGGCGAAGCGAGTCTCGATAAAAGCCAGGTCGTCGGCGTCGAGCGAAATTCCTTTGCGCGTGTGCCCGCGGAAGAAGCCGACCACGCCGGCGCCGCCGCTCGCGAGGTGTTGTTCGATGGCGTGCTCGAAGCGTCCCTGGTCGGCGTCGGAAAGGCGGTAGAGCGGTCCGCGGCTGTAGTCGCACGCGACGGTTTCGTAGTCGACGACCGACACAACCGTCGGCGCGCCGGCGGTCGACGTAACGTGCCCCAGGAGCAGCCCGCCAATTTCCGAGCCGCGCGAAGTCAGCGAGCGAAAGTTCTCCACCACTTCGTGTTCCAACCGGTCAATCAGATCCAATGCCAGGCTGACCGCAAGCGGTTTGCCGGCTACCTGCCACAGATAGGACAGCGAATTGCCAGCTTCCGGCTTCTCCCGGCGCGCAGTTGACTCAACCATGCATAGCCTCCGGCAGAGCCCCAAGAACTCTGTCTCAGGCCTGATTTTACCGGAAAAAGATGAATGAAAACGTCAAAAATAGCCTGAGTTAACCAAATTCAGCAATCTTTGTGTCAAACTTAAGAAACGTCCATAACCGATGGCATCCACGTATATTAACTATGGTTATCAATTCTCTACTCCCGGCATTTATCCTAGTAATTCCTTCGCCTACTGTCTATAATTAAGCCCGGAATGAGCCCTCGCACCTGTCAATTATGCGGCAAGCCGCTGAGCCGGATCTGGGTCGGCGCGGGCGGCGACTTCTGCTCCCGGGAGCACCGCAATCAATATCAACTTCGGCAGGGTATGGATCGCTTACTGGAAGCCAGCCAGGTGGCGAACCTGATGCGGCGGCGGGAGACCCCGAAACCGATTCTGGCGGGATCGATCGAGAGCACGCAGCCCTTGCTCCACCGCGGTTTTTTCGAGCTCAAGCCGGTGCTGTCTTCGCGCAAGCAGGACCGCGTTTGGCCGCGCGCGCAGCCGGTAACCGGCCGGCGCCAGAAGCCGGGTTGCGAGCGGTTGCGGGCGCCGGCCTTCGCCCAGAGGGTTTCGCGCCGGGGTGCGGAGGCCGAAGCCAGGCCGGTGGGGCGCGGCAAGGTGCGTTGGGGCGTCAACCGCGGTCCCCAATTGCGCCCGGCGCCCGGCCGTCGCGTAACGGTGGCGCTCCAGAACGCTCCCGCCGCGGCGGTTCGTTTCGACGTCTTGGGCAGCATGCCGCGCTACCGCTGCTGTGACCTGCTGCGCCAGAAGCTCCGGGCGGCGCAATTGCCGGCCTTCGAGGCGGGCAAACCGGGCGGGTCCAAAACCGGCGCCATCCCGTGCGCGGGCGCTTTGGTTCCAGATCTGGCGGCAGTCGAAGGTGAGCGACGGCCGGTCTCGGTCGAGGCCCGCTTCCGCGCCGCCCGGGCCAGGCTGCGAGAATTCGCGGCGCCGCGCCCGGCGGCGGCCATGATCTGGCCGGAAGAACTGTTGAACGGATTTCCGGCGGGCATATCGATGCCGTCCATGGTGCGGCTGGCGGAGAGCCGTTTGGCTGCGGACGGCGTGCGCTGGCCGGCATCGCCGAGCCCGGACGACGTGCACGGATTCGCCTGGCCCGAATTCCTGGCCTCCGGCGGTAGCCAACGGGATTGCCGGATGGACGGCCGCACGGCTGCCGCGGTCTGGCGCATGGCGGAGCGCGACGCGCTGCCGCCGCCCCTCGATTTGTGCCCGCTGGCGAATCCCTCCTGGCAAGCCGGTTTGCGCCGCGTGCCCCTGTTGGCCCCCCTGGCGCCGCACGGCGTGCCGCAGCTTTCCCTGGTTCCGATCGAGCCCCAGGAGCCGGCTTTCGACTACTCGCCGATCCGCCTGGAAGTGGCCGCCGCCGTCCCCTGCGCTCCGGAAGCGCCGCCGCGCGTGGCTGCGCGCACCAGGCAGCGGCTGGAAGAGAATTTCGACGCCGGATTAGGCAACTGGGTGGGCGATCTTTCGGAATGGAAAGTGGACGCAGCCGGCGCGCACACCGGAGGGCTGGCTTTGTTCGTGCCCTCGATCGAACTGATCGACTACGATTTCGAGTTTCTGGCGCGCATGGAAGGCCGTAGCCTCACCTGGGTTTTCCGCGCCGAGGAAATGACGGATTATCACGCCGCATCGCTCGCGATCGGCGCCGATGGGAGTCTGGTGTTCAATCGCTGGAGCGTGATCGGCGATGCCGCCGGCGCGCGCTTTACCAAACCGCTGGGCATCCGCCTGCAGGAACAGGCGCCGGCGGGCAAGTCCAAGAAAGCGCCGCCGCGCAAGGCCGTCACCATCGTGACCCGCGTGAACGGCCATCAGTTTTCGGTATCCCTAGACGGTCAGCCCGTCGATCGATGGACAGACAATCGCTTGAGCATCGGCGGGATCGGCTTCGCGAGCACGCCGGAAGACCGGGCCCGTATCTACTGGGTCCACATCACGTCGTTGGAAATGCCAGCCAAGGAGCATCATCGAGCATGAGCAGCACAGCCATCCGCCCCAAAACGAAACCCGCCCTGGTTTCGAACGATTCCGAAGCGCCGCTAGGCCTGAAGAGCGTGAGCCCTGTCCAGGCGGGATCGGCTTTTCTGGCCCGTGCCGTATCCCTGCACCTGGCGGGCAAGCGCGACGAAGCTCTGCAGCAACTGCAGCGCGCCATTGCCTCCAACGAAGCCTCGCCGGAGATCCATCGCGCCATGGGGCACATCCTGTTTGAGCAGGGCAAGTACGAGGAGGCGGCGGGCAGCTACCGCTCCCTCACCCAGCTCAAGCCGCAGTATGCCACCGGCTGGTTCAACCTGGCCGTCTGCCTGGAGCGGAGCGGCAACTGGGACGATGCCAGCGAAGCGTTTCATAAAGCTTCGACGCTCGACCCCGGCCACCTGGATTCGCACCTCGGGGTGGGCGTGTGCCATTTGCGGATGGAAGACCCCAAATCGGCGCTCTTCTCCTTCGAGCACTGCCTGGAGATCAAGCCCGACCACGAAGAGGCGCTGTTCGGCAAGGCGGCCGCGCTCCAGTCCCTGGGACATCCCGACGAAGCGGCCGAGATTTATCAGCGCATCCTCGAAGGAAATCCGGATTCGGAGGAGTCGCTGGCCAACCTGACCCTGATCGGCATGGCGAAGGAAGACTTCGACATGGTGCGCGAATATTCCGAGCGCCTGCTGGAGCTGCGGCCGGATTCCACGGTGGCGCTGGAAGGGCTGGCGGCCTGGGCCTGCGCGGCCGAAGAGTACGCCTTGACGGCCAAGTTCTGCACCCTGCTGGTCTCGGCCGTTCCGGGTCATTTCGAGGGCTGGTTCAACCTGGCGCTGGCGCACCAGAAGTCGGGCCGCTGGCAGCAGGCCCAGGAAGCCTACCAGGAAGCGCTGAAACTTCGCCCCCAATCGGCGGAAGCCTTGACCAACCAGGGCATCGTCTGCGAGCAAATGGGCAAGACGCAGGAGGCGCGCGACAACTACGAGCGCGCCATCGCGGCCAACCCGGAAGCTCTGGCTCCGATTTGGAATATCGCCCTGCTCCTCGAGCACGGCGACTACCTGGAAGACGCCGAGCGCTGTTACCGGCAGCTCCTCGAGAAGGCGCCCAAGGAAGAAGAAGCCCGTTTCCGCATGGGCTACCTGCGCCTGAAGCGCGAAGATTTCCGCGGGGCGGCCGAAGCGTTCGAAGGCTGTCTGAAGTACCGCCCGCAGTGGCCCGAGGCGCAGGCCAACCTGGCGCTGGCCTATAGCGGCTTGGGCGAGCGGGAATACGCCGAGCGCCTTTACGAGAAGATGCTCGACGCCGATCCCAAGAATCTGGATGCGCTGCGCGGCATGGCCGCTCTTGCCATTCACGCCGCGGAGTACGACACGGCGCTGGAATTTCACGTGCGCCTGATCGATCTGGGCGAGCGCTCGCCGGAGATTCTGTACAATGCCGGCCTGATGTACGAGAAAATCGGCCAGCACGACAAAGCCATTCGCCTGTACCGCGAAGCCCTGGCGCAGCAGCCCGACATGTCGGAGGCGCTGCTCAACCTGGGCCGCATCCTCGAATCCAACGGCAAGACCGAGGAAGCGCGCAACTGCTGGAGTAAGGCGCTCGAGCTGGAACCGGCCCTGGCCCAAGGTTACTTCGGCCCCGCGATCGACTGAAGAGCGCCCCGGCGGATGGAGCCCGCGCACGGGCGGGGACGGAGCGCCTTGTGTCGCGTCTTGGCGGGCGCTAAACTCCAACCATGAGAGAAAACATAGTTTTCACTCTGTTTTTCTTATTACTGCCGCCCGCCTGGGCCGAGATCGCGCCGTCCGGGTGGAAAGTGATAAAAGACTCGAAAGGCGCTTGCCAGATTGCAGTTCCGCCGGAGTGGGTCCCGTTCGCCGACAGTACCGGCGCCGCGGTTTTCGAAGACGCTACCACCGCCATCGCCGTGGTCACGAGCCAACCTGGACAAGTGTTCAAGCCGATGACGGAGTTTCTCCAGAAGGTGCTGGAAATTCCCAAGGGTAAGATGTTCGAGAATACCGCTAGGCGCATCTTCTATCAGGAGAAGATCTCGAAAAATTCCGAGGATCCGAACGCCTACGACGCCAGCGTGCCGGGGAAAAACGGTACCTGTAGCTGTCGCGTAGTGTTCCTCCCGACCGTTTCGGAGGATACCTCCAAAAAGATCGTGTTCAGCCTCGGCCCCGTGCCGGAATGAGCGGGGAGGAGCGCCTGTCGCACCGGGTTGTCTGGCCGTAAGCCCGGCCGCCTATCGCTGCCGCGGGTCCGGCTTCACCACTAACGGTTGCGTATAGCTCGCGCCGCCAACCGTCAGCTTTACCGTATAAGCGCCCGGCGGCATCCACTCGCCTTCGGCGCCGGGCGTGTCCCGGTAGATCGCGGCGATCGAGTACTCGCCGCCCCGCCGTCCACCCCCGCCCTCGCGTGCGGCGTGCAGATCCCAGACGAACCGATGCATGCCGGCCTCGCCGGACAGCGCTTGAAAGGGACGGATCCAATAGGTGGGCACGTTGAGTAGCGGATCGGGCTGGCCGGCCCGATCGGTGCTTGCAAAGCGCCGCACCACGCCGCCCGAGCCGTCCAGAATCTCCAGCGTCACCGGGCCGGAGCTGGCTTCTTTCAGGTAGTAGTGCAGAATCGCGCCGTCCGGCGGATTCTGCCCCGCCGGCTCTTCCGGCGGCAGCGGCGTATCCGTATTGGTGTCGCGGTTCAATCGGTACGTCAGCCGGGGCGCGAAAAGTTGTGCCGCCGACGTTGCCGTTTCCGCGGTCAATTGCCGAAGTGGCGAAATATCGTCCAGAATCCAGAAGCCGCGGCCGTGCGTGCCCGCCACCAGGTCGCTGTCGTGAACCACCAGGTCCCGAACCGAAGTTGCCGGCATGTTCAGGCGCAGCGGTTGCCAGTTGTCGCCGTCGTTGAAAGAAACGTAAACCGCCAGTTCCGTGGCGGCGTAAAGCAGCCCCTTGCGAACCGGGTCTTCGCGCACCGCATTCACCGGACCCGCGGGCAATCCCCGCACCGTCTCCCGCCACGTAGCGCCGCCATCGTGGGTGCGATAGATGTGCGGGCGCTGGTCGTCCAGGCGGAAGCGGTTGACCGCTGCGTACACCGTGTCGTCGTCGAAACGGGAAGCGTCGAGCTGCGCGATCTTGCTCCACGCCGTCAGCTCGGGCGGGGTGACGTTCTTCCAGCTCTTGCCGCCGTCGCGGGTGAGCTGAATCAACCCGTCGTCGGTACCCACCCAGACGGTGTCGATATTGCGGCGCGACGGTGCGATGGCGTAGATCACCCCGCGGCGCGCCGCCAGTTGCTGTTTGGCCGCCTCGGCGTACACCGCCACGCTTTCCGGAACGTCGGAGGTTTCACGCGTGAGGTCCGGACTGATGGCGCTCCACGTTTCCCCGCCGTTGGTGGTCTTGAGCAGCACCTGCGCGCCGAGGAAGAGCACGCGCGGATCCACGGTCGAAAACAGCAGCGGCGCCGTCCGCAGAAAACGGTAGCTGCCCCGGCCCGGTCCCACTTGCCTCACTTCGCCCGTCGCCCGGTTGTAGCGGCTCGCTTTGCCGCCGTAAATGATATTGGAATCCAGCGGATCGGGCGCGATCGTCCCGTACTCTTCCGCCCCCACCGGGTGCCATTCGCGGAAGGTGATCTGGCCGTCGTTGCCGCGGCTCGAAACTCCCGCCGAGCCGCTCTCCTGCTGCCCGCCATACACGTTGTACGGGAAATCGTTGTCGGTTATCACGTGGTAGAACTGCGCCGTCGGCTGGTTGTACCACGAGCTCCACGTGCGGCCGTAATTCACGCTGATGGTGGCGCCCTGGTCCGCGGCCAGCAGAATGATATCGGGATTCAGCGGGTTGATCCAGACGGTGTGATAATCGTCGCCTCCGGGCGCCCCTTTGATCGCCGTGAAACTCTGTCCGCCATCCGTGGATCGGTAAGTCGACGTGTTGGCAATGTAGATCACGTCCGGATTGCGCGGGTCCACCCGCACGCAGGCGAAATCCGAGCCGCGCCCGTAGATGCGGTTTTCGTGATTGACCCGTTTCCAGGTGGCGCCGGCATCCTCGGACCGGTACAGCCCGCCGGTATCGCTCCCCGCTTCCACCAGCGCATACATGCGGTTCCCGTTCGAAGGCGCAATGCCGATGCCGATGCGCCCCAACCCCTGGTCGAACCCCGGCAACCCGCCGGTGAGCTGCTTCCATGTGGCGCCGCCGTCGGTAGAGCGGAACAATCCGCTGCCCGGCCCGGAGAACGCCCCGTTTTCCCACGGCCCCTGGCGCGCCTGCCACAGCACCGCATAAACAATGGCCGCGTTACGCGGGTCGAAAGCCAGGTCTACCGCGCCCGTGTTCTCATCCTTATATAACACTCGCTCGAAGCGATCGCCGCCATCGGTCGAGCGGTACACGCCGCGCTCCGCGTTCGGCCCGTAAGGATGCCCCAGCACGGCCACGAACAAACGCTTTGCGTTCTGCGGATCGACGATGATGCGGGCGATCTGCTGCCCGTCGCGCAGTCCCAGGTGCTGCCACGTCTTGCCCGCGTCGGTCGAGCGGTACATGCCGTCGCCCACCGAAAGGTCCGGCCGCTGCAAGCCTTCGCCCGAGCCCACGTAAACCGTGTTCGGGTCCGACGGCGCCACCGCTACGTCGCCGATCGAGCCGGTCGCCTGATCGTCGAACACGGGAAACCAGGTGCGTCCGGCGTCGTCGGTCTTCCACACGCCGCCGTTGTTGACGCCGATATAAAACACGTTGGGCTGGCCGGCCACGCCCGCCGCGCCCACCGTCCGCCCGCCGCGGTATGGCCCGATCGAGCGCCACCGCAGCCCCGCATAGAATTTCGGATCGAAGTTCTGTGCTCCCAAGGGAAGTAGAAGAATAAGAGTCGCAATCAGACGACGCATAGCGTCATTGTAGCCGTCGGCGGTCAGCGGTCAGGCAAGATAGAGCCGATCCCTTTCAAGGACCAAGCGGCCGGCGGGCGCCGGGGCTGACCGCTGAAAGCTGAAAGCTGGCCGCTCTTCCCGAAAGCTCGCTATCATCGATCCAGGAGGTTCCGTGAAATACTCGCGCCGAGACATCGCTGCGCTGCTGCCGCTCGTGGCGGCCCAAGCCGCACGCGCACAGAATGCCAATGCACCAAAGCCCGCACCCTTGGAGTGCAAGGTTTACAAGTATGAAGACCTGCCGGTGAAAACCAACGGCGAAAATCAGTCGCGGGCGGTCTTGGATGGCCTCACCCATACCGGCTATCACATCGACATGCATATGACCGACCTGGGGCCGGGCCAGCAGCCGCACCCGCCCCACAAGCACGCTCACGAAGAAATCGTGATGTTGCGAACCGGCCAGTTGGACGTCACCATGGGCGGCCAGACCACCCGCGCCACCGCCGGATCGGTCATCGTCGCCGCATCCAACCAACAGCACGGCTGGCGCAACCCCGGCCCCGGGCGGGCCGAATACTTTGTCATCGCGCTTGGCCGGGGGGCTTAACCCGCTTCCATTGGAGTTTCGCGCGTAAAGTTCGGCTCCGGAGCGGCCTCGCGCACAGGTGGCAAGTCTCCGAGAGGCACAATCGACCCGATGATGCCAGCGTTTCTCCCACGATCATTGCTTCTGCCCTCCTGCTGGTCGGCAGGGAGCCTGCTCGCGTTGGCCCGGCGTGACATCCCACAATCGCAAGGCGGCGCGGCCTTTCACTGGCGCTGTTTCAGAACGCGCCGGATATTTCTCTTTCCATGCACAACGGCAACGATCTCAATCGGGGTCGTCTCTGGCCGGTAGACAATCGCGTAGTTGGGATACCGGCTCAGCGTGCAGAAACGAAGGGAGCGGGTTGTGAGGTCGGACCGAGAATGGCCGCGCAAGGGAGCCTCGGCAACAAACGCGCAAGCATCGTAGATCTCTCGCTCTACGCGGTCGGCGGCGTCTTCGCTGTCACGGGCAATGTTAGACCAGATGTCAAAAATATCCGCTTTGGCAAGAGCGTGAGAACATAAACGCTCATCGTTTGGATAGGCGCCAGTCGTCTTTCATCGCCTGAATTTCCTGGCGGGCCTGTGCACTATCGATCAGTTCTCCCCGCTCGGCCTGTAGATAGCCTTCCTCGATATGAGCCGACAACGCCCGGCGTTCCTCATCAGTCCAGCTTTCCTCGGCGTCCTGGGATTCCAGGGCACGCCGTACGACCTCCTCAGCGTTTGCATAACCGCCGGTCGAAAGGCGCTTGTTGATAAGTGTTTCAAGGTCGGGTGGGACGTTTAGCTGCATAGCCGGTTCTCCGTCTCAGATCCATCTTAGCCTTTTACCGCGGTTCTTACCGGCGGCCGCAGTTGACGTAATCGCGCGTCGTCCAGCCTTCCGGATCAGGTTTGACGCGTTTGCGTAACGCACGCATCTGGGCGACTACACTACCGGGGGGGCGCGGCACTCAAGCCAGCATCTCCCTCGATCAGACCAACACCGCATCCTTCACTAATCGCTCGGCGTCCGTGCCCGCGCTAGTGGCAATCTGCGCAAGCTTCGCTTCCTGCCCGGGGGTGAAGTGTACTTCCATGGCTCCCAGAATACGGGAAAACCCGCCCTCAGGCAACGCCGCGCCCGCCCCCTTCACCTCCCCGGCGCGAAATACCCCTGCCGCCAGAACGCCCGCAGCGCCGGCAACCCGTGCGGCGGCGCCAGCTTTACCTGCACGTGATGATACTTGCCGTCTCGCTGGGCGTCGGTGGGGGCGAAGCCTAGCACGTAGCGGTTGCGCAGCTCGACTCCGATCTTGGCGGCGACGTCGGGCATTTCCGCCAGGTCGTCCACCGGCAGGTGGCGGCCGCCGCTCTGTTCGGTGATATCGTTGAGCAAACCGGGGCCGTTGGCCTCTTCCGGGGTGCGGTTGCGCCGGAAATCGGATTCGTAGATACCGACGGCGTAGATCAGCACATCGGACTCGCGCACCAGGTCGCGGAGCTCGGTCTCGGTGTATCGGCTGGCGTTGTCGCCGCCGTCGGAAATGATCAGCAGCGCCTTGCGCTTCTTGTCCGACTTCCTGATTTCGTGGAGCGCCATGAACAGCGCATCGAGCAGCGAGGTGCGCCCGCGGGATTGGGAGAAGGTGAGCTGGTTCTGAATCTCGGCCACGTCGCGGGTGAGCGGGACCCTCAGCTTGGGCTGGTCGTTGAATTCCACCAGGAAGAATTCGTCCTCGGGGTTGGCGGTTTTGAAAAATGCCGATGCCGCCAGGCGCGAACGCCGCAGCTTGTCGCCCATGCTGCCGCTGGTATCGAAGACCAGGCCGACCGCCAGCGGCTCGTCTTCCATGGCGAAATGGGTGATGGTCTGCTCCACCTTGTTGTCCAGAACGCGGAAGTGTTCCTTTTCGAGGCCGGTGACGGGGCGGTTCATGGGGTCGCAGACGGTTACCGGAACCAGCACCAGGTTGCTGTCGACGCGCAGGGTGGCGGAGGGCAGGACCGAGACGGCGGCGACGGTTTTCGGGCGTATCTCAATGCCCGGCTGCTGGGCGGCGGCGGCCCCCGCGAGCCATGCCAACGCCAACCCGAGACGGACACCCCGATTCATGCGGTCTCCCGTTGCGACCATAGTATAGCAGCGGGCTATGAATCCGACTATTCGGCAATCGCCGCTCCCTGTGGTCGCGGTAGCGGCCGCGACGGATCCGAAGAGGTTACCGGCCGCGCGCCTTGGCTACCGCCGCCAGGAACTGGCGGGCGCGTTCTTCCAGCACGTCGAAACGGCCCTGCTTCATACTCGAGACGTCCACCAGCTCGCCGCCCACGCCGGCCGCGCACGCGCCCGCTTTGAGGAAGTCGCCGATGGTCTCCAGATTCACGCCGCCGGTCGGAATCATTTCGATCTGCGGAAACGGGCCCTTGAGAGCTTTGATGTACTTGGCCCCGCCCACATTGCCGCACGGGAAGATCTTCACCACGTCGGCGCCGGCTTCCCAGGCTGCCAGCACTTCAGTGGGGGTCAACGCTCCGGGGCAGATGGCGACCGAATAGCGCTTGCAAATCTCGATGGTAGCCAGCCTCAGGCTGGGGGAGACGATGAACTCCGCGCCGGCCAGCATGCACACGCGCGCGGTCTCCGGGTCGAGCACGGTACCGGCGCCGATCAGGATTTTGCCGCCAAAGCGGGCCGCCACTTTTTCCAGCACCCCAACGGCGCCGGGAACGGTCATGGTGATTTCGGCGGCGCGAACACCGCCCTGGTAAATGGCCTCCACGGCCTGAAGGGCCAAATCGGCGCTGGGCGCCCGCACCACCGGCACAATGCCAACTTCGGTAATCGCTCGCAGGGTTTCTTGCGCACTCATCAGCGATTACGGTAGCACGGAGCGATGAGGCGACCGGCGCTAAGGGATTCTCCCGATGCAACGCACTGTAATCCAGTACGTTAACTCGGCCGGTTAACATGGCGGGTGCCCCCGGAATTATGTTGGACTGGGTACATGCAGTTTTCGCTCCTCGACCTTTCGCTAGCGGTCATTACCACGGTCCTGGTCTGGATGCTCGACACAAAGTAAGAGGCGCAAACGGCTACCATAAAGGAACCGGCGCGTAGATCGCCGGCGCTTCAAAAAACTGGCGATGTGGATCGCCGGGTAGACCGTTCATGACCAAGACCTCACTCGATAAAAGCAAGATCAAGATTCTGCTCCTCGAGGGCATTCACGGCACTGCGGCGGCTGCGTTTCGCGCCGACGGCTATACCAATATCGAGATTCACCCCAAGTCGCTTCCCTTGCCCGAGCTGGTGAAAGCGGTCCGCGACACATTTTTCATCGGTATCCGGTCGGCCACGCATTTGTCGCCCGAGGTGTTCGAAAACGCGCCGAAGCTGACGGCCGTCGGCTGCTTCTGCATCGGCACCAACCAGGTGGATCTGGATACGGCGCAGGGTCGCGGCATTCCGGTTTTTAACGCTCCCTTTTCGAACACGCGCAGCGTGGCGGAGCTGGTGCTGGCGGAAACCGTGATGCTGATGCGCGGCATTCCGGCGCGGAATGCGTCCGCCCATCGCGGCGGCTGGATCAAGAGCGCGGCCGGATCGAGGGAAGTGCGCGGCAAGACGCTGGGTATCGTCGGCTACGGGCATATCGGAACGCAGGTGGGCGTGCTGGCCGAAGGGCTGGGCATGCAGGTGATCTATTACGACATCGAAACCAAGCTGGCGCTGGGCAATGCCAAGCCGGTGGGCTCGCTGGAGGCGCTCCTCGAAGCCGCCGACGTGGTGACGCTGCACGTGCCCGAGACCCCGCAGACCGCCGGCATGGTGGGCGCGGCGCAACTGTCGGCCATGAAGGAGGGCGCCTGCCTGATCAACGCCGCGCGCGGCACGGTGGTGGATATCGGCGCTCTGGCCGAAGCGCTGCGCGGCCGGCGCCTGGCGGGCGCGGCCATCGACGTCTTCCCGGCCGAACCCAAGACGGCCGGACAAGAATTCGTCTCGCCCCTGCGCGGCCTGGACAATGTGCTGCTCACGCCGCATATCGGCGGATCGACCGAAGAAGCGCAGGAGAATATCGGCCTCGAAGTGGCAGGCAAGCTGATCAAATACAGCGACAACGGCTCGACCCTGACGGCGGTGAATTTTCCCGAAGTTTCGCTGCCGGAGCATCCCAGCGGGCACCGCCTGCTGCACATTCACCGCAACCAGCCGGGCGTGCTCTCGGCCATCAACCAGGTGTTCTCCGCCGCCAGAGTGAACATCGCCGGCGAGTATCTGCAAACCAACCCGAAGATCGGCTACGTGGTGATCGACGTGGAGACTCGCGAAGAAGAAGAGACGCTGGCGTTGAAACGCGCTCTCGACGCCGTGCCGGGAACGTTGCGCACCCGGTTGCTGTATTGAAGAAGCGTTCAGCGATCGGCTAAACCGGCCTGACCGCTACTTCTTGGCGAACCAGCGTTTCCAGCCGGCGGGCTTGGCCGGGTCCACGTTTAGGGCGCGGTAGAAGGGCTCGGCCTCGGCTTCGGAGAGCGGCTCGATGCCGCGTATCAGGCTCACCACCTCCACCAGGCGGCAAAAATCCATGCGCAACATGGCTCCGGATTCTTCCGCGCCATAGCCCATGGATTCGAGCCATGCGGCCTGCTTTTCCACCAGCGTCAAGGGTTCGAAGGCGGCGGCCACGGCTTCGAGCGCGACGGATAATTCGGCAACCGGCGCGGGAATCCGTTCGAGGATCGACTGCCGCAGACCGGCCACGAAGACGCGCTCCGGCGCCGGATCGAGGGAAGCGAACAATGGGGATTCGGGCCGGGCGATGGATCGAAGCACATCCTCCAGATCGACTCCGTTGCCGCCATAATGCCGCACGATTCTGCGCATCGCCGGGACGTATTGAACCACCAGGAATCGCCAACCCTCAGGGCGGTTGGCGCGGCAATCGCGCGCCATTTCGTAGCACGTGTAGATCACCGCTCCCCATTATCCCAGCGCTCGCGCGGGGACCCGGCCGAACTGGTTGCGGCAGGCGCACTTCGGGAGTACGCTCGTGAATAGAGGAGTACATCCAATGCGGTCGCTTTTCTGCCTTATCCTTTGTTCTACGGTCATGGCGTTTGGCGCGTATGCCCAGCGTGGCGGCGGCCACGGCGGCGGTGGCGGTTCTCACGGTTCGGTTGGCGGTGGTGGACACAGCTTTTCTTCCGGCGGCGGTTTCGGCGGCGGTTTCCATGGAGGCGCGTCGTTTTCGGGCGCATACCGCGGCGGGGCTGGATATGGCGGCGCCTATCGCGGCGGCTACGGCGGGGTTTATCGGGGCGGCTACGGCAATGGCTACCGCGGGTATGGCGGTTACTACGGTTGGGGCTATCCCTACTTGGGCTTCGGGTTGGGCGTGTGGCCGTATTACGGTTACTACGGCGGTTATTCGTATCCGTATTACGATTACGGATACTACGATCCGTACGCTTATCCCAGCTACTATCCCGACACTTATTATGGCGATCCTCCGGCCGATCCTCCCGCCTATACCGGGAACCAGCCGGCGTATCCCCAGAGCCAACCGGCGTACCGTGGCACGGGCGAGTACGATCAATACGGGCAGCGGATTTCGCGATCGGGCGCCAACCAGGCGGATTCCACCCCGATGTACCTGTTCGCCTTTAAGGATCACACCATTCAGGCGGCCTCCGGTTACAGCGTGACGGGCGGCATTTTGCACTACACCACGCTTGAGAATGTGGCCAAACAGGCCCCTCTGAATTCGCTCGACCGCAGCCTGACTTTGCGCTTGAACAAGGAACATTCGGATTTCAACTTGCCTCCTGAGTGAACCTGCTAAACTGGATTCGTTTCAGTTATTTCGCGGCAAACCTTGGTGTGCCGGCAGAGCCACAGTGTGCGCCCAGGTTTCGCCCTCAAGGTCGCAGGTTTCATGAAGAAGAGCCGTTACGCGTTTATCCGTTTTTGTTTGCCGGCGGCGGTGTTCAGCGCCGCCTGCTGGAGCCAGCAGTATTCGATTCAGACGATCGCCGGCGATGGCACGGCGGGGTACACGGGCGATGGCGGTCCGGCGGGCGAAGCGCAATCCGAGCTTAGCGCGCCCACCCATGTGCTCTTCTACTCGGGCAGCCTGTACATTTCAGATTCCGCCAATTTCCGCGTCCGGGTGATTTCCGGCGGCACCATCAATACCTACGTCGGCAATGGGACCGAAGGGTATTCCGGGGACGCGGGGCAACCCAGCAGCACCGGGCAAGCCACCAGCGCGGAGATCAGCCGTCCAGGCGGAATCTGCATGGACGGACAGGGGCAACTTTACATCGCCGATACGGCCAACCAGGTGATTCGCAAGGTCAGCCCGAAGGGTGTCATCGTTACCATCGCGGGGACCGGCGCCGCGAGCACCGGCGGGGTTCCCACCGGCGATGGCGGCGTCGCCACCAACGCGCAGCTCAACAACCCGCTGGACGTCGCCGTGGATGCGGTAGCCAACGTCTATATCGCCGACTCCGGCGACAACGTGATCCGCCAGATCGACGTGACCAACGGCTACATCAACACGATTGTCGGCACGGGTCCCACCAGCAACGCGTTGAACCACCCTACGGCGATTGCCCTCGATTCCGCCGGCAACATTTACATTTCGGACGCCGGCAACCACCGCATCGCCAAATATTCGGCGGGCGTGGTGACTACCTATGCCGGGAATGGCGTGGACGGCTATTCGGGCGATGGCGGCCCGGCCACTTCCGCCGAGATCAGCAACCCGCAGCAGCTTGTGCTCGACGCAGCCGGCAACCTGTACTTCTCGGATTCCACCAACGGGCGCGTCCGCAAGGTGACGCCTGGCGGGATGATCACCACCGTGGCCGGAAACGGCCTGCCCGCGTATAACGGCGACGGCGGCCTGGCCACATTGGCCAGTTTTTTCATTCCGCAGGGCCTGGCGGTGGATGCGGCGGGGAACCTGTACATCGGAGACACGCAGAACAACGTGATTCGCCAGCTATCGCCGGCCTACCCGGGTATCTCCACCGGCGGCGTGGTAAACGCCGCCAGCTATGCGCCGCAATTGGCTCCGGGGGCCCTGGCCAGCGTTTTCGTGAGCAATCTCCCACCCGTGACGGCGACCGCAAGCGTGCCGTTGCAGACCACCTATCAAGGGGTCTCGCTCACGGTGAACGGCGTCAGCGCGCCGATTCTGGGCGTTTACGGTTCCGCCAACCAGGTGAATTTCCAGGTGCCGTATGAAACCAAGACCGGATCGGCCACCATCGTGGTGACCGTAGCGGGCCTGGCGAGCAACACGGTGACGGTGCCGGTAACGGCCGCGGCGCCGGGGTTGTTCCTGGCCGGGACGGCGCCCGCGGTGCAGAATTACCCGAATTATACGCTGAATTCGAGCGGCAATCCGGTGGCGGCGGGCGGCGCCATCATCGCGTATCTTACCGGCACGGGCGCCGTCAGTCCGGCGGTGGCGGATGGGGCGGCGGCGCCGGCTTCCACCCCGGTATACACCGCCATCACTCCGACCGCGGCCATCGGAACCGCCGCCGCGCCGGTCTTGTTTTCCGGCCTGGCGCCGGGCTTCGTGGGCCTCACCCAAGTCGATATCACGGTGCCGTCTTCGCTGACTCCGGGAAGCTATCCGCTGGTGATTACTTACTCCGGGCAATCCACCGTGGCGGGAACCATCTGGGTGAAGTAACGGCGGTTTCAGGCGAAGTTCTCACCTCCGCTCGCAAAAGGAAATCCGGGCACCGCGCGGATTTCTCTTGACACCGCTTAACACCGTAAAGTATGATGACATTGTTCATATGGGTGTGACGGAGCGCAAAGCCCGGGAAAAGGCGGCGCTGCGGCAGGAGATTTTGGCCGCGGCTCGGGAATTGTTTGCCAAACACGGTTACGAGAGCGTTTCCATGCGCAAGATCGCCGAGCGAATCGAATACTCGCCCACCACCATCTACCTGCACTTCCGCGACAAGGGGGAGTTGCTGCAGGAAATCTGCGCCGAAACCTTCCAATTGCTTTCGAAGAAGCTGGCCAAGGTCGTCGGCGCCGAAGGCGATCCCGTCGACCTGCTGCCGCGCGGCCTGAGGATATACGTGGATTTCGGAATCGGCCACCCCAATCACTACCGCACCACTTTCATGACGCCGCACCAACACGCGCCCGTGCCGGAGTCGTGCACCGAAGTTAGCTTTGGAACCGGCGGGCAGGCGTTTCAGTTTCTGCTGGATGCCGTGGGACGGGTGATGGCGAGCGGGCCCACCCGCCAGACGGACCTGATGGCCATCAGCCAGGCGCTGTGGATGACCGTCCACGGCATCACCTCGCTGCTGATTACCAAGGAGCGGGAATTCCCCTGGATCGACAAGAACCGGCTGATCGATATGACCATCGACGCCGCGGTCAAGGGGCTGCTCCGATGACGGGCTCGAAGGGCGGTTTTTTTTGCCCATTGGTTAACGTTGTTATGAAACTTACTTGTGTTTCAGCTTTATGAAAGGACTCGGGCATGGCTTCGCTGGCGGTTCGTAACCTGTTTCACGACCGCGTCCGGCTGGTGGTGACGCTCACCGGCATTATCTTCGCGGTGGTGCTGGTGGCGGTGCAGATCGGCCTGTTCCTCGGCTTCACCACCACCACTTCCAACCTGATCGATCGCTCGGGCGCGGATTTCTGGGTGGTTTCGCGCGGGGTAGGGTACCTGGAAGTGGCGACGCCGTTTTCGGAGAAGAACCTCTATCACGCCCGGGCCACGCCCGGTGTTGCCGACGCGCAGAAATTCATCGTGCGCTTCAGCGTCTGGAAGCAGGCCGATGGCGCCCAGCACAATTGCGAGGTGGTCGGTCTCGACCCCGACAGTTCCATGGGCCGGCCGTGGAACCTGGTGAAAGGCGACGTCCGCGACCTGAAGCTGCCGGATACCGTCATCGTCGACCGCTTCTACGCGCCGAAGCTCGGGGTAAGCCGTATCGGGGACGCGGTCGAGATCCGCGGCGTGCGCGCCCGCGTGGTGGGATTCACCGAAGGCATCCGCACCTTCACCACCTCGCCGCTGGCCTTCACCTCTTTCAAGAGCGCGCAGCGCTACGGGCCGGTGGATGAGGATAAGACCACTTTCCTCCTGGTGAAGGCGGCTCCGGGTTGGGACCTGGAGCGCGTGCGCGCCGGTCTGAAGGCGCGCCTTACGGATGTGGACGTGCTTACCACGCGGGAGTTCAGCGGCATGACCACGCACTACTGGATGTTCGGAACCGGGGCCGGGGTGACGGTGATCCTGGCGGCCGTGCTGGGGCTGCTGGTCGGGGTGGTGGTGGTGGCGCAAACCATCTACGCCGCCACTATCGACCACATCCGCGAGTTCGGCACCCTCAAAGCCATGGGCGCCACCAACGGTTACATCTACCGCATCATCTTGCAGCAGGCCGCTATCAGCGCGGTGATCGGTTACGGGGTGGGTATCGTGGTCGCGATTCTGGCGGAACATTCCAGCCGGCACGGCGGCGCCAACATCGTGTTGCCCGTGCCGGTGCGCGCCGCGCTGTTTGGCCTGACGCTCGCGATGTGCGTTTCGGCCGCCATGGTGTCGATCAATAAGGTCACCAAGATCGACCCGGCGATGGTGTTCCGTGGTTAAGTACGCCGGCTCGGAAGTTCGGCAACGGATTCGCGGGAAACGGCTCCCACGCGGCCGCGGCTCGGAAACGCGCGAAACCGAGCCGCGACCGCGAAGGAGCGGTTGCAGGATGCGTGACTCTAATTACGAAACTGATTTACTAAGTTCCGGTGGGGTGAACCGTTGCAGCCGATAATCGAAGTGAGAGACCTGACCAAGACTTTTGCCGAAGGCGCGGCGGCATCGCGCGCGCTCAACGGCGTCGATCTGGAT
>JBKQVG010000375.1:0-30373 GCA_052325345.1 Bryobacteraceae bacterium
TCGGTCGGCGTCTTCCGGGGCTTCGACCGCTTTGGGTGGCGCGCCATCGATCACACCCAGAACCCCGCGGCCCAACTCGCTTTCCGCTACGACGACCTCCGCCTGGTTCGCCGTGGCGCAAAAAATAGCGCACACTTCCGGCACCTCTTTGATCCGGCCGAGCACGTTGATAGGATATCCGTCCCGCATCGCCACCACGAAAATGTGGCCGGCGCCGATGGCCGAAGCATTGCGTACGGCCAGTTCCCGCATGGCCAGGTCGTTGCCGTCCACGCGCGTCAAACACGGCCCCGAAGCCTCGTTGAAGGCCACCCCGAACTTGCTCTGGGGCACGGTATTGACCATGGCCTCGTAGACGTCTTCCACCGTTTTAATGAAGTGGCTTTGCCCGAGGATCAGGTTCACGCCCTCGGGGATTTCGAGCGCTACCAGTTTCAATTCCATAAGAACAGCTTTCAGCGAGAAGGTCTCAGCGTTCAGCGATCAGCTTTCAGCCAACCCGCCGACACGGCGGTTCCCAAAGCTGACCCCTGATCGCTGACCGCTGAAAGCTTCTTCACGCCTTTCCCAAGCCCCAGCCCTTGCGGTAAACCGGCTTCAGGTACTTGTTGGCGTCGGCATTATTGGTGAAACGCATCTTGGCGGCGTCCCATTCGAGCTTGCCTTCCACTTGCAGGGCGATCACGCCCAGCAGCATCCATTCGACGAAGGGCGAGGCAATGCCGAAATTGGAGCAGGACGGCTCGCCGCCCTTGGCCGCGCGGATCCAGTCCCGGTAATGCCCGGGCGAGCGGGTCAAAAGCGGCGAGGGGAAGCGATAGTCGGCCATTTTCTCGACCGGAATCAGCCGGGTATCCTCCCCGTAAGTGCCGGTCGTGATCATCCCCTTCTCGCCCACGAACAGGCTGCCGTCCGGCTTGGGCATCTCGGGTGGCGGATTTTGGGCGCGCATTTTCCGCCACGCCGCCCAGCTAAATACCTGGCCGACATAGCCGTTGGCCTCGGGGGCCCCGTTGGCATCTCTGGGCAGGGCCGTTCGCGGCAGATCGCCCAGAATCTCTCCTTCCGGCACGCCTGGAATTTTGGGCGTTTCCTTCAATCCGTCATACCAGTAAATTTTCACCGGCGGCATCGAGCCGCGCGCCGGAAAATCGTAGCGGATGACGGACTTGGCCGGGTACATGAACGGACTCGGGTTGTCTTTATGCAGGCACTCCACCGAAACCGGGCTGGCGAGGCGCAGCGACAGATTGGCGGCGCCCAGAATGTGACACGCCATATCGCCCAGAGCGCCGCAGCCGAAATCGTAGAATCCGCGCCAATTGAAGGGCTGATAGAAATAGCCTCCCCATTCGTTCGGATAGCCTTTGCCGCCCGAAGTGTAAGACCGCGTTTCCGCGCCGCCCAGCCACAGGTCCCAATCGAGGGTGCCGGGAACCGGGTCGGCGGGCGGAATCGTGGTGAGTCCCTGCGGCCAGAGCGGCCGGTCGGTCCAGGCATGCACCTCGGTGACCGCGCCGATTTCGCCGCCCCAGATCATTTCCGCCAATTGCCGCGTGCCCTCGCAGGAATAACCTTGATTTCCCATTTGCGTGGCAACTTTGTATTTGGCCGCGCTTTCCGCCAGCGAGCGTGCCTCCCAAACCGTGCGCGTCAATGGCTTCTGCACGTAAACGTGCTTGCCGCGCTCCATGGCCCACGTCGCCGCGATGGCGTGCATATGATCGGGAATGGTGACGATCACCGCATCGATGTTCTTATCTTCTTTATCGAGCATCTTGCGGAAATCTTTGTATTTGGCGGCTTTTTCGAAGGCCTGATACGTCTTCGCGGCTTGCTTGTCGTCCACATCGCACAACGCCACGATGTTCTCCGTCATCGCGCAAGCTCGAATGTCGCTGGCGGCCTTCCCCCCCGCGCCGATGGAGGCGATATTCAACTTCTCCAGCGGAGACTTGTAACCCAGCATTCGCAGCGACGCCGTGCTGCCGAATCCCCCGGCCGGAACGGCTCCCGCCAGAAGCGAGCCGAAAAAGAAGTGCCGTCGACTAAACTTGGTCTGCAACATCGGGTTTCCTCCCGTCGAACCGAATTCAAAGTGGGACGCCGCGTATCAGTATAAGGCAAATTGCGCGCGCGCGGGTTGGCGCAGCCAAAGGGGGTGCTTAACCGTTTTGGGGAGAATGCGCGATCGACAACCGCTCCCTGGCGGTCGCGACTCTGTAACTACATGCAAACACATGGCGCCTGTAACGGAGCCGCGACCGCCGGGGAGCGGTTGTTGGGTTGAATATGAGGGAATCCCCAGAGCGGTTAAGCACCCGCCGAAGGCGGCGGAAGATGTGCGGAGCGAGAGTGCGGTTGCGGACGAACTCACGGGAATCGTTCGTCAACGCGGATCGCCGCGCGCTGAATGCTTGGCTTATGCCACCGCGCTGGTTTGGCCGGCGGCGTTCGCCACCAAGTCCTTTTGCTTGGGCGGTCTGCCGCGCCGCCTCACTTCGGGCGCTTCCGTATTGGGGTGTTCGCTCAACCAGGCTGGCGGCCGCCCACGGCGCGGACCGCGGGACCGCGCCAGCCGCTCCAGACTGATAATTGCCTCTTCGATCTGCGCACGCTCTGCTTTGAGCTGCTCGAGGATGTTTGCCATGTCCATCATAGCCGTTCGACCCTCCCGGTGGCGGAGTGGAATCACCCACCCTGCCAATGGTTCACTTTCGTCCTTTGTTGTAATTATACACCCCTAATTTAGAAGAAATAAATAATAGTTTTGTGCGGAATGAGTAAATTCTCTCAAATAAACTGGTTTAGTACTAGATCAATTGATCGTACCCCTCCGCGCGCTTCGGGGCAGCCTTCAATACTTAGCGCTATCCTGGCGCCGCCAATAGGCGTAAAACGGCAGCCCCAAGCCGATCAGCCCCACCCCGGCGAGCGATTCCAGCGGCGCGCTATATAAGGTGGAAATGATGAATGCCAGAGCCACCAGTACAAATATCGCCGGCACAACCGGGTAGCCCAGAGTGCGGTACGGCCGCGGTAAATCCGGTCGTTTGCGCCGCAGCACCATCACGCTGGCAGTGGACATTCCATATACCAGCCAGCTCGGGAAAATTACCAGCGTGAAAAGATGCCGGTACCCTCCGGTCAATACCAGCAGCGCCGCCCAGGCGCTGAGGAAGAGAATCGAAGCTCCGGGCGTCCGGTACCGTTCATTCACGTTCGCCAGGGAGTGAAAAAACAATCCGTCGCGAGCGGCCGCATAGGGCACTCAAGCGCCGCTCAG
Source organism: Bryobacteraceae bacterium (assembly GCA_052325345.1). GTDB lineage: Bacteria > Acidobacteriota > Terriglobia > Bryobacterales > Bryobacteraceae > JBEKYD01. The sequence goes on from JBKQVG010000375.1 coordinate 3,287, forward strand.
AATCGACCCGTTGAGGGCGGCGAAAATGCTGATCATGGCCGCCAGCGAAACCGCCTTGGCTCCCCGCGTGCCCGCGATGCGCTGCATCATTTCGCCCGCGACCCGCGAATTGGCGCCCACCTCCGCCGCGCTCAGCACCCGAAAATAGGCGGCATTTGCCAGAATATAGATGGCAATCACGGCCAGCGTGCCACCGATCAGCGCGCGCGGCAAATTGCGCTGCGGATCTTCGATTTCCGACGCCACCATGGTGACGTTGTTCCATCCGTCGTAGGCCCACAAAGCAGCCACCAGGGCCGCCGAAAAGCCTCCCCAACGGGCCAATGCGGCGCCTGGCCGCGCCGCCGCGTGCGCCGTCCCGAAGGCGAATCCAACCACGATAATGGCGGCAATCAGCGCAACTTTCAGAACTGTAATCGCGGTCTGCACCTCGCCGCCCAATTTCACCCCGTAGTAATTCAGCCACGCCAGCGCCAGGATCAGAGCGATCGCAAACAACTGGCCGAACCTCACTTCCAGACCCATGCTCCCAGGCGCATGCCAGACCACTCCATCGAGAGCGGGAAAGAAGGCCGTCAGATAGATCGCGAATCCGGTCGCGAGCGTCGCAATGGAGCCGCTTTTCGCCACCCACATCTGGGTCCAGCTATACAAAAACCCCCACATCGGACCGTAAGCTTCCCGCAGATAGGCGTACTCGCCGCCAGCTTCGGGCAACGCCGCGGCCAACTCCGCGTAACTCAACGATCCCGCCAGCGTGAGCAGGCCCCCAAATACCCATACCGCGAAAACCAGCGAGGGCGCGCCAACCGCCGCCACCATATCGTGCGGCACCAGAAAGATGCCGCTGCCGATCACCGTGCCCACCACGATCGAACTGGCCGCCCACGTGCCTAAGTCCCGTTTCAGCTCAATGCGCCCGCTGGGTGCTTCCCTCATTTGTTTTCGCCTTCCGGGTTGGTTTGAAATCGGGCGGCCGTCCATCCGCTCGCGAAGGTTGCCACCGTGCCGATCAGCACGTACCACGTCCACGCCACCGGGGTCAGAAAGTGCACCGCCAAGACCGCGGCCAAGCCGGCCACCATCCCCGCGATGGCCGCCGCCTCGCGCGGTTTTTGCGTCAGGATTCCCAGCAGGAAAACTCCCAACAGCGCTCCAAACGGAATGGAAGCGATGGTCAAACCGGCCTCCAGTACCGAGTGTGAATGGCGCGAAGCGATGCCGATTCCCAGCAGCACCGCCGCCCAGGCTATGGTGGCCTTGCGCGCCTGCTTCAAACCGGCGCCATGCATGAAATCCACCACCCAGGTGGAGGCCAGCGCATTCAGCGCCGCGCTCAGGTTGGCCATGGCGGCGGCCAGAATCGCCGCCACCGAGAGCCCCGCCAGGCCCGGCGGCAGTTCGCGCCACAGGAAGGCCGGATAGATCCGGTCCATCTGCGCCGGAGCGGCGATCCCTGAATCGCCGTAATACACCCACAGCAGCACGCCAATCACGAGGAACAGCGTGAATTGAAACGCAATCACGACCCAACTGGCCAGCAACGCCGTCCGGCTCTGGGCTTCGTCCCGGGCGCTCAGCAGGCGCTGCACCATCAATTGATCGGTGCCGTGGCTGGCGGTGGTTAGAAAACAACCGCCCGCCACGCCCGACCAAAATGTATAAGTACGCGAAAAGAATTCCATATTAGGCGCGAAATGGAAATCGAATATGGCAAATTTGTGCGCTCCGCCCGCCAGCGCCGCCACGTGCGGCCATCCTCCCGGAATCTTTCCCAAAATGACGAAGAAGCTCACCACCGCGCCCGCCACGTAAAGCGTCATCTGCACCACGTCGGTCCAGATCACCGCCGTCATGCCGCCTTCGAATGTGTAAAAGACCGTGAGCAGCATGATGAGTACGATCGACCAGACTTCGCCCGTGCCGAGCATGATCGAGATCACCAGCGACACCGCAAACACGCGCACTCCCTCGGCCAGCGCCCGCGTCACCAGGAAAATCCCGGCCGTGAGCCTACGCACGCGCTCGCCGAAACGGCGCCGCATCAATTCGTAAGCCGTGAACATCTCGCCGCGAAAGTATTGAGGCAGGAACAGAGCGCAAATTACCAGCCGCGCCAGCAGGTAACCCACCACGATCTGCAGGAATCCCAGGTTTCCCTGGAACGCCAGCGCAGGCGTTCCAATGACGGTGAGCGTGCTGGTTTCCGCCGAAACGATGGACAGGCTGATGGCCCACCAGGGCGCCGTCCGCCCGCCCAGAAAATAATCGCGCAGGCTCTTTTGTCCGGCGCGAAAACGCGCCCCAAACCAGGTGATTCCCACCAGATAAATGGCTACAACCACCAGGTCTATATAGCGCATCGTGGTTGCCGGATCTCGCCTGTTGCCACAGGCTTCCAGCATAGTCGATCTGCTATGATTTGGAATCGGATCCTCAAACACGGCGTTCCAAGCGCCAATAATGGGAGGCATTTTTGTATCGACTGGGTATTCGATGCGCGGCCGCGTTGGCCGTGGCCGGTTTGGCCGCAATGGCCGCCCCGCAAGGCGCCGCCAAGCGGAAACAGCCCAAAGATCAAGGTGAATTCGACATTTATAACGAGGTCATCAAAGATGTTTCCACCAATAATTTCTCCAAGGCGCTGACCGATCTTGACACCTGGAAGCAGAAATACCCGGAATCCGACTACAAGGACGACCGGGAGGTGCTTTACGTCCAGGCCTATAACGGCGCCAAGCAACCGGCCAAGGCCCTAGATATAGCGGCTCCTCTGCTCGCGCGCGATCTCGATGCCATCTTCACCGATCCCGTTTCGGGCCCGCAGCAGGTGGTCAAAGTCCTCTTCACCGCCGCCCTGGCCGTGCAGCAGGTGACCAACCCTACCCCCGACGAACTGGCAACCGGCGCCAAAGCCGCCCGGATGCTGCTCGATTACAATCGAAAACCATCCAACGTAAGCGACGACGATTGGGCCAAGGCGCGCGCCCAATTGCAGACCGTCGCCAAGGCGGCGCTGGTCGCCGTGGCCCTGAAACCCGGCACGGCAGCCATGGAAAAGAAGGACTACCCCGGCGCCGAAGCCGCCTTCCGCCAGGCATTGCAAGAGTATCCCGATAGCGGGCAGATAGCTTACGAGCTGGGCGCCAGCGAAGTGGCGCAGCAATCGACCGACCCCGCCAAGGTTCCCGCCGGCATCTACGAAATCGCCCGCGCCGTGGCGCTCGATCCCGCCAAAGGCGGCCTGGCCGATGCGGCCGCCCGCTCACAGGTGGACGCCTACCTGAAGAAGATCTACACCAGCTTTCACGGCGGCGAAGACGGTCTGGACGCGCTCAAACAACAGGCCTTGGCCAGCCCCACGCCTCCCGCCGGTTTCAGCCTCAAGTCCCAGGCCCAGATCGATCGGGAAAAACAAGCCCAGTTCGCCAAGGACCATCCCGAACTGGCGTTGTGGCTGGGGATCAAAGCCGCGCTTACCGGCGACAACGGAGCGCAGTATTTCGAGACGCAACTCAAAGATACCGCCGTCCCGAAACTGAAAGGCGTTCTGGTGGAGGCCAAGCCGGCGTGCAGGCCTAAGGAACTCCGGGTGGCCGTGCCAATGCCGGATGCGAAACCGCCCTATACCGCCGAAATCGCCCTGAAACTCGACGCCCCGCTCGCCGGCAAGCCGCCAGCCAACGCCGAATTCTCGTGGGAAGGCGTGCCGGCCGCCTTCACCAAGGATCCGTTCCTGCTCACCATGAACGTCGAAAAGGCGAAACTCACGGATCTGACCACCGAGCCGTGTACCGCATCGCCCGCGCGCAAACCCACCAGCAAGAAACAGTAGCCGGTGGCAGTCGGCGGGCGCCTGGCAGGTTCAAAATGGCTTCGCCGCTCGCCGTCGCGCCCGCGCTCGACGGCGGCCGCTCCCACGCGGCGAGCCTTATCCGCCCGCTCCCATCTCAAAGCCTCGCGGTCGGGCCGGTTTGACACCCCGATTTCGCTGCTGTTAGGCTGTGTCTTCATGCCAAATGCGTCGTCGTTGCGCGCCACGCCCTTGAACTTTGTCCACCGGGCGCTGGGGGCGAAGATGGTGGATTTCGGCGGGTGGGACATGCCGGTCCAGTATTCCGGCATCATCGACGAGCACAACACCGTCCGCTCCGCCGTGGGAGTTTTCGACGTCAGCCACATGGGCGAGATCGAAATCCGGGGCCCGGAAGCCCTGCGGCTGGCCGAATTCGTCACCACCAACCAGGTCGCCAGACTGAAACGGGGACAGGCACACTATTCGGGCCTGCTCTACGATCACGGCGGATTCGTGGACGATATCCTGGTACACAAGGTAGCCGACGACCATTATTTCCTGTGCGTGAACGCGTCCAACCAGGAAAAGGATTTCGATCACATTCGGCAGCACAATCGTTTCGACGCCGAGGTGGAACTGGCCAGCGATCGCTACACGCAGCTCGCCATCCAGGGCCCCAAGGCGCGCGCGACCCTGCAAAAGCTGACCGCGGCAGACCTGGCGGCCATCAAATATTACTGGTTCACGGACGGCGAGGTGGCCGGGACTCCGGCGCGCATCGCGCACACCGGCTACACCGGCGAAGACGGTTTCGAGATCTACATTCCGCCCGACGAATCGGCGCGTATTTGGAACCGCATCCTGGAAGCGGGCGCCGAGTTCGGCATTAAGCCCTGCGGGCTTGGGGCGCGCAACACGCTGCGCCTGGAGGCCAAAATGGCGCTCTACGGGCACGAAATCGACGCCTCGATTTCGCCGCTCGAAGCCGATCTCGGCTGGATCGTCAAGTTCGATAAAGGCGAATTCATGGGGCGCGAGGCCCTTGTCCGTCAGCGGGAAAAGGGCGTGTCGCGTAAGCTGGCCGGCTTTGAAATGCGCGGCCGGGGGATTGGCCGCGATGGCTACGAAGTGTGGCTGGATGGTGCGCCCGCCGGCTGGGTCACCAGCGGTTCTCCGTCGCCAACTCTGAATAAGAACATCGGTCTGTGTTACCTGCCGGCGGCACGGGCCGTAGCGGGCGCCGGCATTCAAGTCCTCATCCGCAACCAGCCCGTGGAAGCGGTAACCGTCGAAACTCCTTTCTATAAGCGAGCCAAATAACCATGTATCCGGAAAATTTCCGCTACACCAAAGAACACGAATGGGTCCTCGTGGAAGGGGATACTGGCACGATCGGGATCACCGACCACGCCCAGGAAGAACTCGGCGACATCGTCTATGTCGACCTGCCCCAGGTAGGCGCGCGGCTCGAGACCGGCAAGTCGCTCGGCTCGGTCGAGTCGGTCAAAGCCGTTTCCGATATTTACGCGCCGCTCAGCGGCGAAGTGCTGGAGGTCAACTCCCTGCTGGCCGATGCGCCGGAGAAGTTGAACCAGGACCCGCATGGCAGCGCCTGGCTGGTGAAGATCCGCCTGGATGCACCCGCCGAAGCGTTGAATCTCCTTTCGGCCGGCGACTATCAAACCTATATCGGAGCCGAAAAATAGTTGCGCTACCTTCCTAAATCGGATTCCGAGCGCCGCGAAATGCTGGATGTCTGTGGCGTCGGTTCAGCCGAAGAATTATTTTCGCACTTGCCGGAAGCGGTGCGACTGAATCGCCCCCTGGCCCTCGCGCCGGGCATTTCCGAGTACGAGATTGTCGATTACTTCCGCGAGCGCGCCGGCCGCACCGCGGCGGGGTACGCCTCCTTTCTGGGAGCGGGCGTCTATGCTCACTATCGGCCGGTGCTGGTGGATACGGTAGTGTCCCGCGGCGAATTTCTGACCTCGTACACGCCCTACCAGGCCGAAATCGCCCAGGGCACGCTGACCGCAATCTTCGAATTTCAAACCATGATCTGCCAGCTTACCGGCATGGACGTGGCCAACGCCGGCATGTGGGACGGCTCGACCGCCTTGCCGGAAGCCGCCATGATGGCGGCCCGCAGCACCGGCAGGGCGCGCGTGCTGGCCGCGAAATCGGTGCACCCGGAATACCGCCAGGTGTTGCGGACTTATGCGCTTCACCAGGGAATGGTGGTCGAAGAACTCGGCTACGATGCCGAGACCGGCGCCATCGATCTAAAGGAACTGGAGAGCAAAATCGACGGGCTCACCGCCGCCGTAATCGTGCAATCGCCCAACTTCTTCGGCATTGTGGAAGAAGCCAGGGCGGCGGCGGAAATCGCGCACAGGCACGGCGCGCTGCTGATCCTGGCGTTCACCGAAGCGGTTTCGCTCGGTCTGCTGGAACCGGTGCGGGAAGCCGATATTGTCGCCGGCGAGCTGCAATCGTTCGCCATCTCGCCCAGCTTTGGCGGTCCCTATGCCGGGGTAATTGCGACCAAGGACAAGTTTGTCCGCCAGATGCCCGGCCGCCTGGTGGGTCAGAGCACCGATTCGCGCGGCCAGCGCGCCTTCTGCCTGACCCTGGCCACCCGCGAGCAGCATATCCGCCGCGAAAAAGCGACTTCCAACATCTGCACCAACCAGGCTCTGGTGGCGCTCATGGCCACGGTCTTTATGACGGTCTACGGCAAGCAGGGCCTGCGCGAGCTGGCGCTGCAGAACCTGGCCAAGGCGCATTATCTCGCCGGGAAAGTGAACCCGCGCTTCAGCGGCAGGTTCTTCAATGAATTCGCCGCCAGGGTGGGCGAACCCCAAGCGCGCGGCGGTCCTGAATCGAGAAACCAGGCGCTGCTGGAGAAGAGGATCGTCGGTGGGCTGCCGCTCGGGCGGTTTTACCCAGAGCTGGCCGATTCGGTGTTGCTCTGCGCCACCGAAATGTCGCGCCGCGCGGACATGGACGCGGTGGCGGAGGTACTGCGGTGAGCGCCAAGAAACTGGATCGAAAAGTCAACTCGCACCTCTCCCCCAACGAACTCTTGCTCTTTGAGCGCAGCTCTCCCGGCAAGAAGGCGTACCAGCTTCCCGAGCTCGACGTTCCTGCCGTGGACGCGGCCGAAGCGCTGGGCGCCGCCAACGTCCGGGCCGAAATCTCCGGCTTTCCGGAAGTCAGCGAAGTGGAAGCGATCCGTCACTTCACCCGCCTTTCCACCTGGAACTACGCCATCGATTACGGCATGTATCCGCTGGGCTCCTGCACCATGAAATACAACCCGCGCGTCAACGAGCTGGTGGCGCGTCTGGAAGGCCTGGCGTGGGCGCATCCCTATCAGCCCGAGGCGCTGGCGCAAGGATGCATGGAGGTGATGGAGCGCCTCGAAGCCGCGCTCGCCGAAATTACCGGCATGGACGCGGTCACGCTGCAGCCTTCCGCGGGCGCGCAGGGGGAGCTAACCGGCATCCTGCTGGTGCGCGCGTTGCTCGAAAGCCGGGGCAACCCGCGCAAGAAGATTTTGATTCCCGATTCGGCGCATGGCACCAACCCGGCCACCGCCGCCATCGCCGGCTACGCCGTCGAAAACATCCGGTCGAGCGAAACCGGCGTGCTGGATGTTAGCGCGCTGGAGCATATCGTCGACCAGGACGTGGCGGCGCTGATGGTGACCAACCCGAATACCCTCGGGGTCTTCGAAGAGAACATCATCCGCGTCGCCGAAATCCTGCACGCCAAAGGCGCCATGCTCTACATGGACGGCGCCAACATGAACGCGCTGGTGGGCATGGCGCGGCCGGGGGATTTCGGCGTCGACGTGCTCCATCTCAACCTGCACAAGACCTTCTCCACCCCTCATGGCGGAGGCGGTCCGGGCGCGGGGCCGGTCGCGGTGAAGCGGCACCTGGAGCCATTCCTGCCCGCCCCGCGCCTGATCCGCGCCGGCGGCCAACTCCATTTCGATTTCGACCGCGCCCAAGCCATCGGCCGGGTGCGCGCCTTCTACGGCAACTTCGGCGTGCTGGTACGCGCGCTGGCCTATATCCTGGCCCACGGCGGCCCAGGCTTGCGCAATGCCACTCTGGACGCCGTAATGAACGCCGTCTATATCCGCAAGAAACTGGAACCGTATTTCGATCTTCCCTATCCCGCGCCCAACATGCACGAAGTGGTGTTCAGCGACGACCGGCAGGCCAAACTAGGCGTCCGCACCGGCGACCTCGCCAAGCGGCTGATCGACTACGGCTTCCATCCCTACACCGTCAGTTTCCCGCTGATCGTCCACGGCGCCCTCATGATCGAGCCCACCGAAACCGAGAGCAAGGACGAGATCGACCTGTTCGTGGATGCCATGATCTCCATCGCCCGCGAAGTAGAGACCGACCCGCAACTGGTCAAGACCGCGCCGCACTCCACCCGTATCGGCCGCGTCGACGAGGTCGCCGCCGCGCGCAAGCCCGTGCTCAAGTGGACGCCGGAGTAGCAGCAGGATGGGCCTCACGGCCTGTTCGGGGAGCCTCTATACCTTTTGTGGAAGCTTCATTGCCGTTGCGCGCCATTCGGCTTGGCTGCAGTGGGGCAGACCATCGTTTTCCGTGGTCTGCCCGAAACCCCGCGGCCGCCGAGCCCACTGATCCTCCCGACGAGGCATTAGGAGCACCGAAAGCGCGCGCAGGGCAGACCACGGAAAACGATGGTCTGCCCCACTCCCGACGCGAGCCAAGTACCATTGGGCGTGCGCCGCGGGGGAGGGTGTGAGTAATGGCGCGCTCTCGTGGCCTGCTGCTAATCCTCGCGTTCGCCGTCCTCATTCACCTGCCGTTTCTCAACCAGGCGATCCAGGGCGACGACGATATCTACCTCACCGAAGGAGCCCACGCGCAGATTGAGACCTGGCACCCGTTGCACACCACGTACGTATTCTGCGGGGAAGCCGTGGACCTGCGCGGGCATCCGCATCCGCCGCTGGATGGTTGGGTGCTGGGCGCCCTGATTGCGCTCTTCGGCGGCGTCAATGAAATAGCGTTTCACGCCGTCTATATCGGCTTCACTTTGCTGGCGGCGGCAGCCATGTGGTCGCTGGCGCGGCGGTTTTCACCCCACCCGGTGTGGGCAACTCTGCTGTTCCTGGCAACTCCGGTTTTCGTGGTGAACGGCAATTCGCTCGAAGCCGACCTGCCGTTCGCCGCGCTTTGGATGGCCGCCATCGCGCTGTTCTGCGCCGGCCGCCGCTTTTGGGCCGCCGTCGCCATGGCGCTGGCCGCCCTCACTTCGTATCAGGTGGTCCTGATCGTTCTCATCCTGGCCGCCTGGCTCTGGCTCCATGGTGGGGGGGACCCCCTGGTCCGCGCGCGGCCCCCCGGTCGCGCTCTCGCCTGGCTTGCCACGCCGCTGCTCGCGCTCCTGGCCTGGCAAGTCTTCGAGCGTTGGGGCACTGGCGCCTGGCCGCTGGCAGTAACGCTTGGTTATCAGAAGGCCTACCAGACTGCCGGTCATAAGCTGGCCAGCGCGCTGACGCTGGCGGTGCACGCGCTGTTCCTGGCCGGTCCGCTGCTCACTCCCTTAGCCGCCGTGACCGCCTGGCGGCATCGGCACGAGCGCGCCACCCGATTCCTACTGGCCTGGATCGGGATTTTTTTCGCCGGCTCGGCCATCATCTTTTTCGCCGGCTCCGCGCGCTACCTGCTGCCCATGGCGGCGCCGGTGGCGATCCTGGCGTCCGCAAGCTTCAGCCCCGTTCGTGCTCAAACCGGCTCGCCGTTCATCCGGATTCTCACCCTAGCCGGCTTTGCCTCCCAACTGGCTCTTGGACTAGGCCTGGCAGCGGTCAACTATCAGCACTGGGATGGCTACCGGCAATTCGCCGCAACGCTCCCCATGGGACAACGCACCTGGGTGAACGGCGAATGGGGCTTGCGCTATTATGTGGAGCGCCGCGGCGGCCTGCCGCTGACCAAAGACCAGGCGGTTCAGCCCGGCGATGTCGTCGTATCGAGCGACCTCAGCCGCGCTGTCGAAGTTCACGCGCCTCTCACACCCATTATGAGAACGCTGGAAATCCGCCCCGCCATTCCGCTGCGGTTGATCGGTCTCGAAAGCCGTTCGGGCTACTCCACCGCCTCGCTCGGTTTTTGGCCGTTCGGCATTTCGAACGGCGTGATCGACCGCGTACGCGCCGAAGTGGTAGGAGAACGCCACGTCACGCGTGAGTATCTGAGGTTGGATGCACCCGATTCCGGCGAGCAGGTCGTCAGCGGGGTTTCTCCGGATCATTGGATGGCGCGAACCGCCATGGTGCTGCTCGCCAATCCCGCCGAGCCTCGCGGCTTGAGCGTGGAGTTCTATCTGCCTCCGCAGGCCAGCGCCCGGCACGTGGAACTGTTGTTGGACGGAAAACCCGTGGCCCAGGGGAACTACTCAAAGGACGGGGTCTACACGCTGGCCGCGGCCAGCCCCTTACGCGCGGCGGGCGCCACCGCCGAGGCTGAAGTGGAGGTGGATTCCACCTTCTTCGCACCCGGCGACCAGCGCCCGCTTGGAGTCGTGCTGTTAGGCATCGGCTTTCGCTAAACGATCGCAGCCGCCACCGCGACCACGGGGAGCGGTCTTGCCCGCTTACCGGCGCGCGTAACCGCGATAGCCGTGCCCACCGACGTAGTGGGGTCCGACAAACGCCGCGCCCACGTAAGGACGAGCCCAATAGCCGGCATGCCATACCCTGCCCGGTCCGTAGAAACCAGTTGCCCAGGTGTAGCCCGGGCCCGGGCACGGCGCCACGTAAGCAGGGCCATAGGCAGGTCCGACGTATGCCGGCGCTACCGGAGGTGCATAAGCGACCACCGGATCCGGAATTCCTACGCGAACTCCAAAGAAGAACCGCGGTCCCGCAAACGCAGCGCTGCCCGCCAAAAGCATCAGAGCCATCAATTTGGTCTTCATTTCCTTTTCCTCCTTCAGCCGCCTGGCGGCTTACACTCACCCAGGGTGCACGCTCAATACCAAAATGCAAAATATTGAAAAAACAGGCAGTTGCCGGCGGATTAAAGTTTATTTTGGCCGAACTTCACCGCCGCTGGTGCTTTTGGAGCGAACTGGAGCGCCCAACCGGATTTCGCCCGGCTATTTGCCCGCGAACGCCGACCGCCAACGGTTGAAAAGCTTTCCCCTCAGCTTTCCCAGACCCGCTTCGGCACGCCCCGGTCGCGGTCCTTTACGCGGTCGTACAGGTAGAAAGTGGAAACCGTTCCCAGCGATTCGTTGTAGTAGCTCTGCTGGCCAAGCGCTTCGTGCAAATCTTCCTCAAAGGCATGCAGTGCCTTGAGTTCCGCCGCCGTGGCCGGTTTCTGATGGCCCGCGGGCGTGCGGAAAAATTTCTGGTAGCCGCCGTCCACGAGCGCGCCAATCTCCGCCCCCATTTCGACCCCCGCCCGCGACGCGGCGCGAGCCAGTCCGGACTCGTCCCTGACATCGACCCCGCAGCCGTCGCGCGACACGCGCGAGACGCCGCCCTGCGCCTCCGCAACCGCAAACCCGGCCTTTCGCAACCGCTCCAGCCGCTCGGAAAAGATAGGGACTTTGGGTGTCTCCCGGCGAAAGAACATCCTTCTATTATAAGGTTCGGAGGTATCGAAGCGCTTGGTGCTGGAGGAGGGGGTCGAACCCTCATGAGAAGTGAATCCCGCGGGATTTTGAGTCCCGTGCGTCTGCCAGTTCCGCCACTCCAGCAAGTGTCTGACTCATTTGAGTTTACCGCAAATTCCCCGCAGACGCACTGTAGTGGTTCTTGTAGTGGTCGGGCGCCGGTCTTCCCGCATGTTCCTGGCCTAGGGCCATCACCCCTGTGGACTGGTTCATTCGTCCGCCAGAAAATGGATGTAGTTCAGCCGGGCGGCATCGGCCTTGTCCTGCGGCAGATCGCCCGCGGGATAGATCGCACCCGCGGGGCACACGATCGCACAGCCGCCGCAGTCCATGCACAACTCCCAATTAATGAACAGTTGAGGCGCAGAATCGAAGTCCGCGTCCCCCGGGAGGGGATGGATTGCATCGCTCGGGCAGGAATCGATGCAGGCCGCATCCTTCAGGCAGCCGTCGGTAATAACGTGGGCCATCTTCTTGTAGGACTACGTCCGTGAGACGAACAGCGGGCCATATTCGCGCCGCACTTTGGCAAGCAGTCGAGCGCTTTCCTTGTTGAACGTGACGCAGCCAACCTTCTGCTGGCGCGCCAGCAACTCGAAACACCCATCGCAAGCGTGGCACCAGTTCACGTCGCTGGTCGCGCCGGTGATTACTTTCCGCGGGAACTGCGGATCTGCGATCGACTGGCGGCCGAGGGCGACCATGTCGGTGATGCCATTGGTGATGTTCTTATGGCCCCATGCCAGCAGAGAACTGGTCTCGGGAGACACATAGCGGAAGTTGTGATGGCCATCGCGGTAGACCGAATATGCCGAGCCCACAACCACCGTCTCCGGCCTCACTACCTTTTTCACTTCGTGCGAGAAGTAGAAGTGCAAGTACGCTTCGTCGGGATGCGATTGCGGCGGTTCGTTCAGCACCACGTCGCCGGCAGGACCGCCGGCCGTCTGAATAATGAATTTCGCTCCGCGAGCTTCGATGCCCTTGATGAATTCCAGAGGTTCCGAGATGTCCATCAGCGGAGTATCGGGACCCGCGGTTCCCTGTCCACCCGGCGTTCCTTCGTAGATCGTCACCTTCGAACCGAGAATGAAGTTGGCATCGTTCACCTCCTTCATGACCCGTTCGTAAATCTCGTAACCAAAGCGAAAACGGTTTTCTTTGGGGCCGCCGTATTTCCATTTGCGGTCGTTATAGGGCCGCAGGATCTGCGAGCCGAGGTAGCCGTGGCAGAACTTAATCTCCACGCCGTCGAAGCCCGCGTCGTGAGCGATCTTCGCCGAGGCGACAAACTCATCGATAATCTTGTCGGCATCGGCGTCGGTCAACAGCCGTCCCTCGAAGCCCGGCGTCACCTTGGGCGTCACTCGGGTGGAGGTCTTGGGATCGCTGATCTCTCCCGAGTGCGTCAACTGACAGACAAAAATCGGCTTGTCGTTGACCGCCTTCAGGTCGGCGACGAACTTGGTCAGGGCTTTGGCGTTGCGGGGCAGAATCGTCAACTGATTGGTGCGGGCCATCGAGGTCTCGCTGACCGTGATCGCTTCCAGCACAATGACGCCGGCGTTGCCTTCATGCAGATTGCGGTAACGCGCAAAGGTGCGGTCGGTCGGATTGCCGCGATGCGCGGGATCGTCCGCGCCGACGCCGTCGTTGAATTCCATCGGCTGGATGAGAAACCGGTTTTCCACCAACCTGTTGCCGATCTTGATTGGTGTGAACAACGCATTGGTGGTCACTTGAAGTCTTCTCCTGTTTCCAGAGCACGGCCAGTCTTCTGGGGCATACCTGTGTCGAGACATAGCGGGGGGACTCGGCCATTGGAACGCCAGTGACCGCATCCGTCCGCATGAAAAAGCCGGACAACTCGCCAACAGGAAAGCATATCACGGGGACAGAGTGCGCGCGCCGCGCCGCCGTCTGATCTCGCTCGATTGCGTCTGGCCTGGAATCGCCATAGAGAAGCACGTTCAGTACCGATGGGGAATCCATGTGGGAAGCCAGGTGGGACAGACGATCGTTTTTTGTCGTCAGGCGGTTGTGGCGTGGCGGGGGCCTGACAGACCACGAAAAACGATCGTCTGTCCCACCTCTGGGTCACCGAATCGGGAGTTCGGAATCTCGGCTCCGCAGCCAAGATCGGCTGCGCCACGGAGCCCTGAAAAGCCGGCGAAGACTCGCCTACCGGATCAGGGTGATTTCCTTGAACCAGAGCGTCGCTGCGCCGGCGTGGTGCTGAATGGCGATGTAGCCCTCATCCGGCCGGGGTCCGCGGTCGGGCTCGTACTTTCCCTTCTTGGGCGGCACGGGCGCCACGCCATCGTAGTCGGTCACCGTCACGCCATTCAGCCTGACAACGGTGCGGGGCCCGAGCATTTCGATCTCCAGCGTATTCCACTCTCCCGCGGGCTTGTAAGGCCGCGCCTTGGCCTTAGTCATCGAATAGAGAACTCCGGTGCAGTGGTAATCGTCGGCGCTGTCCTGAATCTGCACCTCGATGCCCTTGTTGATGGCGTCATCCTCGGACTTGGGCTTGTAGGGGATGCGAATGAACACGCCCGAGTTTGCGTCCGGCGCGGAAAACTTGTAGACCACCCGCAGCGTGGCGTTGCCGATCTTCCCGGCGGTATACCATAGGTCGTCTTCGGGAGCGTCTGGCACGGTCTCCAGCAGGCCGTTCCGGACCACGAAACCAGGTTTCTGGCCGGCCGGCGCGTCTTCGTGGCGCGGCATGCGCGTCCAGCCGGCAGTGTCCTTTCCATCGAAAAGCTCTTTGTCAGCCGTCCACGCCGGCGCCGCCGCCAGCAGCAGAAATGCAAACCACCTTTTCATGTTGACCGTCTCTCCCCACGCGCCGTTCCCTATCACTTGTAACCCGGAAAGCGTCCGATGTCCACCGCCTCCCGTTTTGGCGTCACGCAGAAGAAGCTGTCGGAACAGGTTGAACGGGAGGGTGGCGAGGCAGGCGGCGTGCGCCAGCCTCGCGCTTCGATTCCTAATGCCCGCTCTTCGTCTAAGCGGGTGCCGCCGCCGGCCGGGCGACGGGTTTCGGCTTCCAGAAACCGGGGTCCGCGTCCACAAAGCTCTGCGGAGGGTAACTCATGCCCGGTTTCACCTCGAACAAAGTGTCCTCGATGGATGTGGCAATATCTCCCAATCCTTTCATCAATTGACTGAAGTTGTCTTGCCCCATGCCCTCACTTACCGCCTTCATACGCTCCGAGTCTCCGTCCAGCACCTTCATCGAATCCATCATGGTAAAGAACAAATACGTGCCCGAAGGCGCCCCCGCCGTTACTTCGTAGCCAAGGATGCACAGATCCACGTTGCCCTTTGCATAGCCGCCGAAGTAAGCCTTGGCGCCGTTGGCGAAATCCTCCCCCTTGCCGAGCCTGACCCGGAACGTCCCCAGGTCGACAAAGCGGGACTTCGCCGGGTTAAAGCTCTCGGGCTTGTAGCTCAGGTCCGGACGATACACGGCCCAAATCGTTCGCGAAGCAGTCCGCAGCTCGCCGTCGCGCGCATCCATCAGGGCCAGCGCGCTCTTCAGCGGCTCCTTGCCGCTGGCTTTTTCATAATCTTCGTTGGCGGCGAAAGACGGCATCGGCTGAATGAACCACACTTCGTTAGGCCCCGACAAGGCTGCCAGGGCAACGTAGTGCCCGGGGAAATTCGCCCTGCGAAAGGTCGCGGCATATTCGGCTTCCACTTTTTCGTGCGCCGCGGTCCTTCCCTCCTTGATCGATTCCCGGTCGATACTCAGCACCGGCGCCGGTTTCGTCGCGTCTTGCCCAAACATCGGCGCCATGCCGATGCCCGTCACCACAAGTAATGGAACTGCTATTCTCATAAGGTTCTCCCCCTCTAACTTTCCGCCTCATTAGGCCTGGTTGCTTGTCAAAGATACCACTTCCGGCACGGTCCGGAGAGAAAATAATTCCGCCCGCGAAATGCCGCGTGGGTTTCCCAAGATCGGTTAACAGGGCTGAATCGCAGGCGAAAAAGCCTGCCCTACCCCTCCAGTGCTATCGTATGCATATGAGTGCCGGGGCGCTGATCTCCGTCGAAGAGTACCTGAACACTTCCTACGATCCCGATGTGGAGTACGTGGACGGCGCGCTCGTGGAGAGAAACGTGGGCGATTGGCTGCATTCGCTGATTCAAAGGAATCTCATCGTGGCTCTCACGATCAAGTACCCCCACATCTATGCGGTGCCGGAGTTTCGATCACAGACGACGGACACCCGATACCGGCTTCCGGACGTGTGTGTGTTGCTCACCGCTCCGGCTGCCAGCTATCTGGCGGAGGCCGCGTTTCTGGCCATCGAGATCCTGTCCAAAGACGACGGCATGCCGGAGACGCTCGAAAAGCTCGAGGAGTACGAACTGAAGGGCGTCCGGAACATCTGGCTGATCGATCCCCGCCGCCGAAAGATGTACGTGTACGCCGGGGGAGTGCTTACCGATGTGCGTGGCGATGTGATCTTCACGGGCGATCGAAGCATCGAGCTTCATCGCAGTGAGATCTTCAAGGGCTGAACGGGGCGCCGAAACCTGGCGGTCAACTGTTCAGACCGGCCTGCATAAAACCGGTACAAAGTAGCGGTTTTGCCCTTCACTCCTGACGCAAGGCTTTGACCGGGTCTACGCGGGTGATGCGCAGGGCGGGCCAGAAGGCGGCGAACAATCCGGCGGTGAACACTAGCGCGGTCACGGCGAGGAACGAATACGGGTCGAGCGGCGAGACGTTGTGTACCAGGCTTTTCAGCAGGCGGGCGGAGGCCAGGCTGCCGGCCAGGCCCAGGGCTACGCCGATGCCGAGCAGGCGCGCGCTCAGGGCCATCATGGCCGCTATCACGCGCGGGGAACTGGCGCCCAGGGCAACGCGGATACCGATCTCGCGCGTCTGTTGCGCCACCACGTTCGACACCACGCCGTAGATACCCGATAGCGCCAAAGCCAAGCCGAGCGCGGCAAAGATGGCGAACAACAGCAGGTTGAAACGCGGCTGCGCGTACGCGTTTTCGACCAGCAGGGCTTCGAGCGGTTTCTCATCCATCACGGGCTGGCCGGAGTCGGCCGCGAACACTTGCGCCTTGATGGCGGGCGCGACGGCTTGCGGCCGCCCGGCGGTCAGTACGAAGAGGCGGTACGCCGTTCCGGTCAAGGTGTACGGCACGAACATCTCGGGCCAGACTTCCGCCGTGGCGAGCTGATTCACGGTGTCGTCGACCACTCCCGCGATCTGAAAGGAGTCGTCGGCAAGGCTGAATGGCGGCAGCTTCAGGCGTGGCACGCGAACGATGTGGCCGATGGCCTGGCCGTCGCCATAGTAGCGGCGCGCGAAACTGCGGTTGACCACCACGATGCGCGCCGCCCGGTTCACTTCCTGGGCCGTGAGCAGGCGTCCTTCGACGAGCCCAATGCCCATGACTTTCCAGTAATCTTCTGTGATCTGGTGGAACAGCACGAGGTGTTGGTCCTGGCGCGTGCTGCCGACGGGCACAACCGGCATGCCCCACGAGTAGACAGGCGGCAAGCCGCTGTCGATACCGACCGCGGTTACGCCGGGCGCCGCACGGATTCGCTGCAGTACGTCCTCAAAGAAGGCGTTGCGCTGCGCCAGGTCCGGGTAGCGCTGATCGGAAAGGGGAACGCGCAGGGTCCAGATGCGGTCGGGGCGGAAACCGAGGCGTACGCCTTCGATCGACTTCAACGTTCGGATCATGAGGCTGGCGCCCACCAGCAGCATCAGCGAGAGAGCCACTTCGCCGGCCACCAGCGCGCCGCGAAGAATGCGCTGGCCACGGCCGCCGGCGGCGCCACGCCCGGCTTCTTTCAAAACCGCGAGAATGTCGAGGCCGGAAGCGTTCAGGGCGGGAGCAATGCCGAACAGCAAGGCCGATAGCACCGACACACCCAGGGTGAAGAGCAGCACCATGCCGTTGATTTCGATTTTGGCCTCGTCGGGAATGGTGTTGGGCGGCACCACGGCGACGATGCCGCGGATTCCTGCGTAGGCCAGGAGAATGCCCACGCCCCCGCCGGCCAGCGCCAGCACGAGGCTTTCGGCGAGCAACTGGCGGATCACCCGCCAGCGCTGGGCACCCAGCGAAACGCGGATGGCGATTTCGCGGCGGCGCGCCAGGGCGCGCGAGAGCAGCAGGTTCGATACGTTGACGCAGGCGATCACGAGCAGCAGCCCTACGGCGCCGAACAGGATCCAGAGGGAGTCCTTAATGTCGCTCGGGAAGGTTTCGCCGAAATCGCGCAGCTCCAGGCGCCAGGACTTTGGAAAGTCGTCGGGATGGAGACGCTGGAGCCCATCGAACAAAGGCCTGAGTTCGGCGGCGGCCTGCTCGCGGGTGATGCCGGGCTTGAGCCGCCCCAGCAGGTGGACCTCGCGAACGCCCTCCACGGTCTCCCCGCGGTGAAACACGTCGGGCAGGTAAACATCCGCGCCGCGCCACATGAAGCGCTGCGGCATGACGCCGATCACGGTGCGCATTTTCCCGTTCAGGCGCAGCTTGCGGCCGAGCACGCCCGGGTCGCCGCCGAAGGCGCGCTGCCAGAATTTGTAGCCGAGAACGGTGACAGGTTCGGCGCCGCTGGCGGCATCGGGCGGGGCCGGAACGCGGCCGATGAGCGGGGCGACGCCCATGACCTCGAAGGTATTCATGGTGCAATGATTGCCGCGCAGGCGCTGGGGGTCGCCGGAGCCGGTCCAGGTGACGTCGCTCCAGGTGGAAGCGATGACCCCGGAGAATACGGTGTTGCGTTCGGCGATTTCGAGAAAATCGTCGATGCTGTAGTAGCTGCCGTTGCCGCCGCGGCTGCCGCGCACGCTGACGCTCATCAGCCGCTCCGGCTGGCGATAGGGAAACGGATCGATGACGACGGCGTGGATCACGCTGTACATGGCGGTGCTCCCGCCAATGCCCAGAGCCAGGGACCCGGCGGCCACGGCGGCAAACGCGCGGTTCGCCGCCAGATCGCGCACTCCGAAGCGCAGGTCGCGAAGAAAGTGCGAAAACCAACCGAACACGAATCCCCCTTCGGGTTACCATTTTACAGATGTTGCGAATGCGCGGGCGGTTAGGCGGTTACGGCGGCGCCGTCGGTTTGTGCGCGTTGGCGGGCGGGGAGGGGACTATAATCGGAATAGACGTTGCTGTTCAGCGAGTGTTTCTTCCGAGCTACAGCAGGCTCTTGTCCCGCCCAGAGGCCGAAAGGCCGGCACTCACCGAACCAGGCTCCGTGCCGCCGGATATCCGTACAGTTAGAAGCGGCGCCTTCCAGCCCGCAACGCGACTTTGGAACAGGAGGTTCACAAACGCCATGGCAACGAATCCAGAACCCGTCAGCGACGTGCTGCATTCCGAGAATCACAGTAAGTTATCCGCCGAGGAGATTGCGAAAGCTCTAGCGCGCCACAATAAGCACCACCCCAAGGGAGGAACGGAAACTGCTTCGGAAAAACCGAAGAAGGGCGGCAAGCACTAAGTCGGCTGTTCCAGAAGTCCGCTAGCGTTCATCCTGGCGGGGGAGGCGATTCGGCAGTCGGCGGGCGGGCGAAGCTTGCCCGGTCCCGCTGGGCGCGCCCGGAGACGAGGGCTGGCGAATCGCCTCCCCGCAAAGCCCGGTAAAGCTAAGGGCGCGTTACGAAATAACCGCGCCAACCGCTCCCTTACGGTCGCGCCTCCGACTCGCGGTATGACGCACCGTATCGTTGAGTCGGAGCCGCGACCGTTAAGGGAGCGGTTGCTCGTGATTGGAGGGGTTATTTCGTGGCAGTCCCTAAGGGTTCAAACCCGGCGGCCTCGAGAGTGGAGCGGTTGGAGTGCGGGCGCCGTACATGTTCCGTAGCCACGCGAGGGCGGACATGGCCAAACCCCAGCCGCAGACGCCGCTCCATTGCCAGCGGCTCCAGGCAGCGGAGGAGAGCGCCGATCCGGCGGCGCCGCCGAGAAAGAAGGCGATCATATAGACGGTATTGAGGCGGCTTCTGGCGGCGCGGGACAGGGTGAAAATGCGAGACTGGTTGGAGATCTGCATGCACTGTTGGGCGATATCGAGCGCAATCACGCCGGCGATCAGCCCGGCGACGTGGTAGCCGAATACCCACAGGATCGCGTAGGCGAGGCTCATCAGCGCCAGCGCGAGGGCGAGGATGCGGCGGGACCCGTAGCGGTCGGTCAACCTGCCCGCGGGGGAAGCGATGGCGGCTCCGCCCGCGCCGAGCAGGCCGAAGCTGCCGGCGGCGGCGGCTCCCAGACGATAGTGCGGGGAGCCGAGGAAGAACGCCAGGTTCGTCCAGAAGGCGATGAACGAGGCGAAGGCTAGAAGGCCGATGGTCGACGCTTCCCGCAGAAGGGGCTCGTGGCGTGCGAGGTTCCAAAGGGAGCGCAGGGCCGTACCATAAGATATCGGCTGTGGAGGAGGGAGCGCGGGCAGGCGCCACCACAAAAGCGGCACGAAGGCCGCCGTGGAAGCCGCGGCGAGCAGGAACACCAGCCGCCACCCGAGCAACTCAGCCACCGCGCCGGAAGCGGCGCGTCCCAACAAGACCCCGAGCAGCAAACCGGTCATCACCGTACCGAGGGCGCGTCCGCTCTGGCCGGGGCCGACCAGTTCCTGCGCCAGAGGAACCATGATGTGGGTGACCGAGGCCGCGATGCCGACGGCCACGCTGGCAGCCACCACAATCCAGAACGAAGGCGCCATGCCGGTGATCGCGAGAGCCAGCGACACGGCGGCGAAAAGCTGCAGGATCAGTTTGCGGCGCTCCACCACGTCGCCGAGGGGAACAAAAAGAAGGATCCCGGCGGCGTACCCGAGTTGGGTGGCGACGGCAACCGCTCCGCCGCGGCCATGCGACACATGGAACGTGCGGCTGATGTCCAGCAGCAGCGGCTGATTGTAATAGATGGTTGCGACACTGGCGCCCGAAGCCAGCCCGAGAAAGGGCAACAATCCCCGGCGCGCGGCCCGGGCGACGGAAAGGTCCGGAGAAGGAATGACGCTCAACGTTCAGGCTATCACCCTGCCTGCTTGGAAACCATTTTCAAGAAAACAACCGGAAAATGCATTTGAGGGACAGGCATAGGGGGCACTGCCAGCCCGCATCATAACGATTCAACACCCGCATCGGCGGGGATTGTGGGCGCGCTAGACCTCTGTTTAACTGAGAGCATTCCGATGCCGTTATCAGACCGTACCAGTAAACTGGAATCCTCGGTACTCCGCCGGCCCGGAGCGGAAGACCTGCAAGGTTTACGGCGCTACCGCGAAGACCTGTCGACTGCCATTGCCTGCCTCGAAGACCTCGAAAGCTTTCGGCGGAGCCGCCTGGAAGCGCGGCGGAGCGCACGGCGCCATGCGAAGTTTTCGAGCGCCGCCTGACAGGCGTGCCGCTCGCGCGGGTCCTATACTCAAGAAATGCCCGGCGTGCTTTACCTGGTGGCGACTCCCATCGGCAACCTGGAAGACATCACCTACCGCGCGGTGCGCGTCTTGGGCCAGGTGGACTTGATCGCGTGCGAGGATACTCGCGAAACCCGCAAGCTGCTGGATCGCTATGGTATTCGCAAGCCCACCATCAGCTATCACGAGCACAATGAGACGGAACGCGCGGCGGAGTTGGCGGCGCGCCTGCTCGCCGGCGAAAAGGTGGCGCTGGTTACGGACGCGGGCATGCCGCTGGTTTCCGACCCCGGCTACCGGCTGGTGAGAGCGGCGATCGATAATGGCATACCGGTGACACCGATTCCGGGAGCTTCGGCGGCGCTGACCGCGCTGGCGGCCTCCGGACTGCCAACCGATGCGTTCCGTTTTGGAGGCTTTCTGCCGCCCAAGACCGGGCAGCGGGAGCGTCTGCTCGAATCGCTCGAAAATGAACCGGCGACCCTGATCTTCTACGAAGCGCCGCACCGGATTCTGGAAACGCTCGAAAGCATCGAATCGGTGTTGGGACCGCGGCCGGTGGTAGTAGCGCGCGAGCTCACCAAGCTGCACGAGGAGATTCTGCGCGGCACGGGGGCGGAGATCCGGGCCGCGCTGGCGGCGCGTGCGGCGATCAAGGGAGAGATGACGCTGCTCATCGGGAAGGCTACGGCGCCGCGCGAGGAAGACGGACCGGTAAAGGGCGCCGTCGAGGAGTTGGTGCGCGCCGGCGCCGAACGCATGCAGGCCATCAAGCAGGTGGCGCGGCGGCGGGGCCTCTCCAAACGCGAGGTTTACGAGCGGTTGCTGGGGGAACAGTAGGGCGAAGCCGGACCGGTGGCGAACGCCGGGGGCCTATTTCCGTGGGACGATCTTTTTTTGTCGTCGAGCGGTCGTGGCTTGGCTCGGCTCGACAGCCCGCGCCGCCATTTTTGCGGCACAATCAACGTATATGAAGATCGCTCGTCTCGCCTGGCTGATGGTTTGGATCGCGGTCGCCGTTCCGGGCCAGAAGAAGCCCGTGACACCGGATATACAGGTGTTGGAACTGAAGACGAAACACACGCAGCGCCAACTGGCGCTGGACGGGCGCCTGCGGGTGGGATCCGCGAGGCCCATCAGGGGCTTGCTGATCGCCTTCGATTTCCTGTCGAACGATGGCGTGGTGTTGGCCACCGAGAAGACCAGGGTGGACGAAGACGTGCTGGCGCCTGGAGCGGAATCCTCCTTTCATGCCGATGCCGATAATCCTCCCGGAGCGGTGCGTGTGCGGGTGAGCGCCACCGATTTCCGGCGGCGCGACCTGAGCGTGGGAAACGCGGGGCCGTTCGCGATCGAATAGTGCCGGCGCTACCTTAATTGGTGAGGCTGGTACGCCGGCCGGTGGTTTCGCCGTGCAGCCAGATGTAGAGCGGAGCGTGCGGGGCGGGCGCGGGCCACGGCAGAGCGACACGCAAAATTTCTTCGCCGCGTTCGCCTTCGACCGGGGTGGGGATACCCGCTACGGCCTCGCCGGCGCCGGCGTCCCATCCGGTCCTTTCGATCACGTCCAGGTCGTGTCCGCGCAGCGTTCCGGCATAGACGTTGGCGCCAAGAGACTGGTTGGTAAGAGTGAACTGGTCGAGCAGCGGCAGGCGCACCACGCGGCCCAGTGGAAACGGGTCGGATGTTCCCCTGGGATCCACGCGAACGCGGGCCGCCAGCTCGCAGCCGGGGTAGCCAACCCTGCCGGGATCGAGCGCCAGATAGAGCGCGTCGGGGCCGGCGAAACTCAAGCTGGCCTGGTTCGAGCGTTCGTCCGGCGCGAGCGTCAGGGCTTTGCGCAATTCGCCGGAGGTGCAGCTCAGTTCCACTTGCGGCCAACCGGCTTCGCCGCCCGATTCGTGCAGGTGGCTCACTGCCAGCACCAGACCGACGCTGGTGCCAGCGGGCAACTCGTTGTCGTGAATTTCGATCGGCGGGTCGGGCGGCAAAGATTTTTGCAGGGACGAAATCGACGGTCTGGGGCCAACCACCAGGATGGCGTTTCCCAGCGTAAGCGGCTCTTCCCGCCCTTTCACTTTGAGCACCAGCGAAAACCGCTGCCCGGGCTTAGCCTCCGGGCTGAGTTGGATCTTGCCAGCCCAGGCATCGCCGTCCGCATCGCCGCCGACCACTCCGGCCGACGACGATACCGTCTCCACTCTCGCCAGCCCGCTGCCTTTCAGGCGCAACGCCTGCTCTTTCTCGCCGGTATTCACGCGAATGGGAAGGCCGGAAATCTTGGGATTGGGCGGCAGGATGGCGATCGGCAGAGGGTGCGGTGAGGCCTCGGGCTGGGATTCACCCGGCTGAGTTTGACCGGACTGAACGAGCAGCAGATTGTACTGGCCGGGCGAGGCGGTATCGATGTCCACGGTCATGGTCTTCTGTTCGCCCTTGCGCGCACCGGCCGGCAGATCGAAAAGCACCGCCGTGGGTTTGGGCGCGTGGGGAACTACCTTTTGCAATTCCACTTTGTCGACAAACTCGAAGTCCGTGCCGGTGAGTTTCACCGTAACCGTGCCGCTGCCCTCGACGAGTTTGTCGCGCGAGTCCGGCGGAATCTCGACTTTCTTGAGGTCGCCGAAGGGGCGCAGATGAATGATACCGAGGCTCACGGGGTCCCAATCCCAGGCGGCGGTGAGGCGATAATCGCCGGAGGGGAATTGCGCCTTGGTCAGGTCGAGATCGAGCGAATCGGGCGCGGGTCCGATGACGACGTTGGCCGGAGAGCCCATGCCACCCGAAAGCGGAACCAGGCGCCAATCGCGGGCGCGCGCCAGCGATTTCGCGGTGGCGCCATTAGCGGTCTTCAACCGCACGGTGGATTTTGCCCCCAGCGGCACATACAGCGCACCGCTGAGCGCCGCCACGGGAAACTGTTCCTGGGGCACGCGATAGGCCCACAGATAGGCCAGGTGGGTGCGCGATTTCGCCGCCTGGCTCTTGGCGCAGAATGCCACCGCCCCGGTGTCCGCCGACTGCGCGAAGGCCGACCGAAATTCGGTGTTGGGGAAGAGGGCGGATTTCAGATTGGTGACCAGGGCCGCGCCGCCCGCCGCCAGTCCGAAGCCATTACCGAAGAACAGCCCCGCCACCGACGCCGCCAGGCCGGTGGTCTGCTGCATCTGGACGCCAGACGGCGCCAGCGGATCGTAACTGGCCGAAGTGGGCAGAGTGGCCGCCAAAATCGCGGATGCCTGCTGATTGGCGGGCGCACTGGCGTCCAGGTGCGGGGCAGCAACGCCCCAGCGCGAAGCGAAGCCCTTCAACGCCGCATCGGTACCGGCGCCGCCCTGTTCGGAATCCGCCAGTTGCTGCACGAGCAGTTCCACTTCCGAGGTCTGCTGAGCGTAGTCGGCAAGCTGGATCAGCAGATCGCTGTTGTTGGCCACCAGCGATTTCACTTTATTCATGTTGAGCCCATCCGGACCCAGCACCATGGCGATCACGTCGGGGTTATCCGGCAGGTTCCATTGGATGTAGTCTTTGGCCGGATGAAGGGGCAGGACGACCAGGTTTCCGCCGCCGCGCGGCACGATCAGGATGGCGATCTCGGCTTTCTGCCCTTCCCGCGGCGGCAGGCGCACCGGGTCCCAGATCAGCTTCGCACCGGGCGGAATGGCGGCGAGGTCCCTGATCGGAATGATCTCGCTGTTGCCGGGTAAGTATACCGACAGGCGCACCTTGCCGAGAGTGGTGCTGCCAAGGCAACCTGGCGGCGTGGCGGGGGACGGGGAGATTGCGGCGATGACGCCCGCCGCGCAGCAAACGATCAAGCACAGAATGCGGCCCACTAATATCAGACGCGTCCGGTACCCGGAAGGCCGAAGGGAATTCACAATTTCAGGTTAAACAGCGGCCCCCGTTGCAGGTTATCCTGTCCGGACAGTAGAGGGCCGGGTTCCGCGTAGATACGGCTCCGGCGCGGGGTTCTCGGAGTTTTCGGACGGGCCTGCTTGCGTATTGTTCCACCGCCGCTCCCTCACCCTGGCAGTGTCGGCCATACAGGTTTCATCGGTCGCTCGGGAATGTCCGCCGGGGCGGCCCTTCGGATCGCGCACCGGCCGGCAGCCTCGCCGGAGCCGGTTGCCGCTAAACGAGTTCTATGCGGAAAGCGGCTGGCGGCCTTAGCCCGCGTCGTTGGGAGCTTGCCCCCCAAATAACAAGGTGGAGAACTATCCCAGCTTCACGACTGATAGGCCGTCGATCCCGTCGAAATCACTGTCGCGGCTAACCAGCACCGCACTTAATGCAACCGCGGTGGCGGCCACCCAAAGGTCGTTTTCATCGAGTGCAAGCCCCCGCCGCTGACGCTCGGTCTTGAGTGCGGCATAGACATCGCCCGCTCGCTCCGGGATCGGTTCGCAGTGAAAAGCTTCCAGGAATTGGGGACCGATTACTTCCAGTTCCTTCCGCCGCTTACCTCGGGGCAGCCTGGCAATCCCGAAAAGAATTTCGCCTCTTACAACAGCGCACGTGACGATTCGATCGTTGGCATCCAACCGCGCCATCCAGTCTTCGACTCGCTGGCTGGCCCTCATCAGGTCGCTGATCGCGTTTGTGTCGAGGAGATAGGTCACTCTGTCTGCCAGGCGTCAAATTCGCCCTGGTCGCTCATGGGCAGTTGCGAGACGGCAATCGCGGCATCGAGATCGTCGACAGCGGAAGCGCTTGGATGAGGTAGCGTCCGTATGACTTGCAGCAGAACCCCGGGGGATGTCGGCCTTCCAAGCAGCGCACGCAGACGCTCGACCGCGAGTTGCTCGACGGTTTTGTTCTGCTCTGTTGCAACCCCCTTTAGACCACGCGCGAGATCGTCCGGGATTTCGATGGTCATCGTTAACATTGTCTCAATATCGCGGCAAGTTTGCTGGACCGGCCGCACGAGCTCGTCGCCTCGCTAGTGCGTCATGGCGTAAATGACGTAATTGACGCCGATGCGGATGCCGAGAGCGGAGTATTTTTCGGGGTAGCGCGGGTCGTCGGCCCACTCCCAGGAGTCGCCCAGATCCGAGTTGAACGACATGGCGACCATCACGCGGCCCTTATCGTCGTAGATACCCAGCCAGTGGGCCACGGTTCCGGCGGCTCGCTGGCGAAACATGCCGTTGTAGGGGTTCAGGCCCCACTGGCCCGGCACCTGGTAGCGGTCGTTGAGGTCGTAGACGGTGTGAAAGATCGCGTCGTCGTTGGGCATATCCACGGCGGAGCGCTCGGGAAAGACGCGTTTCATGCTTTCGTCGAAGCGGGCATACTCCTCGGGGCCCCAGAAATCGTCGAGCATGAGGAAGCCGCCGCGCAGCAGGTACTCGCGGAGCGTTTTGGCCTGGGTGGAATTGAGTTGCCAGTCGCCCATTTCACCGGCATTCATCCAGGGCCAGTTGAAAAAGTCGTCGACCTCGTCGGGGTTGACGGGCTGCTCGACGCTGCGGACGTGCAGGCGGGTGAGGCGGCGCAGGGCCTGCGCGAAGTGGCGGTCGGCGCGGGGGTAATCCTGGCTCCAACTGGTGCCGCCCTCGCGCCAGTCGCGCGAGCCGCCGAAACGGCGCCGGCCGAAGCGGCCGAAACCGCCGAACAGGGCGTTGGGATGTTCGGGATACATGAGGCGCGCGAAAACCCACTCGGTTTTCTCCTGCCAGTCGGCGGGCAAAGCTACGTCGTCGTAGGGCTCCATGGATTCATACTGGCGGAAAGGGCGCTGGAACGCGGAAATTATGCCCATGGCGGCCAGCCCGCACAGCGCGGCCACCAGCACCCTCCGAAAACGCATGGCAGTCCTCTTCCTTGTCCAGAAGGATACCACCGGGAAAGCTCTCGGCGATCAGCAGTCAGCGTTCAGCTCCGGACCGCGCATTAGGCGCCTTCGTAGCTGACGGCTGACCGCTGACGGCTGAAAGCTTCGATCACGCGCCGCCTTCGGATTCCGCCTCGGCCCGGTCCGCCGCTTCCGGCCCGGCCGCCAAAGCCTCCGCCAGCAATCGCTGGGCCTCCGCCAGTTGCTCTCGGGGCACTTTCACCGTAAACGCGAGGTTGGGGAAAACCGAGCTGCTGATAACGGCCTCGACGCCGCCGGCTTCCAGCACGCCAACAATCACGTCGGCCTCAATTTCGCTATCCACTGCGGCGGAGTCGTAGAGAGTAATCAA
>JBKQVG010000376.1:0-3758 GCA_052325345.1 Bryobacteraceae bacterium
CGCATGCCGACGCAGGCGCCGACGGGGTCCACTTTGCTGTCGCGGGAATAGACCGCCATCTTGGTGCGGAACCCCGGTTCGCGCGCAATGCCTTTGATCTCAATCGTGCCGTCGTTAATTTCGGAGGGGCATGTCGCCGTGCGGCGAATATTTGCCCAGGATGCGATGCTCGGTGCTGCCCATCAGTTCGCGGTGAATATGAGCCAGGACGCGGTTGAAAAAGAGGGTGACGTAGACGGGTTTCACCAGCTTGTCGCCGTCGAACTTGGGGGCTTCTACTACGATGTCGTAGCTGTTCCATTCGCCCGGCCTGCGAATGGGATTCACCAGGGGCGGCCATTGGCCGTAGAGCGCGCCGGCCTGGCCGTCGGCGTAGGTCACGTTGCCGAAAGAATCGAGCACCTGCACTTCGTAGCGGCTCATCAGGTAGACGCCGCTGTTACCGCGGTTTTGGCTGGAGCCGGTCACATCGCTCGGCTCGGACCATTCCAGGTGGATCTGGCTGTCGCCAAAAGATTGTCGGGTGAACATGTCTCCGGTATGCGGCGCCACTTCGAAATAGCCGTCGCGGACAACCCATCTGGGCGCCACCAGCTTGCCTTTTTCGGCGCCGCTCCCCTGCTGCGCCCACTGAGAAAGATCGCGGCCGGCGAACAGCACGATGGCATCGGAAGGCGGTGTGCCCGGCGTGGCGCCGGGAGTCACCACCCGCGGATGCGGGCGGCGGGAATCGTGTACGTGCCAGGGCTGCCCCGGGAGCATGGGTGTATCCAGATAACCGGGCGTCTTCCCCGCGGGATGGGTCGGCTGACAAAGCAGCGCCGGCAGAAGCACGGCCGCGGCGCTAACCAGGCGTTTCATATATATGCCTCAATCCTTGGACTTGGGAACTACCAGTGCGACGCGAACCGGTTTCGAG
Source organism: Bryobacteraceae bacterium (assembly GCA_052325345.1). Taxonomy (GTDB): domain Bacteria; phylum Acidobacteriota; class Terriglobia; order Bryobacterales; family Bryobacteraceae; genus JBEKYD01. The sequence goes on from JBKQVG010000376.1 coordinate 920, forward strand.
CCCGGCGGCACTTTGGCCGTTTTGGCGACCAACTGCAGGGCGGAGGCGGCGGACACGACCCTGGTCATGGCGCGGCCGGCATCCACCCCGGTCAATACCACGACCTGGGGCGAGGGCAGAAAGATCTCCATCACGCGGATCTTTTCGCCGCCCACCGGGCACCAGACCATCAGCTCCTCATCGTCCTTGAGGGCCTTCTGCATGGCCTGAATCTGGCCCGCTATGAAGGCGCCCAAAGCGTCCGCGGCGCCCACTCCAGGCGCCGGACGAGCCGCGGCCTCCGGCTCCTTGGTTGCCGACAGGATCATTTCCTGGGCCAATTGCTTGGTGAGATCCGCCAGTGCCATTCTGGGTTGATGCTATCACGCGCGGCGTCGGGCTGGGAGGCCCGGAATCAATCGTTGAAAAGCGCTTCGAGCGGAACGGCGATGTCGGGCCGCTCGGTGCGAAGCACGCCGTCGCGAACTTCGCGCATCAGATCGGGAGTGTAAACCCACGCCTTGCGAGTATGCGGATCGATCACCCAAACGTAGGGCACGCCGAAGGCCAGGTAATCGTCGATTTTGGCCTGCATGCGGCTCATGCGATCTTCCGGAGAGAGAATCTCGATGCAGAGAAAGGGAGGCTGTGTGAAGATTTCCTCGTCCGGCTCGGGTCCCGCGATTACGCACACATCGGGCACTCGGAATCTGGTTGCCGAAACCTGCACCCGCGTCTCCTGAATGACGAAGATCCCCCATTGGCCGCGGCGCTGCCGCAAGTAGAACAAGATTTCCTGCTGCAATTTGGCGTGACTCTTCTCGCCCACGTTTCTCTCCACGATAGCGCCGTCGACATAATCGCAATCCGGATGGTACATCGTGCGCAAGTATTCCTCGATCGAAACCAGTGCGGGCAGGGCGCTCATGTTCACGATTATGCCACGCCGGCATCGCGGTGGTTCGCAGCAGGCGCGGCGCGCAACAGACGGAAGTTAAGCGGCGGGCTTATCTCGGCGCTCCACCTCGGCCATGATCTCCTGGATTGTGGCGCCTTCGAGCCAACGATGGCGGTCTCTGGTGTATTCGCCGGAGCCGGATCGATAAACGCGGAGAAAGCGAGCGAACCCGTCCAGCCCAAGCTCGCGCTGCAGGATCGCGAGGGCATGCCGCTCGAATGCTTCATCAGTCATTTTCCCGATCGGGTTCATTACGCCATCTCTCCATAGCAGGATACCGGGTTTCGGACGCGGATGTGAAGCTCATGGCGCCAAGGCGCTGCGCAGCGCAGCAGGCATCCAAGCAGAGTCTCCGAACTCCCGATGTCGTGGAAATTGGGTTGAGCCAGGCATCACGGTCGTCAGCGCGTAGCCGGGCTCGCGCCCGGCTGGATCCGGCCCTGGCACCCCACAATCGGTCCGCGAGATTACCAGCCCGCCCCACATGGCAGCGGAGCCGCAGCCAAAGGGCACGGGCTATCTCCACGTTCGCGGGGAAACATCGTGCGTTGAGCGAGGCAAGCGCCGGGATGAGTCCCGGCGTGGCAGACTGAGAGTCCGCTCCACGGAGTGGCCAGCTTGAGAAAATCTTCTTCGCCGGAAAAGAGATGAAGAAGATCGCCGGCGCTACGAAGGAAAAGAACGTCGGCTTGAAAGCCGACGCTGCAGACTGAGAGTCCGCGCCACGACAATCGTCGCGGCAGGGAGAGAATCCGACAGGGTGTAATACAACAAATGGGTGCGTCCTAGCGCTCCGGTTCCCGCAACCGCCTGGCGAACGCCGCTCCCTTGGTAAACTCCTCCTGCATCTGGCGCGTGCGAAGGTTCTCGCGCAGGTGCTCCAGTTCCTGAATATAGTCGCTGAGGGCGCGGGCGATATGATCGCTGTTGGTAGCCAGGATGTCGCGCCACAGGTCGTAGGAGCTCAGCGCCAGCCGAGTCATATCCTTCAAGCCCGGCCCGTAAAGGGGCGGAAGGGCTCCTTGCCATTGCGCTTCGAGCACGGCGGCGAGGGCGGTAGAGGCGAGTTGCGGCACGTGCGAGGTGCGGGCCACCAGGCGGTCGTGGGCGTCGCAATCGAGCACGGCGATACGGGCGCCAATCCGGTCCAGCCAGCGGCGGAACTCGCGCGCGGCGCCGGTTTCGAGCTCGCGCGGTTCGTCGGGCGTCAGCGCCCAGGGATGGCCGCGAAACAACTCGGCATCCGCCGAAGCCGCCCCCCGGCTCTCCTTGCCGGCCATGGGATGGCCGCCCAGGAACTGGCAGCGGGTCAGAACTTGCCGCGCCAGGTCGACGATTTCGCACTTGGTGGAACCCGCATCGGTCACCAGCGCGCCGGGCTTAACCAGCGGGTCGAGATGGCGGATCGTATCCAGAATTCTGCCGATGGCCTGGGAGAGAAAGACGAGGTCGGCGGTAGCGACGGCTTCGGCCAGCGGCGCGCCGCGGTCGATGGCGCCGCGCGCCAGGGCTTCGGCCACCGCCGATGGCGAACTGACGCCCACGATGGCGCCGTCGAAGCCGGCATTCCGCAGAGCCAGCCCGAAGGACGCGCCGATCAATCCGGTTCCGACGATGGTTACCTGCTCGATCATGGCAAGAACCGCTCCTTTGGGTTCAGCCATATTTCGGTCTCGCCAGCGCACGGCCGGGCTGGCGCCCGGCTGGACCGATTGACAATCGGTCCGCAGGTTACCAACCTGCCCCACAGAGCAGCGGAGCCGCAACCAAAGTGGCCGGCGCTTCCCCCGTTCGCCGGGAAAGATAGGCGAGTTAGTCGAGACAAGCCCCGGGATGAGTCCCGGCGTGGCAGACTGAGAGTCCGCTCCACGAAGAGGGGCCAGCCTGAGAAAATCTTCCTCG
>JBKQVG010000377.1:0-32033 GCA_052325345.1 Bryobacteraceae bacterium
GCTTCATGGCTTTTCCAAATTCCGCGGCCTTATCGAGGGTCGCCGTGGAGCAGACTCTCAGTCTGCCACGCCGGGATTCGTCCCGGCGCTTGCCATGCTCGATTTTGGCGGGGACCCCGCAATCCGAGCCGGCCGCATCCTTGTGCAGGCCTTTGGCCGCCTCCCGGCGGACCCCGGAGAGTTCGCCTCGATAAGTCCCGGCGTGGCTCCACATGCCCTTCATGGCTTATCCAGCGCCTCCTGCGTCCTGGCTAGTTCCAGCAGCAGGCCGGTCAATTGACGCTTGTACTCGGCGGCGGGCAGGGCGGCCTTGTCGTATTTCAACTTGTCGATGGCCTGCTCCAGCGCTTCTTTTTTGGACAGCAGCTCGCGCTTGGCCGGGTCGCGGGCGGCGGCCGCATTGGCGCCCAAACGCACCACGGTGAAGCCGCCCGCCAGCCTGCCTTCTCCGTTTTCCAGCGATGGCGTGCGCTCGCCTTCTCCCTTGCCGGTATCATCCAGCACGGCGTGCTCGGTGGCCAGGCGCTTTTGGGAATCGAAGAACTCGGCCACTTTGTGCTGCGCAAACAGAAACGCTTCCAGCGCCGTCACCGCTTCGTTCTTGTCGCTATCGGCCGCCGGGTCGCGCAGCGCCTCCGCCCAATAGCGCGCGAACATGGATGCGTTCTTCTCCGTGCCGCTCTTGGTGGATGTAATCACCACCCGGCCCTCTTTGCGCAGCGCCGCGATCGCGCCGCCGCTCGAACTCGTCATCACCACCACGCACTGCCGCGTCGCCGGAATGCGGTCGAGCGCCGCCGCCAGTTCCCCCGCCGTGATATCCGGCCCGGGGATATTGAACTTGTAGTCCACTCCGTCGTAGCTTCCGTGGCCGATCAGCATCAGCACCACCGCGTCGTCCGGTTTCGCCGTTCGCGCCAGCTCCTCCAGGCGCGCGCGGATCTGTTCCCGGTTCGGGGCGATGAGAGTAATCGCGTCGCCGCCCGCCTTTTTGATGCTGCTATCGATATCTTCGGCCCACATTTTGAAGCGCTGGTCGTAATCCGGCTCGCCGCCCAGCCCGGAGATCGTCACGTAGTACGTCGCGGCTTGCGCCGAGAGCGCGCACGCCAGAAGTCCCCACGCCAAGCCCAGCTTCATACCACGCCCCAGTTTCGCCGCAGCAGCCATTCCGCGGCCTTCAGCCCCAGCGCCAGCAGAAACACCGCCGGCATGTCCCACAGATCGCGCGTCTCGCGCGCCGTGATGCCGGCCTCGGAGTACGCAATCTCCTCTCCCAGTTTCGACGCCTGATCGGGCCGATAGTACCGCCCGCCGGTCTCGTCCGAGAGCTTCCGCAACAGTTCCTTGTTCTGTCCGGTGTGGAAATTCTCAGCGATGCCGTCCTCGCGCCGGAAGCTGAGCACGTCCTGCCCGATCTCTTCCTGCTCGCGCCCGGCGATGATTTCGGCCACGTACGACCCCGGTGCGTCGGCCGTCCACTCGCCCGAGTAGACGCCTTCCTCGAGCGGCTTCGGCGTCAACTCCACCGTCACGCTCGACCCGTCCGGTTTCAATATTCGCGCTTGAACTTTGGCGTCCGTCACCGGCTTGTACGCTTTATCGCGGACTTCCACCCGCAGCGGCACGCTGCTTTCGTCGTCCAGCACCTGCTTGGGCGTGGACGCCACCACCTGGCCCGGCGTGTCCGTCACCAGGTAGCGCAGCAGTTGCTGCCAGAAGGTCTCCTGGGTGTGGTCGTCGTGCGGCAACCACATTTTCCAGCGCCAGCTTCCTTCGGTGGCAAACAGCACGGTTCGCCCGCGGCCGTAGTTTTCGGTGACCAGAAGCGGGAACTTGCGCTTGGGCGGGGTGGATTCGAGCAGTACGGTAGCGCCGGGCTTGGGGTCGCCCACTTCCTGGTAGTTAGCCATCTGAGGCATCTTCTTCCAGAGTTCGGCGTTGCGCGCCGGGTCGTCGTCCAGCCGGCAGATGCTCGATTGCGCTCCCTCCGGCGTCAATTCCTCGCCCGTAAAATCGCGGTGAAAGGTGGGGCGGGTATTGAGCAGGTTGACCGGAACCAGATCCGCCAGGGGCGAATTGACGTAGCCGCCGTCGGAGAGCGTCGCCCGCCCGCCCATAAACAGCAGCCCGCCGCCCCGCCGGTCCACGAAATCGCGAATCAACTGCTGCTGGGTGACTGTGAAATAATTGGCCTCCACGCTGCCGATAATCAACCCCTGGAACGCGAACAGGTCTTCCGCCTTGGTGGGGAAGCCGTCGGCCAGCTCTTTGGGGTCTTTTTGCCCCTGCATATACATTTTGTTCTGTGTGGTGCGGAGCATGCTGAGGATTTCCTGATCGGGGTGGTCGTCGCCCGGCAGGAACGGAAGCGAGCGGCGAATGAACTTATATTCCCAGCGCGGCTCGCCTTCCATGTAAAGGATGCGCGGCTTGCGCGATTCCACGTTCACCAGCCGCGCCAGCCGGTTATTGGCCTGGTTGGTTTCGCCGGGGAGCGGATCGACGCCGATTTCGAGCGTCTTGGCGCCGGCGTCGCCGCAGTTGAACATCAGCGTTTCACTCTGGAGCGCGCCATCGCCCTTGAGCGTGATGTCCTGCCCGGCCAGAACCTTCCCGCCGCCGCGTACGCTCAGCCTGGCGCGGGTCCCCGAAAGCCCGTAGCTCTGTAGAGTGACCACGGCCGAAAGCCGCGATTGCGGCAGGGCGCGCGGCGCCACCACGGCGTCCACCACTTCCGTGTCGCGGGCGGGATGGTCTTTTCCGAAACCGATGGTGTGGACCGGAATGCGCGCCCGGCGGATCGCCGCCACGGTTTCCAGGTTCAAGCCGCCGGAATTGTCCGCGCCGTCGCTCAATACCACGATGGCTCCCAGCGGCAGCGACGAGGATGCCGCCAGCACCTGCTCCAGCGTGTCGCCAATGCGCGTGGCCGGCTCGGTTGCATTCACTGCATCGGGCTTGGGAATCCGCTCCGCATCCTTGCCGAAGCGGTAGAGCCGCACCTGAAAGCGGCCGGCCAGGCTCTTCAGCAGCCCGTCCGACAGTACCGCTTTGGCCGCGGCCTCGCGCGTGGAACCGCCTTCGTCGCGAATTCCCATGCTGCGCGAATCGTCCACCAGTACGGCTACCACGTTCTGCTGCGGCCGCAGCGTGGCCACGCTCAGCCCCGGATGCCACAACAGCAGCAGGATGAGCGCCACTAGCCCGGATTCCAGCAGCCAGATCCCTAGCGGCTTCAGCCCGCTCAGCAGCCCGTGGTTCCGCCGTACGTGCCAGAACAACAGGCCGGCCGCCGCCGCGATGCTCAGCCCCAGCAGCCACAATGGCCACGGGGTCAGAAACACAAATTGGCCCTTATGAAAAAGCGCCGCCGGGTATTTGAAAAGGAATTCGAACATGAAGCCACATCAGAGGTGCATGAGTCGATAGACGCGCGGGCGATGGGAGGCAGTTACCGATGTTTCCGGGTTGAGGGAAACTTGCGCCGCGGCCCGCAATTCTAGCACGCCCTCGTATGTCGAAAGCATAGCATGCGCGGGAGGGTGGGACAGACGGTCGCCTTTCGCCGCCGGTCGCGCGGGCGTTCTGTGCGAAAGCTCGACAGACGCACGAAGCCGGCGCGACGTATTCTCAGATTTATAGCCAGTCACAAGATATTTCGGCTGAAAACAGGCCACTTACCATCTTCTGCCTATAACCCGTGTTCTATGCTGGTGGCGGGACACCGATGTCGTCGCGATGCACACAGTTCTTGCCATCCAATGCCGCCTCTCTCAACCAGGCCCACCCAGCCGTCTCCCTTTTCGCCCGGCCCTGCTCACTGAACGAACCCAACAAATCATTGAAAACAAAAGATCGGCTGAATGGAACGAAGCCATTCTTCGGGACCGAACCCAAGATCGCTTGCCCAGCCAGATCTTTGGAGAACAGACCGGCGCCAGTCGTCCGCCACCGGCCGCCAGCCGCACCGGTAGTGGCTGATCGCTATAATACCGGTATGTCCTTTGAGGGGAAGCGCGTGCTGGCTTTGGAAAGCCGGCGCGGCGCGGAAATCGAGGAGTTGATCCGGCGGCACGAGGGCGATCCGCTGGTTGCGCCTTCCATGCGGGAAGCGCCGCTCGACGAGAACCAGGCGGCTTTTGAATTCGCCGAGCGGCTGTTTGCGGGCGGATTCGACATGGTCGTCCTGATGACCGGTGTGGGCACGCGGCAATTGAACCGCCTGCTCCAGACGCGTTATCCCGAAAGCGCGTTCGCGGACGGGTTGCGGCGTGTCATGATCGTGGCGCGCGGACCGAAGCCTGTGGCGGCGCTGCGCGAGATGGGGCTGAAAGCGGATATCGTGGCGCCGGAGCCGAACACCTGGCGCGAGTTGCTCCGGGCCGTGGAAGGCCGGCCGGAGCGGCGTATCGCGGTGCAGGAGTATGGCCGCGCGAACCCTTCGCTGCTGGCGGCGCTGGCGGCGCCGGGCGCCACGGTCACCTCCGTGCGCGTTTACCAATACGCGCTTCCCGAAGACACCGCGCCGCTGCGTGACGCCGTGCGGCGCCTGGCGGCGGGAGAAATTGCCGTCTCCCTGTTCACCACGGCGGTGCAGATCGTACATCTGGCGCGCGTGGCGGGGGAAGAGGGTCTGGAACAGGCAGCCCTGGAGGGGCTGCGCAGGACGCTGGTCTGCTCCATCGGTCCCACCACCACCGAGGCGCTGGCGGAGTTCGAAATCACGCCCGCCATGGAGCCTTCCCACCCCAGGATGGGCTTGCTGGTAAAGGAGGCTGCCGAGCGTGCCGGGCTGTGAAACTCGCCGCCGCGGGCTAAACTGATGGATGGTGGCGCGCAAGAAGCCATTTGCGGCGATGGTGGGCGAGTATACCTCGTTGGCCATGATGCTCCCGGCGGCCACTTGCGTCGGCTGGGTATTGGGGCGCCTGGCGGACAAAGCCCTGGGCACTACGTACCTTTATATACCCGGCCTGGTGCTTGGTTCCGCGGCCGGTTTGGTGGAACTGGTTCGCACCGTGACGCGGGATTCCGGCGATGACGATTCCTGAAGACCGGCCGCCGGCGGGCGCGGGCGGGCGCTTGAACAAGCTGATATTGGCCCTGGCGGTGGGCGGAACGTTTGTGGCCGGGTGGTGGCGCGGCTGGCCGGCGGCGGCCGGCTTCGCCCTGGGCGCGGCGGTGTCGTGGGGCAACTTCCGCTGGCTCGAACGCACCGTGCGGCGCCTGGGGCAAAAACGCTCCAGCGCGGCAATGAGCGTGCTGGCGGGGCTGCGCTACGCCATTCTGGGGCTGGGAGCCTATGTTATATTGAAGTTTTCCAAAATCAGCCTGCCCGCTGCGCTGGCTGGTCTTTTCGTGTCCGTCGCGGCCGTTCTGACCGAAACGATCATTCAACTTTGGTATGCAGGAAGTCCACGAAATCTGGATCACTAAGCTGTTCAATCACTACCTGGCGGGACCGGGCAATGCCGCCCTGGCGCTGGTAGGCCGGCGCCCGGAGCCGCGGCCCTGGGTCAACTTCATAACCATGGAACTGCTGGTGGTGGTCCTGATGATGCTTCTGTTCGCCTTGATTCGCGCGCGCCTGTCTACCGACAAGCCGGACAAGCTGCAGCAGAGCTTCGAGGTGACCTACGAGTTCCTGCGCGACCAGGCGGAGGACTACGTCCCCCATCATGCCGGCAAATACTTGCCGTTCTTCGGCACCATTTTTCTTTTCGTGCTGTTTAGCAACCTGATTGGAGTCGTACCCGGCTTCGAATCTCCCACCATGTATGTGTATGTCACGGTGGGATGCGCCGTTGCCGTCTTCGTGCACTACAACGCGATGGGCCTGAGCGCCAACGGGTTGGGTTATCTGAAGCACTTCGTGGGACCCTCCTGGGGGCTGGCGATTCTCATGATCCCCATCGAAATCGTCAGTAATCTGGCGCGGCCGCTTTCGCTTTCCGTTCGTCTTTTCGCCAACATGTTTGCCGGCGAGCAGGTGACGACGGTTTTCCTCGGCCTGACCAAGTTCGTGGTCCCGGTAGCTTTTATGGGGCTGCACATTTTCGTGGCATTGATACAAGCGTATATTTTCGCCCTGCTGTCCATGATTTACGTTGGCGGAGCTGTTTCCCACGAGCAATAATACCGGCCTTATCGAGCCCTTTCAGTGTGAGCCCGCGGCCCTCCCAAGGGATCGCGGGGACCACCTCCTGGGGGCAAATTCTTAGGAGAGTATCCACTATGACGAAGAAGTTTTTCCTGCTGCTGGCCCTGCTGTTGCTGGCCAGCTCGTTCGCGTTCGCGCAGACCCCGGGCAACAATGCTTCGGGCGGCAACTGGGCGGTTCCCATCGGCGCCGGCATCTCCATGGCGATCGCTTCGGGCCTGTGCGGCCTGGGGCAAGGCAATGCCGTCGGCAAAGCGTCCGAGGCCATGGCGCGGAATCCCGCGGTCGCGGGGGTCATTCGAGGCTCCTTGCTGTTGGGTCTCGTATTTATCGAGTCGCTGGCGCTCTATACGTTGGTCATCGTATTCGTCAAGGTTTCCTAGTGTGTTTCGAGCGCCGGGAGCTGGCCGCCGGCTCCCGGCGCCCGGCTCCGCGGACGCGAATCCGAAAGCGAAATCATGCAGCGCGCGGGCGCCCCTCTCCCCCGTACGGCTGAACCCGTTTGACTAGTACGGCCCGCGAATGTGGCGCTTTGTGGTCTATTGATTTGTCGGATGTAACCCATTAGCATTAAAGCACCCATGGACCAGCGCAGAACAAGACGCTTCAAACTTCAGCTTCCGGTGTCGATCACGCGCTCCGGTGTTGCCAGGGTCACTTTTGCCGGCAAAACGAAAGACATCAGTTCCAGCGGTGTCCTTTTTACCACCGACCGAGAGCCCGACGTGGCAGGATCGATCGAATACATTATCACTCTGAACCACGATGGAACGCAGCCGGTCAATCTGCGTTGCGTGGGAAAGATCGTGCGGATGGAGCGAACGCCGCCGCCGGCGGGTGAAGGCCCGCAGGCGTACCAGGTAGCGGCCACATTAGAGCGCTACGAGTTCATCCGCGAGCAATAATACCGTCTCGCCCGACTCCCGCCGGAAACCGGCGGTTCGTATTCCTTAACAGCCTCGGCCCCGGCTCGTGGGCTACAATCAGTGCAAGCGAAGACAATGAGACTCCTCTTCCATACAGGCGTGTGTCTGGCGGTGTGGGTGGCCACGGCCGTGGCGCAGCCGCACCACTGGTCGCCCGAAGAAGCCAACTTCTGGTACGCCAAGCAGCCCCGGCCCCTGGGTGTCAATTTCATACCTTCGGTGGCGGCCAGCCCGATTGAGATGTGGCAGCCCGAAACCTTTAATTCCGGAATGATCGAACGCGAGCTCGGGATTGCCGAAAGCGCCGGCATGAATTCGGTGCGCGTGTTTCTGAACTACCTGGTTTGGCAGCGGGACCCGGCGGGCTACCAGAAGCGCATCAACGCCTTTCTGCGCATCGCCGACCGCCACCAGATTCGGACCATTTTCGTGCTGTTCGATTCCTGCTGGGATCCGTTCCCCGAGCTGGGGCCGCAACGACCTCCGCGGCCGGGCATCCACAATTCGCGCTGGGGACAAAGCCCGGGCATGAAGGCGCTCTACGACGACAAGCACGTCAACGAGCTGATGGACTACGCGCACGACGTGATTTTCGCCTTCGCCAAAGACAAGCGCGTGCTCGCCTGGGACCTGTGGAACGAGCCGGACAATATGAACAAAGGCAGCTACGGGACCAGCGAGGCGGCCGACAAGGTGGAGCGGGTGACGGCACTGCTGCCGCGCGTGTTTGAATTCGCCCGCGCTTCCATGCCGGAGCAGCCGCTGACCTGCGGCCTGTGGCACGGCGACTGGTCGAGCACGGACAAGCTCACCCCCATCGAGAAAATCCAGATCGAAAACTCCGACGTGGTTTCTTTCCACAACTACGGCAAACCCGAAGAGTTCGAACAGCGGCTCGGCTGGCTGCAGGCGTACCACCGCCCCATCCTGCTCACCGAATTCATGGCGCGGCCGCTCGGCAGCACCTTGCAGGCCATCCTGCCGCTCGCCAAGAAGGCCAAGGTGGGAGCTTTCAGTTGGGGCCTGGTGGCGGGAAAGACGCAAACCTATCTGCCGTGGGATTCCTGGCAGCATCCCTACACCGACCGCCAGCCCGATGTCTGGTTCCAGGACCTGTTTCGCGCCAACGGCCAGCCGTACTCCAAGGCCGAACTGGATTTCTTGAAATCGATCGCGCCGGAGGGACGGTAGGAGCCGCGAGAAATTCAATTTCAGGCGGTCCGCGCGCTGGCTGGGAAGCACGACAATAAGGCGAAAGCGGCGCCGGGAGGAGTCCCGGCGTGGCAGACTGAGAGTCCGCTCCACGACAAAGTCGCCGCGGCGGGAAAAGTTTTGCAACATTCGTACTTCCGAATCGCGTAATACCTGTCATGGGCGCCTGGCGCAACCTCCGGCACGCCGTCCGCTCGCTTGCGGGCGATAAGGGATTCACCCTGACGGTGGTGTTGACCGTGGCCGTTTGTATCGCCGCGAACACCGCTACTTTCGCCCTGGTGAACTCGGTGTTGCTGCGGCCGCTGCCGGTGCCGGACGCCGGCTCCATTCTGTTGATGGCGAACCGCTACCCGAAGGCGGGCGCGGATTTCGGCTACAACAGCGCCTCGGGCGATTACTACGACCGGCTTCGCGACGTCCACGTTTTCTCGGAACAGGCGCTGTTCCGCACCAGCGGCCAAACGCTCGAGATCGAGGGCACGCCGCAACGCGTCAAGGGCATGCAGGCGACGCCTTCGCTGTTCCGGCTGCTGCGCGTACCGCCGGCCTGCGGGCGTGCCTTTTTGGATGCCGAAGGCGAGCCCGGCGCCGAGCATAAGACGATCCTGAGCGACGGCCTGAGCCGGCAGCTTTTCGGGAGCCCCGAGGCGGCACTTGGCCGCGACATTCGCATTAGTGGGCAGCCGTACACCGTGGTGGGGGTGATGCCGGCGGGTTTCAACTTCATCGACCCCGAGGTGCGCCTGTGGTTGCCGGCGGCGTTCACCGCGGCGCAGCGGGAGGTGCGCCACTCCAATAACTGGCTGAGCATCGGACGTCTGAAGCCGGGCGCGACCCTGGAGCAGGCGCAGTCCCAGGTGGATGCCCTGAACCGCGCCAATCTCGACCGGTTTCCAAGTTTCAAGGAACTCCTGATCAACGCGGGTTTTCATACCGTGGTGATGCCGCTGGCGGACATGCTGGTGGGGGAGGTGCGAAGCGCGCTCTACCTGCTCTGGGGAGGAGCCGCGTTTGTGTTGCTGATCGGCGCGGTGAATGTCGCCAACCTGGTGCTGGCGCGAACCACCGTACGGCGCAAAGAGCTTGCCACCCGCCTGGCGCTGGGCGCCGGGGCGGGACGCCTGACAGGCCAATTGGTGACGGAGAGCATACTGGTGGCGCTGGCCGGCGGCGCGTTGGGCGCCGCGCTGGGCGCCGGATTGTTGCGCGCTTTGGCGCACAGCGGGATCGAAACGCTGCCGCGCGCGGGCGAGGTCCGCGTAGATGGCACGGTGGTGCTGGCGATGCTGGCGACGGCCGCGCTGGTCGGCATTGTCATCGGGCTGATCCCCTCGGTGCAGGTGATACGGGCGCGGGTCAACGACGTGCTTCGCGAAGAGAGCCGATCGGGCACCGGCGGGCGGCGGGCGCGCCGCGTGCGGCAGGCGCTGGTGGTGGCGCAGGTCGGGTTGGCTTTCGTGCTGCTGGCCGGCGCCGGCTTAGTGCTGGCGAGCTTCCGCCAGTTGCTCCATGTCGACCCCGGATTCGACGTCAGGGGCGTGGTGACGGCTTCCACCAGCGTGCCGCAGTCGCTCTACCCCAAGGACGCCGACGCGCGCGCGCTGATGGACCGTGCGCTCGATGCCATCCGCGCCATTCCGGGCGTGACGGCCGCCGGCGCGACCACCACCATTCCCTGGGGCGACAGCCATAGCGACAGCGTGATCCTGGCCGAAGGCTACATCATGAAACCGGGGGAGTCGGTGATTTCGCCCGAACAGGTGACCGTGACGCCGGGCTACTTCGAGGCCATGCACATTGCCATGGCGGCGGGGCGCGCGTTCGATAAGCGCGATCGCGAATCCGCTCCTGGAGCCATCATCGTGGACGAGCGGCTGGCGCGCCACTTCTGGCCGGCGCAAAACCCGATCGGCCGGCGCATGCATTTTCCGCAGGACATCCGCGACCTGCTGAAGACGGACGAGCACACACGCTGGTTCACGGTGGTGGGAGTCGCGCGCCCCGTGCACACGGCGGACGTGGAAGGCAGCGGCAATCCGGTGGGCGCGTATTACCTGCCCTATGCGCAGAACGTGCAGCGGGGGTACGCGCTGGCGATCAAGACCGCTGGCGACGCCGGCCCCATCCTGCGCGCCGTGCGCGCCCGGTTCGCGGCCATCGCACCCAGCCTGGCATTGTTCGATGTGCACACCATGGAGGAGCGCGGCGACCTGGCGCTGGCGTCGCGGCGGGCCTCACTGACGCTGGCCACGTTCTTCGGCTGCCTGGCTTTGTTCCTCTCAGGCGTGGGCATCTACGGCGTGTTGGCGTACATGGTGACGCAGCGCCAGCGAGAGATCGGCATCCGCGCCGCGCTGGGATGCACGGCGAGCGGGGTGGTGAAGCTGGTGGTCGGCGAAGCGGCGTTATTGCTGGGCGCCGGCCTGCTGGTTGGCGCGGCAGGTTCGGTAGCGCTGCGCAGGGTAGTTGCCGGCCAGCTTTACGGCGTGAAGCCGCTCGACCCGGTGGTGATGACGGCAGTGGTGCTTACGCTGGCGGTGGTCGGCCTGGGGGCGTGCGCGCTGCCCGCCCGCCGGGCTACGCGCGTGGATCCGGTGACGGCGCTGCGGGAACAGTAAGGGCCAGCCGCGGCTCGGATCCAGTTCAAGGCAGCCCGCGAGAGCCATACGAGCGCCCTCGCCCAAGAAGCGGTAGACTAGTCTCAAGATTGCCGTCATGATGACGAACCGCCTCCGCCGAATCACGATAGACGATGCCCAGTGCGGCGGACGTCCCTGCATTCGCGGCATGCGAATCCGTGTGACGGACGTCCTTGAGTTGCTTAGCGCCGGAGCAAGCATCGAAGAAATTCTACAGGACTACCCGTACCTGGAACGAGAGGACATCCTGGCTGCGATCCAGTATGCCGCTCGTCAGACCGATCACGCCGTGCTTCTCTCCGCGTGAAACTCCTGGTCGATAACCAACTCCCGCCCGCATTGGCCCGTTGCATCTCCGAGGATCTCGGAGTGGAGGGGCTGCACGTGGCGGACGTCGGGCTCCGAGACGCGACTGATTTGAGGATCTGGCAGTATGCCGCCAGCAACGATTTCGTGCTCATCTCGAAGGATGACGACTTTGTGACCATATTCTCGGAAACGTCTTCGGCCAGGTTGCTATGGATTAGGCTCGGGAAATGCCGGCGGGTCTTTTTGCTCAAGGTGCTTAAGGAGCAATGGGAGAGAATTCTGGACCGGTTCGAGAAGGGCGAGCGGTTCGTAGAGCTTCGTTGATTGCGCCATTTTCACGAGGCCGTTCGGTTGCCTCTCGGGCCTCTGTACGTCACTCTCTCGGCACCATCTCGCCGGCGCGGCGGGGCGGGCGCAGGAGCCTTCTCGGCAGTTTCGAAAGATAGGTCAGCCGTTCCACCACGGGTACCAGGCGGCGCACCGTGCGGCCATGCAGGAGCAGGCTTCCGGCCACCAGGGCTGGGTGCGGGATAGTGGTGCAGCAGCGGGAGCAAATGTCGATTTCGCCGGCGCGGCCGGCGGCGTGGAGTTTTCGCATGCCCTGCATCGGCTCCCCGTTCCAAATGCCAATGAGCGAATCCCGCTCCAGGTTGCCGAGCGGCGCGCCGTCCAGCATGTAGCTCTGGCAGCAGGGATAGACGTCGCCGTTCTGCTTGACGTACATGGGGCCGCGCCACAGGTAGTGGCACGGGTGTTTCCATTCCTCGGCGGTGTGGCCGGCGTCCGGGCGCATCAGGTTGGTTTCGTCTTCCTTGATGCGCACCTGGTCGACGCCCGCGAGATCGCTCCAGAAGCGCAGAAACTCCTCCACCTCGCCGGCGTTGCCTTCCATGCGCACCATTTGCACCACCACCTGGAGTTTCGAGCCGCGCTCGTGCTTCAGCCGCGCGAAGCGCACGAAGTTGTCGCGCACTTTCTCGAACTTGGCGCCTTTGCGATAGTACTCGAAAGTTTCTTTGCTGGCGCCGTCGAAGCTCAAAGTAATCTGCTCCAACGGGGAATCGAGCACGCGGGCAGACAGGCTTTCATCGAGGAAAGTGCCGTTGGTGGAAAGCAGTGTGGAAATGCTGTGGCGATGGCAGAACTCGATGCGCTTGAAAATAGCCGGGTCCATGAACGGCTCGCCCAGGCCGATCAGCATCATGTGCTCGGCCGTGGCGCCGCCTTCGCGCACCAGGCGCTCAAAAACGCCGTCGGACATGTCGGCCTTGGGCTGCTTATGGGTTTCGCGCGGGCACATGGGGCAGTACAGGTTGCACTTGGCGGTGGTCTCGACAATGTATTCCACCGGCAAGGCGTTCAGCTTGGATCGCCGCGCCAGGTAACCCCACAGAAGCTTCGCGCGGTTCCATGCCCTCATGCGTGATCCCATTGTACCCAGCTCTCGGCAGGCAGCGATCAGCCGCCAGCCAAACCATGCCACGGAGCTGGGGGGACCGTCCGATGTCGTGCATAGGCGTCAAATAACGCCCCAAAAGTTGACCCGGCAGCGGTCGTGGCGCGGGCGCCCCGGGCATTTTCCAGGTATTGAGGAAAATTGGCCGGCCCAACCGACGGGGAGTCGGCGCGGAAAACCAGGTAGGGCAGAGACGATCGCTTTTTGGCGTCTGTCAGGCTGTTGTGGCCTGGCGAGGGCCTGACAGACCACGAAAAAACGATGGTCTGTCCCACCTTGGATCGCCCCACAATCGGCGCGCAGGTTACCAACCTGCCCCACAGAGCAGCGGGGCCGCAACCAAAGGGCACGGGCTATCTCCACGTTCGCGGGGAAGCATCGTGCGTTGAGGGAGACAAGCGCCGGGAGGAGTCCCGGCGTGGCAGACAGAGAGTCCGCTCCACGGAGTGCGGCCGGCTTGAAAAATCCTCCCAGGCGGAAAGGAGATGAAAGAGCTGTAATACATGACAGCGGAGCGGCAGCCAAAGAACAACGGCGACAAAGTTCGCCGGTGCTACGAAGGAAAAGAACGTCGGCTTGAAAGCCGACGCTGCAGACTGAAAGTCCGCGCCACGGAGATCCGTCGCGGCGGGAAAGGAATCCGACGCGCTGTAGGACACAGTCCAGGGCGCGGCGCCGCGGGCACGAGATCTACCGGCCCACCGACAAACGATCCGCGAGGATGGGCGGCAGGCCCGCTTCGAGGATGCTTCGCTGCGCCGCCTCGATGTCGTATTGGGTGCGCAGGTACGTCAGCAGCTTGCGGGCGGAATCGTAGATGGCGTAGGCCGCGCGCGGGTCGCCGTCGCGCGGCTGGCCTACCGAGCCGGGATTGATCAGGTAGGCGCAGTCGCCATCCAGTTCCAGCGGCGCCGGACCTTGGGCGGCTACGAAGCTGGGGATGGTTTCCACCCGCGCCCGGTTCCAAACGAATCCGCCCTGCAGATGGGTATGACCGAAAAAAGCCAGGCGGCGCTCCAGATAGGCAAAAGCGTCGCCGGCGTCGGCCGCGGCCACCAGGTACTCGTCTTCATCGAGCGGGGAACCATGGACGATCTCGAAATCCTCGACGATCGCCGGACCGCGGGGCAGGGCGGCGAGGAAGGCGGCATTTTCGGGGGTCAACGCGTTCCGGGTCCATTCGGCGGCGGCGCGAGCTACGGGGTTGAACCACTCCAAGTCTTCGGTATTGAGGGAAACCTTGTCGTGGTTGCCGCGCACGGTGTGGGCGGAATGGGCGCGAACCCAGTCCGTTACCGGGTTGGGATCGGCGCCATAGCCCACCAGGTCGCCGCAGCAGAGGGCCTGGTCCCAGCGGCCCTCGGCCTGGCGGAGAACGCCCTGGAGCGCTTGCCAGTTGGAGTGGATGTCGCTGACGATGAGATAGCGCACGGGGCTCGGCGGTTACGCCTTTCTCAAGCGTAGCAGGGAGATCTCGGGAGGCGCGCCGATCCGCGCCGGAACGCCAATGGTTCCGATGCCGCGGGTCACGTACTCGGCGGTACGCCCGCTGCGGTACAAACCGTAGACATAAGGCGTGAAGAAGTGAGCCGGGCTGAACGAGTGGTCCAGAATCTCCACGGTCACCTGCCCGCCATGAGTGTGGCCGGAGAGCACCAGGTCGTAGCCCTGGCGGGCGGCCACGGGCAGCACGTCCGGATTGTGCGACAGCAACAGGTTGCAGGCGCCCGGCTTGACCAGCGCGCCGGCATTTCGCAGGTAAAGCTGTTTCTGTCCCATGCGCTGGTAGTCCACGCCGGCCAGGTTGAGAACCGCTCCGCCGAAACCGAGCGGGCGGGCGCGGTCGCGCAGAAAATCGATCCCCAGGCGGGCCGCCGCGCGGGTGGTATAGTCCTCCACGCCGGCATAGCGCTCGTGGTTGCCCAGGCAGCCGAAGACGCCGGCATCGGCTTTCAGGCGCTTCAACTGGCGCAGGCAGGCATCCAGAGGATCGCCCCTGGCCGAGATCAAATCGCCGGTGACCACCGCCAGGTGCGGCTTCAACTCGTTGGACTGGCCGATCACCCTCGCCAGCTCGTCTTCGCGCAGAAAAATGCTGAGGTGAATGTCGCTCAACTGCAGAATCCGCAGTCCGTCCAGATCCGCGGGCAGGTCCGAAAGAGGGATATCCACCTGGCGCACGCGAAAATCGGACCGCTCGATAAAGGCGCCATAACCCATGACGGCGAGCGGCGCAGCCATCAGGGCGTTGCCGGTGGATTGAATCAACCGGCGCCGGCCCGGATTGGCCGGAGCGGTCCAGGTGCGGCCGATTCCCCGCGAAATCTCGTAAGCCGCCAGGACGCCGGTCGCGGTCATGAGATAGCCCATCGCCAGAGCGCCGGCAAGCGTCGCGTGGGAACCGCTCATTTTCAGGACAGTTACCACGTCAGGCCAGGTAAGAGCATAGCCCAAACCGACGGCCGCGCAGAAGGCCGCCGCCGCCAATCGCGCAGCGCCCAGGGCCGCGCCGCGCCAACGGCGTGCCGCGGCCGCCAGCAACACGCGGCTCACTCGCCACTGAACGAAGGTGAAGACTCCAACAGCCAGGTGATCGAAGGTGAAATGCACGGGTAGTATTCGAAAATCCGTACTCTTATTGTAGTAAAAGCCGGGCTGCCGGATTCGGAAGGGGCAGTACCGGAGGTACCAAGCGGCGGGTAAGGCGCGGCGACATTTGGTTTGGAGGCAGGAGAGACTGGACGACTGGCCTACTGCTCCTCGCTGCTCCTCGCCAGCCATGGTGAAACACGCTATCTTCTAAGGCATGCTGCTACGATTCTGCATCATGGCCGCGGTAGCGGGAGTCCTGCTCGGCCAACAAGCCGGTTCGGAGGTCTGGCGATTCGACAACCTCCAGCGCATCGGCGGCCACGCCGTCACTGTCGTCGGACATCCCAGGGTTGTCGACACACCGATCGGCAAAGCGATCGCGTTCGACGGGGTGGAAGATGCGATTTATCTGGATGTTCATCCGTTGGCGGGCGCGGCCGCGTTCACCTGGGAAGTGATTTTCCGGCCCGACGCGGGCGGTGCGCCCGAGCAGCGTTTTTTTCACCTCTCCGTGCTCGATCCGCAGACCGGGAAGGATACGCCCAACCGCATGCTGTTTGAAATACGGGTGATCGACAACCGGTGGTGTCTGGACAGCTTCGCGCTTTCGGGCACGGAATCGAAGGCCCTGATCGACCGCACCAAGTTGCATTCGCTGGGCGCATGGCACCAAGCCACGCTGGTTTATGACGGCGCGCGGCTGAGCAACTACGTGGACGGCGAGATGCAGGGATCGGCCGAGCTGCACCTGGCGCCGCAGGGCCCCGGGCACTGTTCCATCGGCGTGCGGATCGACCGGCGCGACTACTTCAAGGGCGCCGTGTTCGAGGCGCGCATGACCCGCCGCGCTTTGCCCCCGTCCGAGTTTCTGCGCGTGCCGAAGTAGGGTCACGGCTGGCGCCGGCACTGTTCACTTGGGCCGGGGCGGTGGCAAATAACAAAGCCGAGATGAATCTCCAAACTCCTGACGTCGCGGAATTTAGGTTGAGCCGGAATTCGGTGACCGAGGGGTGGGACAGACCATCGTTTTTCGTGGTCTGTCGAGCCCCCGCCAAGCCACAACAGCCTGACAGACGACAAAAAACGATCGTCTGTCCCACCCGGTTTCCCGCACCGATTCCCCGTCGGTTGGGTCAGCCAATTTTCCTCAGTGCCTCGAAAATGCCCGGCGACATCAGGAGTTCGGAGACTCCTTCTTTTTCATGCAGCGGTTGGGCATACTCGAAGACCTTAGGCGACGGCACCACGATAGGCAACACGTCCATGAATTCGCGCAGCCGAGCCCAGGCGTCTGTCGAGGTAAAACCCTGCGATGCCAACTTCCGGGACGCTGCCACGAATTCGACCGCAACCTGCCAAAGCAAGACGGCGTCTTCGGTCGCCGCGAGCAGTTCGAACGCTCGTCGCTGCCTAGGCGGATCGCTGTGATCGCAACTGTAGATCAGTACGTTCGTGTCAAACGCGATCATGCAATTCATCCCGGCCGAACATTCAACGCGCTTTGCATGCGGCCCACACCGCTAACGGGCTGCCGTACAGGTAAGGCGGTCAGTGCCTTCCGAAACGCCGGCCCCCGCCGGAGGGCATGTGGAACGAGGGCGAACGCCGGGGCGAGGGGCGAAATCCGTGCGGCGTTTCGGGTTCCCCGCCCGGTCTTCCGAAGCGTCTGGGGCTGTGATCGGCGTTGGGGTCTCGCCCCATCGGCGAAGCGAACGGCGAGCTGCGGTAGGAACCGCGCTTCGATGCGTATTCGGAGTCGCGGAAACCGCCGCTGTGGGCGTAGCTGCTGCCCGAGTACCGATCGCGAGTGGCGGCGCCCTGGCTGCCGTAGACCGGCGTGCCTTCGGCGGTGCGGCCGTAGTAGGTGTGGCCGGCATCGCGGGACCAGCGGTAATCCTCCCAGTCGCGGCGCGCCAAGGGGCGGTAATCGTGGTTGAACAGCAGGTCGCGCAGGAGCGCGTACTGGCCGTAGAACACCCAGAAATCGTGGCCGCCGCTATGGTCCCAATAGCCGTAGCGGTTGGAGCCCACGTCGGGCGGCGCGATATACGCGAAGCCGGCGGGTTGCGCCACGCGCTCAGCTTCAGAATCGTATTTGCCGGCGGGTTTATGCTCGATGGCCATGCCGAGATCGTTCTCGCCGGCCTTATAAGTTGCCTGCGAAACCTCGACCCACTTCTCGTCGCTCGAAACCACGCCGGTTTTGTCGGCGGCATTGGCCACGCGGGTGCGCACGGTGCGGATCTGCTGGTCCCAGGAGCGCGCATGTCCGATGCCGCGCGTTTCCATATCGACCAGAATGTTGTCCCAGGAACTGTAAAGCTGAGAGCCGAGAGCCTGGAGGCCGGCGGACTCTTTGGGCAGATCGGCGGCGGCGGTCTTCAAGGAATCGCCGGCGGCTACCAAAGAAGTGAACTCGAGGTGGGGCCAATCCTGGGCGGAGGCGGCGCGCCGGTCGGCGGCCTCGGTTTGCCAAGTCTGCTCGGCGCCCGCGACGGTGTTGCGCAGGTTCTGAAGACGCGCGTCCAGGTCGGTCTTCTTATCCGGCCAATCGGTTTCGGCTTTTGCGACGGCGTTGGCGACAGGGGCCAGATCGAAACCGTGGATGGCGTTGTAGTCCTGCTGCATGCTGCGCAGCTCGTCGGGCAACTGGCGCTTGAGCTCGACCCAATGGGCGGCGTCCTGCCGCGCGGTTTGCGCTTCGGAGCCGGCGGCCGCGCGCAGGCCCTGCTCCTCGAGGAGCAGAGATTCGGTGCGCGCGCGGTCTTGCCGCCGATTGGCTTTCTCCAGGCGCCCCAGCTCGTCCATCTGGCGCTGGGCGCTGGAGATTTTGCTTTCGGAGTCCGAGAAGTGGCCCGGCCACGCAGCGGCCGATGCGATGGTTTTGAACAGAGCCGGGTCGGCCGCGACATCGGCATTCACTTCACTCTTAGCCGCCTGCTCCTGGCGGACCGAAGAAGCCAGCGTGGCGCGCTCGGCATCGATGCGGGCGCGCAGACCGCGGGGCAAATTGTCCAGGCCGGCGAACGGCAGGACGGCCATCGCCGTGACCAGCAACGAAGCCAGGAATTTCAGCCCGGAGCGGTTCATAAACGGTCTCCGCGGGGCGGACCATCGTGTTTGGTGGTCTGCCCTGCATGAGTCAGGATACCGGCTGGCAAGGTCGAAAAACGCGCCGGGACGAGTCCCGGCGTGGCAGACTGAGAGTCCGCTCCACAATTTTCATGAGCTTGCGCGGGCCGTTGGCCCAGAGACGGCAGACCACAAAAAACGATGGTCTGCCCCACTCCCGGATTTGGAACGGAATTTTTCACGACTGCCTCCTACGCGCGGCCGCGATAGACGGTCACATCGCCGGCGGGAACTCCGGTGTAAAGCGTGACCGCGAAGGGGTCGCCCTGGAGCTTGCGGATCGCGAGGCGGCGACTGCCGTCCTGCTCGCGAAATTCCCAATAGTAGAACCCTACCGGCTGCGGCTGATCGCTGCGCGTCATCTGCGCTTCGCGGCTCAGCACGTAGAGCCAGACTTTGCCATCGAACTCGAACGAGTCGGCGGTATTCTGGCGCTCGTCCATCTGCGCCAGGTCGTCCTCGGCCAGGCCCAGGTCTTCGACCGTCAGCTTGCGGGGGTCGGTTTGAACGCTGGTTTCGAGATCGTCGCCAAAATCGACGCGCAGCGCCACGCGCCGCGTTTTATAAGGTCCGCTGAACTCCAGCCAGCGTTTCGACGCGGATTGAAACCAGGTGCTGCGCTCGACGATGAAGTCGAGATCGCTCATGTCGTCACCGGCGCCGGAGACCGACAGCGCGTCTCCCACGCGGGCTTCCGACGGTTTGAGATTGGCCAGGTCCTGCACCGGCTGCGCGGTGGGAGGCGGCGCGTGTTTTTTGAACAATTGCATCAGAACCACCACCAGGAGGACGCCCAGCAGGGCTTCAATCGTGAAAGTAATCATCGAGCCACCGCCGGCTCAGGCTTTGGCCTTTTCGCCCACCTGTTGCCCGGTAGAGATGGAGACGCCCGCCGCCGGCAGCTCTCTGGGAATGTAAGGCGCCTGAGCGGGAGCGGCCTTGGCTTGGCGTTCGCGCTTGAGCGCTTCCAATTCGGCGTCCACGCTATGCCCGCCCAACGCGGCGAACTGCTTTTCCAGATCGTCGTCCTTGCCGGTGGAAGCCAGCTCGTCGAAAGCCTTGGCGGTGGCTTCTTCCTTGGAGA
The DNA here is from genome assembly GCA_052325345.1 of Bryobacteraceae bacterium. GTDB lineage: Bacteria > Acidobacteriota > Terriglobia > Bryobacterales > Bryobacteraceae > JBEKYD01. The sequence continues at coordinate 19,517 of JBKQVG010000377.1, forward strand.
CGGTCTCCTCGAAGCGGTTGAGGGCCGCGAACGCGTTATCGGCGCTACCCACGCCGGCCATGGCTTCGGCCACTTTGCGTTGGGCCGCGGCGGCGTTCTTGCGCGCCACCAGGGTGGTGGCGGTGCGCTCTCCTTCGTCGATCTTGCGCTTCAGCTCGCCCACCTGGCTTTTCAACTTTTCACTGGTCTCGTGGGCGGCGGCGACGGCCTGCTGCATGGAAGCGACCTGTTTATCCGATTCGGCCTTCTTCGAGAGCGCCGCTTTGGCCAGCTCTTCGTTGCCGGCGTCGAGCGCCAGCCCGGCGCGGTCCTTCCATTCCTGCGATTGCTTGAGGTACTTCTGGTATTCGGCATCGAGGCGGTTGTAATTGCTCATGGCCACGGCGGACGCTCGCACCACGTTGTTGAGCTCGCCCTTCATGTCGGCCACGGTCTGGCGAACGGTAGCTTCGAAGGTGGCGTCCTCGACGACATCGACGCCCTGATTGGCCTGGCCGCGCGCCACGCGTCCGAGGCGGGCAAAAATATCGGAAAGAAACGGCATGGTGATCTCCTTTACGCGGCTCCGTTAGCGCTTAGGCCGCTCAACAGGCGGCGGGCAGTCATCACGTCCACCAACAGAAAATGCACCGAGGACAGGATGTCGTCTTCGTCATCCGGCCCCATTTCCTGCAGTTTGCAGAAATTCGAGAGGATGATGGCGATTTTCCCGCTGCCGGCCGGGTAGAGCTGGAAATAAGAAGTGGAGATGCCGTTATCGGCCGCCAACATGCGCCGCATGATATCGGGCGTGATGGCCGCTTCCGGCGCCACGGTGCAAACCAGCGAAAGGAACAGGATGTCGCCCTGGAGCACGGCCCGCACCGCGACTCCGCTTTCGACTTCCCGTATGTTCAGCGAATCGGCCGCCGGCTCGGATACCGAGTATCCTTTTTCCGCCAGCAGCGCATGGATCTGGCCCAGTTCGGGGCTGCTTGTGAGTGTCATAGTCGCACCATTAGGATACGGTAGCAGGCGGCGGCGAGTTCCACGATTCGGCGGGCGAAAGACAATGGTGACAATTGGGTTACATGTTGATGCGTTGCTGGGGCTGCATTTTCCAACAGGGCCGATACCCAAAGTGCGGAAAGAGCGAGCGAATGCAGGTGTCGGTCTCCGGATCGAGCATCATGAATTGGGTCTTCCCGTCCTTCATGGGAACGGCATAATAAGGTTGCACCTGAACCTGCCCGAAGGCGCCGGCGCCACGCGCCTTGGCGATCGCGCCATCCACGAGATACGCCCCCACCACGGCCAGCACCAGACCGCCCAACACGCGAAAGATCAGTCGCCCCATCCCACCAGCTTACCCGTTGCGGCAAGGGAAACTCCAGCCGGGTTTTGCCGGCGCGAAGACGAATTCGTTCTCCTGCTTGTAACATGTTTGGTTTCTTTAGGTTGAAATTCGCTTGGGTACGTTCCGGTAACGGCGGTCTGGGTCCGGCATCGTGGCGACGTCGCGGGAGACCAGCACGCGGCCGTCTTCCGCGGCGATCCGAAGAACTTCTGCATCGGGCGTTCCGTCCGCGATTAGTCCCGCAGCGGCACGAAAATCAATCGACGGTTCTCGCCGCCGCAATCCTCGCCCAATCTCGGGGTTCAGGTCGGCATCGGCCTGGAAACGGAAGCTCAAGCCTGCTTCAACGATCTTTCGCGTTTGGCTCGCTCAAAGCGCTCGATCATGTCGGGCGTGAGAGGGTGCTGGGCTTTAAACTCTTCGTACCGCCGATCCTGATCTCCCAGGTAAGCTTCGATTTCCTCCGGGTGTTCCAGGATGAAGGCGATCGCTCCGTAGACCTTTGCCAGCGATCCAATCGACGGGTAAGCCTCGAAGATCGCGTCGGCCGACCGTCCGCCTCGAAAGTCGTAGACCACCACGTCCAGGCCAATGCGCGTTCCGGCTACGTAGTAGCCGCCGTTGCGGACCTCGACGTATTCGACGGGCGGCATCATGTCATCCAATTCACTTTCATCTTACCGCTTCACCGTTCATTAAAGAAAAGTCGAGATCACTGTCTTTGCTGGATATGGGTGAGTCACTCCTCCCACCGGATCCAGGGCAGTTCATAGGGTACGAGAGCGTCTTCGTGAAACGGCACCACGCGGACCGCAAAGCCGCAGCTTCCGCTCTGCCCGCACTCGACCTCTCCTTCGTAGAGGTGATCGGCGCCCCAGGATTGGCTGAGCGCCAGATCCACGTGCGAGCCCTTGCCGATCCGGCCATCCGCGGCGAGGACGCCGTAGTAGGCCTGCACACGCACGTCGCCGGGAAAGAGGCTGCCCAAGGAGACCCGCGCGGCGACCTTCACCTTCGAGCCCACCAGGAATTCGCTTTTGCCCCCGTCCACATCCACATGGGTGATTTTCACCTCGGGTCCCTGGGCTTGCAGGCGTTTGCGCCAGTCCATCAGGGACGCTACCCGGCCCTTGTCGCCCACCAGACGGAGGAGCCGGTTGGCGGCCGGGAGATAGAAACGCTCGGCGTATTCGGCAACCATCCGGTTGGTGCTGAAGATCGGCGAAAGCCGTCTCATCGACGCCTTCATCTTGGCCAGCCAGCCGCGCGGGATACCGGCGGCATCGCGATCATAGAACAGCGGCACCACGTCGTTTTCCAGGAGGTGAAAGAGCGCCTCCGACTCCACCTGGTCCTGATAATCCGGGTTGTTGTACTCCTCGCCGTTGCCGATCGCCCAGCCTACCTCCCGGTCGTAGGCCTCGTCCCACCACCCGTCCAGAATCGACAGGTTCAGCCCGCCGTTGGCCAGCAGCTTCATGCCGCTGGTGCCGCTGGCCTCGTTGGGCCGCCGCGGCGTATTCAACCATACGTCCGCGCCCTGGACAAGGTACCGCGCCACGGAAATGTCGTAGTCCTCCAGGAACACTACGCTGGGCCTGACCTGCGGGTCGCGGGCGAATCGTATAATTTGCCGGATCAACTCCTTGCCTTCGGTATCGTGAGGGTGCGCCTTGCCGGCGAACAGGATCTGCACCGGCCGTTTTGAGGAGGTAAGCAGGCGTTTCAGCCGCTCCACGTCGCGGAGCAGCAGAGTGGCTCGCTTGTAAGTGGCGAAGCGGCGCGCGAATCCGATGGTCAGGGCGTCGGGGGAGAGGACGCCGCCGGCAACCGTGATGTCCGCGTCGCTGCCGCCTCTCTGCCTGACCTGGGAGGCCAGCCGCGTGCGCGCGTAGTTGACCAGGCGCTCCCGGCGGATCTCGTGAACCCGCCACAATTCCTGATCGGGGATTCGGTCGATGCGCTGCCAGAGAGCGGTATCGGCGGGTTTTTCGCCCCATTGCGGGCCAAGGTACCGGTTGAGCAGGGCGCTCATCTCCATCGAGATCCAGGACCGCGTGTGTATGCCGTTGGTCACCTAGCCGATCGGCACCTCGTCCAGAGGATAGCCGGGCCACATGGGTTGCGCCATCTTGCGCGTCACCACGCCGTGCAGTTTGGCGACCGCATTGGTGTATGAGCTGTGACGCGCGGCGAGGTACGCCATGTTGAACGGCTCGCCCGAGTCGGTTGGAACCTGTCTTCCATAAGCCAGAAACTGCTCGATACTGAGTCCGAGGCTCCGCGAGTACTCGCGAAAATATTTGTCCACCAGCCCCGGATCGAACCGGTCGAAGCCGGCCGGCACCGGCGTATGGGTGGTGAAAATGCTGCCCGCCGCGGCGATCAGGCGCGCCTCATGGTGGGGAAAGCCCAGTTCCTCCATGATCATCCTGCTTCGCTCCGGCCCTAGAAAGGCCGAGTGCCCTTCGTTCATATGGCACACGGTTGGCCGTAGACCCAGCGCGTGAAGCGCCCGCATGCCCCCGATTCCCAGCACCATCTCCTGCTGGATGCGAAGCTCGCGGTCGCCTCCGTACAGGGCTCCGGTCACCTGGCGGTCGCCGGCGGTGTTCTCGGCGACGTTGGTATCGAGCAGATACAGGGGCACTCTCCCCACCTGGGCTTTCCAGATCTGCGCGGCCAGGCGCCGTCCGGGGAAGTCGATGTGCACCGTGAGGGGCGTTCCCGGCCCGTCTTCCACCGGTTGGATGGGCAGGTTGTGGAAGTCGTTAATCGGATAGGTTTCCTGCTGCCATCCATCGGCATTGAGGTACTGATGGAAGTAGCCGCCCTGGTAAAGCAGTCCGACGCCAACCAGAGGCAGGCCAAGATCGCTGGCCGACTTGAGGTGGTCCCCGGCCAGGATGCCCAAGCCGCCGGCGTAATTGGGAATGCACTCCGTCAATCCGAACTCCGCCGAAAAATAGGCGATGCGGATTCCCATCGCTTCCGGGTGCGCCGCGGCGAACCAGCCGGCGCCGGCAAGGTACTCGTCCAGATCGGCGGACACGCGGTCCATCTGGGCGAGGAAAGCCTCATCGCCGCGGAGTTCCGCCAGCCGCCTCTGGTCGATGCGGCCGAGAATCAGCCGCGGATTATGTCCGGTCTCTTCCCACAGGTCGGGATCCAGGGTGCGGAAGAGTTCGATGGTCGGGTGGTGCCAGGACCATCGCAGGTTCAGGGAGAGCTTGAGCAGGCACTGCAGGCGAGCCGGCAAGCTAGGGGCAACATGATAGGTGTGAACTCGGGGCATTGTCAGGAACTCCAACGTTCCATTCCAGCTTAACCGCCGTCGATGCCAATTCGGTTACGCCGATCCGATTATAGCGAGCCGCGCGATCCGCCCCGAAAACCCCGAAACCCACCCTGCCCGCTACTGCACCGCCTTATCGGGCTTCAGATACCCCGCCAGGAACTTATACACTTCCCGGCGGGAATCCTTGGCCAACTTGGTATCGATACGATTGAAGTAATGGCCTCCGGGGGCGTCCCGGTAGATTTTGTAATCGAACTTTTTGCCTTCGGCTTTGAGGGCTTCGATGAGGTGCTCGACTTCCAGCACATTGACGTCTTCGTCGTTGGTATTGCCGTGGATCAGGAGCGGGGTTGCGAGCTCTTTGGCGTGGAAGACGGGCGAGCGGCGGCGGTACTCCATGATGTCGTCGCGCACGGTGTGGCCGATGTGATAAGGGGCCGAGTAGAGGGCGGCGTAGCCGGCCGGTTCATAGCCCATGCGCGCCACCAGGTCGCTGGCGGGGACGCCGGCGTAGGCCACGGCATAGGCTTGGGGATGGGCGAAGATGTTCATGAGAGCGATCAGGCCGCCGTGGCTCCAGCCGATGATGCCAACGCGCTTGGGGTCGAGGAACGGATTATTCTCGATCATCCATTGCATACCCAGGTAAACGTCGTCGGTCTCGCGGCCGCCGTAATCGATCTGCTCGTAGAACTGGCGCCCATAGCCGGTGCTGCCGCGGTAATCGGAAGAGATGATGGAGTAGCCCTGGGTGAGAAGCTCGCGGAAGACGTGGGCGTCGCGAGTGTCTTCGTTGGCGTGCACGCCCTGGTGACAGAAGACGATGAGCGGCTGTTTCTTCGAGCGGTCGAGGTTCTTGGGGATGAAGGTGTAAGCGTGAACGATGAGCGGATTGCCGGCGCCGGGCGCGCGCGGGTTGGCGGGGTGCGCCGGCGGCAGGCTGGTGTATGCCACCTTGTCGATATCGGCGATGTCGCCGAGCAGCACGCGCCACATCAGGTCATCGACATGCTTCATGAGTTCATCGTTGCCGCTCTGCGGAAAAGCGGCGACCCCGGGCGTGCCGGCGCCTCCGGTTTGGGCGCCTGCCTGAGTAGCCCCGCGGCCACCGCCGCCGCCTTCGGCAACGGGCGCGGCCGGTTGCTGGGCGGATACAGACAAAGCGAGTGCAAGAAAGAAAATGGGACAGCGCATCTTGGTAGGGCATGTTAGCACAGGAGGGGAGGCCGACGCCCGCTCCAACCGGCGCGCTACCATAGCTTCGTCGGGGGACTTCCGTGGAGCAATTCGCGCTCGAATTCGACCTGGCGCCGGAGCGGCGCATCTTTTCGGTGAGCGAACTCAACGCGGCCATCCGCGCTTTGCTGGACGCGGAATTTCCGGACATCTGGGTATCGGGCGAAATCTCCGGCTTGAAGCTGGCCACCAGCGGGCACTACTATTTCACCCTCAAGGAGCGCGAGGCGCAGGTGCGGTGCGTGGCGTTCCGCTCGGCGCACCGTTACTGGAAGTTCAAACCTCAGGACGGCCTGGCGGTACTGGCTCGCGGGCGCGTCGACGTTTACGAAGCGCGCGGTGAATATCAACTACTGGTGGAGCTGATCGAGCCGCAGGGCCTGGGCGCGCTGCAACTGGCGTTCGAACAGCTCAAAAAGAAGCTGGCGGCGGAAGGGCTGTTCCGGGCGGAGCGCAAGCGGCCGCTGCCGCGCTTCCCGCGCCGGATCGGAATCGTGACTTCGCCCAAGGGAGCGGCCATCGCGGACATGATCCAGATTCTGTCGCGGCGCTTTCCGGGCGTGCACGTGCGCCTGTATCCTTCGCGGGTGCAGGGCGAGGGCGCGGTGGAAGAAGTGTGCCGCGCCATCGAGTACTTCAGCCGCTCGCGGTGGGCGGAGGTCGTCATCGTGGGGCGCGGCGGCGGTTCGCTGGAGGATCTGTGGACCTTCAACGAAGAAGCCGTGGCGCGGGCGATCGCGGCATCCGCAGTGCCCATCGTCTCCGCGGTGGGGCACGAGACGGACGTCACTATCGCCGATTTCGTGGCCGACCAGCGCGCCCCCACTCCATCCGCGGCGGCGGAAATCGTGGCGCCGCTGGCCAGCGAGCTCGTCGAGCGGGTAGCGGCGGCGCGCTCGAAGTGCGGGCAGGGGATGCGCTATCGCCTGGCCATGCTGGAGCGGCGGCTCCGCCAGCAGGGGGTGGAGCGGGCTTTGAGTCTGTTGCAACGGCGGGTGGGCCGCGGGCTGCAGCGGGTGGATGAGCAGGAATACCGGATGCGGGAGCGGATTCGGGTGGCCGTCGACAGCCGCGAGCGAATCCGGCGCGGACTGGAGACCAGGCTGCGGCGCTTCGACATTCGCCCGCGGCTGGCCGCCGGCCGGAGACGCATGGAAGCGGCGCGGGCCGCGGCGCTGGAAACGGTGCGGGTGCGCCTGGCGCGGCGGCGCTCCGCCTTCGAGCAGCTCGACGCCAAGCTTTCCCAACTGAGCCCGCTGCGAATTCTGGAGCGCGGCTACGCGATCGTTTCGAACGATGCGGGAATTCTGAAGGATGCCGCGGCGGCAAGAGCGCGTTCGCGTATTCATGTACGGCTGGCCAAGGGCGAACTGGACGCCAGGGTAGTGAAAAGCGACGGCGCGAAGTGAGGCAAACGGACCGTAGAAAAACGGGCCGAACCTGCGCTATGATGCTGGTAGCAGGGACCGGGGCGCCGACCCGATCCCCGCACGACGCTTAGCGCCGGCCCTTACAGGTCCAAACGATCAGCGCCGTAAGCCGGCCAGCGATGGACCGGATCTTTACCAGCAAGAGGATCATAAGCTGGATCCTCCTTTCCAGCTTCGTGTGGAAGGCCCGGACTCGGATCCGGGCTTTCCCGTTTGAAGCTCCAGTTGGCTTCCTCCCGGAAACCGGCACACTCCACCGTCCACTGGAAAACTGAAAGCCGGTAGTAGCCTTTCCCCTCCGCATTTCTCACACATTTTTGCCGCCGCGCGCGGCAAGCCCGCGGCGCAGTCGGGTTATCGTAGTAAAGATGCAGAAGCGACTTTTGGGAACAAGCGATCTGGAGTTGACGCCCATCGGCATCGGAGCCTGGGCGATGGGAGGCGGCGGTTGGGCATTCGCCTGGGGTCCGCAAGACGACGACGAATCCATCGCCGCGATTCATCGCGCCTTGGACCTGGGGATTAACTGGATCGATACCGCGCCGGTGTACGGCCTGGGTCATTCCGAGGAGGTGGTGGCGCGCGCGCTGGCGGGCCGCACCCGGCGGCCATATGTCTTCACCAAGTGCTCGCGCGTGTGGAATGAGAAAGGCGAGATCCGCAGTTGCCTGAAGGCCGATTCGATTCGCCAGGAATGCGAAGACAGCCTGCGGCGGCTCAAGCTGGATACCATCGATCTGTACCAGATGCACTGGCCCGAACCGGAGCCGGACCTGGAGGAGGCGTGGTTCACGCTGGCCAAGCTGCGGGAGCAGGGCAAGGTGCGCTGGATCGGCGTTTCCAATTTCAACGTGGCGCAGATGGAACGGTGCCGGGCCATTGCGCCGGTCGCCTCGCTGCAGCCGCCTTACTCGGCGGTGTCGCCGGAGGTGGGGGCGAAGATCCTGCCGTACTGCCTGGCCAAGCGGATCGGGGCGATCGTATACTCGCCGATGAAGTCCGGCCTGCTGACCGGCAAGATGACCAGGGAACGGATAGCGGCGTTTCCCCCCGACGATTTCCGGCGTCGCGCGCTGGCGTTTCAGGAGCCCAATCTCACTCGCAACCTGGAGTTGGCCGAACTGCTGAAACGGATCGGCGCGGCGCACGGGCGCTCGGCGGGTGAAGTGGCGATCGCCTGGACGCTGGCCAACCCCGCCGTAACCGGGGCCATCGTGGGCATGCGTTCCGCCGCTCAGGTGGATGGAGTAATCGGCGCCATGGAGTTTCGCTTGAGCGATGCGGAAATGGCGGCAATCGAGGCGTTCCGGGCGAAGTGAGGGCTATTTGGTCAATTACGAAACGCGGGCGGCGAATATCCCGGTGTGGCCGCCTGGCTCGAACACGCCGATTTCACGCATGCCGTAGACGGCACGCCCAGAAAAGCCCCGGCCACTCCCGGCCGAAAGGAAATTCCGGCCAGAAAAGCGCCCGCCGGAAAATCAAAGCGCCGCTCCGCCGTCATGGCGCCGATGGCTCGCAGGCCGCCGCGCCGATCGTAAACGATATCGAGACAGCCATCCGGCGGCACGCGATGTCCGCTGACGGCGGTGTCGCTTTCGAGGAACCAGGCGCACTCCACCCAACGGGCGAGCGCGGCGGCCGGCGGCTATTCGCAATATTCCCGCATCCCTGGGCCGGCGGCATGCGCCGGATGTGGCGGCCTGGCGAAGCCGGCGCGGTATTCTGGAACCGGCGTTACGAGCCTGCCGCGATCGCGCGCGACCGGCGCCATTGCCCTCCCCAGCGCAGGGTTGTCGGCGAGCCGCAGGTCCGGGCCAAACCAGACCAGGGCGGGAGGGCTGTGGTTCATGAATGAGCGAACTCCGTCGTTCTTTCTTGCGGTGCGGAATGGGGCGTCAGTGGACGGCCGGGCTAATCGCCGCCGCCAACCGGTCGCGCAGCAGGTCGAGATCGCGCGCATGGTTCGGCGTCGCCAGCCGGTAGTAGGCGTCGATCAGGGATTTCTGCTCAGGCCCGCCGGCCGCGGCCAGCCTTTCCCGGCGGGCGGCTTCCAGGTCTTCCGGCTTGGCGGCGGGCAGGATCTTGCGCACGCCATCGACCGTCGCCAGGGCAAAACGCCGTCCGCTCAGAATGCGCCCGATCCATTCGGCTTCCCCGCTCGTCCGGCCGTCCGCGAACATCACCGCGCGCAGCGTTACCGCGGCGTTGGCGGGAGGGACGTCCACCCGCCTGACGGCTGCCTCGTTGGGCTCCAGCTCGGGCGTGGAAAGCCGCAGGGCGGAATCCCAGATCAGGTCCCTGGCGGCGGTACTCCCATTGGCCGTGTAGCTCACCGTCACCGCATATGCCGTCACGGCCGCCCGCCCATGGTTGCGGACCATCAGTTCCACCGGACCCTTCACCGGCGCGCTCAGCGACACCGTCACCGGGGCGGATTGCGCCCAAAGCGCCATTGTGCCCGTCCATACAAATGCTAGAACCCTCATGCCGATAGGATACCTTTGCCCACCCCGGAAAGGCTACCGCCGCACGCGCCGCACCCGGCCGCCTGGTACCGCCGCTCTGGACCGGATGCCGGGAAGGTGATATAAAGCAGTCCGGAGGTACGTTATGGCTTCGATGCCAACGCCCGGCTCCAATCTGGACGACGCAACTACCCAAGTGGTGGTGCTGGCTTTCGACCTGGTAGGCCAGCAGGCGGCCAATCTGCCCACCCTGCTGCAGAATACCCTGTCCGCAAAACCGGTGCAGGACGCCATCCAATCCACTTTGGACAGTTTTTTCCTGAAGCGGAATGTAGCCATCGCGGCCAATACCCTGACAGCCAAAGATGCGCAGGATCTGCTGAACGCCATTGCGGGCGCCGCGGGAGGAAAGGCGGGCGACGCCGCCCTGCAGCAGATCAAAGACTCGCCGTCATACAAGAAGCTCGAAAAAGCCATTCAGGACTTCCAGGCGGCCGCTAATTCCACCCCCATGGGCGTGTGGGTCGATAAGAACCAGGCCGTCGTCTATGTCACCGGAATCGCCCTGGTGATCGGCGGCGCGGTGGCCCTCTACGCCACCAAAACCGGCGGCGCCGTCCTCAACGCCGTCGTGGGGCAGATCAAGAACAAGCCCATTCAGGTCTTCAAGGTCGGCAAGTTCACCTTGCAGGCCCAGATGCTGCAGTTTCAACCGGACCAGCGGGTGCTGGGCGCGGGAGTGATCGCCACCGAAAAATGGCAGCAGTTGCAGGTGAGCGTGAGCCTGGGAGTGGTCGCGACCGGGGCGCAGGTGCAGCAGGTCAATGGAAAGGTGGTGGTGAAGTCGGGCGGGGTGACGGTTACGGGCGCCGCTACGGACACTCTGGCCACCAATAAGGTCGATCTGCACCTCACCATTGGAATGGACAAAAGCCGCGTGACGTTCGGGCTGGGCGCCATCGCCACCGGCGGGAAGGTCACCGGCGGTTCACTCGATGGCAGCGTCAAGTTCGGATCCAGCGATTTCGGCCTCAAGGCCAGCGACGACAACAAGCACATCACCGGCCTGGCAACCTGGACGTATCACTTCAAATAAGCGGCTGATGCCGCGCCAAAACCGGGCCGCGACCGCAAGGAGCGGTTCTTAACCTGGCCGGGTCCTCTCAGAGCCCGCGTCACAGGCGTCCGGCTTATACTGAAGAAGAACACTTCCTACTGGCGTGCAAGACTCGATCCGGATTCGTGGCGCACGGGTCCACAATCTGAAAAACATTTCGCTTTCCATTCCCCATGACGAGATCACCGTCATCACGGGTGTCTCCGGTTCGGGGAAGTCCTCGCTGGCCTTCGACACCATTTATGCGGAGGGGCAGCGGCGCTACGTGGAGTCGCTTTCGGCCTACGCCCGCCAATTCCTGGAGCGGATGGAGAAGCCGGACGTGGACGAGATCGACGGCATTGCGCCGGCGGTGGCGATCCGCCAGAAGAATACCACTCGCAATCCCCGCTCCACGGTGGCGACGGCGACGGAATGTTACGATTTTTTGCGGCTACTCTACGCCCGCGTCGGCCGCACCATCTGCCCTGGCGACGGCCGGGAAGTCCGCCGGGACTCGGTGGATGAAGTGGCCGCGCGCGTGCTCGCGCTGCCCGAAGAGTCGCGCTGGTACGTGCTGTTTCCCTGCCCCGCGCCGGCCGGAGGCGACGCACACGGCGCCAGCCAGGCGCTGCGCGACCGGCTGTTCGAGTTGCGCAAGAAGGGCTTCAACCGGCTGTTTCAAGGCGGCAGGCTGTTCGAGTTTTCCACCCCCGAATCGCTGCTCGAAATCGATTTCTCGAAGCCCCTGTTCGTGCTGGTGGACCGGTTGGCGATTCGCGCCGGCCTGCACCAGCGCGTGGTGGATTCGGTCGAGATTTGCTACCGCGAAGCCGGCGAGGTGATTTTTGAAAACGCCGCCACCGGCGAGCGCATCCGCGCCAACGAAAAATTTCAGTGCAAGACCTGCGGCCGGGAATTCACCACGCCGGAGCCGATCCTGTTCAGCTTCAACTCGCCGGCCGGCGCCTGCCCGCGCTGCCAGGGCTTCGGCAACACCATCGATTTCGACATGAACCGGGTGATTCCGGACCAATCGCTATCGCTCGAAGAGGGCGCCGTCGAACCCTGGACCAAGCCCAAATACCGGTCCTGGCTGGGTAATTTCAAGAAGGCCGCCAAAACCGTGCGTCTCGCCACGCCGTATTTTCAACTGACCGCGGAAGAGCGCCAACGCGTGGAAGAATTCGTACAGCGTTTTTTTCAGTTCCTCGAGACCAAGAAATACAAGCTGCACGTGCGCGTCTTCCTCAGCCGTTACCGCGGCTACGCGCTCTGCCCGGAATGCAAGGGCGCCCGCCTGCGCAAGGAAGCTTTGTGGGTGCGGGTGGGCGGCAACTCCATCGCCGACGTGGCGCGCATGAACATCGCCGAAGCCTACGCATTTTTCGGCGCCCTCGAGCTCAGCCCGGAAGAGGCCGCCATCGCCGACAAGGTGCTGGTGGAAATTCGCCAGCGCCTCAAGTTCCTGAACGACGTCGGTCTCGAATACCTCACTCTGGACCGGCTTTCGATGACGCTATCGGGAGGTGAAGCGCAGCGCATCCAGCTGGCCACCTGTCTGGGATCGCGCCTGGTGGGCGCCTGCTACGTTCTGGACGAGCCTTCCATCGGCCTGCATAGCCGCGACACCGCGCGCCTCATCGGCATTCT
>JBKQVG010000378.1:0-3385 GCA_052325345.1 Bryobacteraceae bacterium
ATAAAGACGCCGAAATCATGAAGCATTATCCCCAGGAAATCCTGGCCGGGATGACGGCGTTGATGGAAGCGACCCAGGCGCGGACGGGGAAGTTCGGCGTGAAGACCAAAAACGCCGAATCGATCGAGGCCTTGCGCCATGCCAACCAGAACCAGCGCATCGAATTCGTGCTGCTGGGCGATTTTTATCCCTCGGGCGACGAATACGAGCTGGTTTACACGGCTACGGGCCGGTTGATTCCGCCGGCCGGGATTCCGCTCCAGGTGGGCTGCGTGGTGAGCAACGTCGAGACGCTCTACAACGTCCATCTGGCGGGGCAAGGGAAACCGGTAACGGAAAAATTTTTGTCCGTGTGCGGCGCGGTAGCGCAGGCCAAATCCTTCTGGGCGCCCGTGGGGACCGCGTTCCGGGAGCTGCTGGCGCAGGCCGGCGGCGCCACCACGGCCGAGTTCGGAATCTTCGTCAGCGGCATTATGATGGGCTCGACCACGTTCGACCTGGACGACGTGGTGACCAAAACCACCGGCGGCATCATCGTGCTGCCGCGCGACCATTACCTGTTCACGCGCAAGACACGTTCCGAGCAGGAGATGAACCAGATCGGCAAATCGGCTTGCGACCAGTGCAGCTACTGCACCGAGTTTTGCCCGCGCTACCTGCTGGGTTACGAGGTGATGCCGCACAAAGTGATGCGCAGCCTGGGGTTCACTTTGACCGGAGGCGATATCTGGAACCAATGGTCGGAGCTGTGCTGCTCCTGCGGCATTTGCACCCTGTACGCGTGCCCGGAAGATTTGTATCCCAAGGAAGCCTGCGACATGGGGAAGAGAGACCGGCGGGCGGCTGGGCTGAAATTCGTGCAGCAGAAGCCGGTGGAAGTACACCCTATGAAGGAGTACCGGCGCATCCCGCTGGCGCAATTGCGCAAGCGGCTCCAGATCGAGGAGTACGAGCGGGAAGCGCCCTTTGAAAAAGTGGATCTGCGGCCGGCCGCGGTGCGCATCAAGCTGAAGCAGCACGCGGGGCAATCGGCGGCTGCCGCCGTGAAGGAAGGACAGAAAGTGAAGAAGGGCCAGGTGGTGGGGCGGGTGGAGGAGGGTTACCTAGGCGCACCGGTACACGCCAGCATCGACGGCAGGGTGAAGGCGGTTACGGCCGAGGCGGTGGAGATCGTGGCATAGAAATGGCGAATAATTCCATTGGACTGATCGAGCTGACCAGCATCGCCGCGGGATTTCAGGTGTGCGACGCCATGCTGAAGGCGGCGGCCGTGGAACTGCTCCTTTCGCGGTCCATCTGCTCGGGCAAGTACATGGTGATGGTGCGCGGGGAAGTGGGCGCGGTAAGCGCCAGCGTCTCGGCGGGCGTGTCCGACGGCCGGTTTTCGGTGATCGATTCGTTCGTGATTCCCAATCTGCACGAATCGGTGTTTCCGGCGCTGAGCGGCGCGGCGAAGGTGGAGGAACTGGACGCGCTGGGCATTCTGGAATCGTTCTCGGTGGCGGCGCTGATCGAGGGCGCGGATGCGGCGGTAAAAGCGGCCAACGTGCGGCTCATCGAAATCCGGCTGGCGATGGCGCTGGGCGGGAAGGCCTTCGTGACCCTGACGGGCGGCGTGTCGGCGGTGGAAAGCGCCATTGACGCAGGGGCGCAGGTGGTGGGCCAGAAAGGCATGCTGGTGAATAAGGTGGTGATTCCGCGGCCGCGTCCGGAGTTATTGAACGAGATGATTTGACCGCGGCCGGAGGGGAGACGCGCCGCGTAACCTTGACTTTTCCGTGACGGCTCATATATTCTGACGGTTCGTTTGGCCGAGTTGGCGGGCCGATCCATTTATGGCGGAGAATTCACCCTCGGTAGGGGAGACTGTGGAACGGTCCTTCGACTCGACGCTGGAAAGCGTGGACAGCGCCGAAGAGTTGGTGTCCGGCCTCGCCGGGCGGGCCGGCTTCCACGAGGAAGATCTCCTGAAGATCGGTATGGCCGTGCGCGAGGCCATGGTCAACGCCGTGGTGCACGGCAACCGTTACAGCGCCCACAAGAAGGTGCGGTTCGCGGTGTCCGGCGGCGCGGGGCGCCTGACGGTGAAGATTGCCGATGAAGGGGACGGTTTCGATGTGGATCATTTGCCCGATCCGCTGGCGCCGGATAACCTGCTGCGTTCCTCGGGGCGCGGCATCTTTCTGATCCGGTCCTTCATGGACGACGTTGAGATCCGGCGGCTGGAGCGGGGAGGGATCGAATGCACCCTGGTGAAGCGCCAGGCGGCGAAGTAGAATTGGCGGTTGAGAAACGAGGAGGCAGACAAACGTGAGTGTAAAGTTGAATACGCGGCAAGTCGGCGATGTCAGCGTGATAGACGTGACGGGGCGCATCACACTGGGTGAGGGATCGAGCGCGCTTCGCGATGCGCTACGAGAGTTGGTGGGAAAGAACCAGAAGAAGATTTTACTCAATCTGGGCGACGTGAGCTATATCGACAGCTCGGGGATTGGCGAACTGGTTTCCGGGTTTACGACGGTGACCAACGCCGGCGGTCAGTTGAAGCTGCTGAACCTGAGCAAGCGGGTGAAGGACCTGCTGCAGATTACCAAGTTGTATACGGTATTCGACGTGCATGACGACGAAGCCCACGCGGTGCGGAGCTTCACGTAGGACCAAGCTCTCAGCGTTCGGCGGTCAGCGTTCAGCCTTTGGTCGAAGCTGAATGCTGATTGCCGAGAGCTGTGCCCTAGCCTCCGCCCACGAACTGGACGATTTCCAAGCGGGCGCCGCTGTCGAGCGTCGTGTCCGCCCAGCGCGCCTGTTTGACGATGGAACGGTCCAGCTCGACGGCCACGCGGGCGGGGTCGAGGCCAAGTTCCTGGAGCAGCCCGAGTACGGTTTGCCGGGACGCGGTTGTGTGTGCACGGCCGTTCACGACAATCTCGATGGGCATGGCTTGGTTGACACTCTTCTTTTGCACCCAGTATAGTCGAAAGTAGATCCAGTTTCATTTTGAACCGATGCCTAACTCATACACAGACGTGTATTTCCCCGTCCTGGTGCAGGCGCTCATTGCCATGGCGGTGGCGGGGGGCCTGCTTACGGTTTCGTTCCTTCTGGGAAAGAGGATACGGAACCGGATCAAGGACATGCCTTGTGATAGCGCCATAATTTTTGTTTTTTGAAAAAAAAGTTTTTGTTTAAATAAGCCTCATATTTTATTGAAATTCAATATATTATGTTTTTTTACATATATATGCATTATTTTATATAATTATTGCAAATGATACAATTTAAATATTATATGTAATTAGATTTTTAATTTTTCTATGTTTTTAGCGGCTATTTGCGGGCAGGATGCCGGAAGTTCTATTTTTATTTTAGTTTTTAATTCTTTCAC
>JBKQVG010000379.1:0-16385 GCA_052325345.1 Bryobacteraceae bacterium
GGGCAGCGAAGTGGTAGTGACCGTCACGCCCGCCGACACGGTGATCGTAAGGGCTTGCGTGGCAGTCAGCGACGAGTTGTTGCTGTCCGTCGCCTGTACCGTGAAGCTGAAGGGCCCGCCGACGGCGGTAGGCGTGCCGGATATCGTATTCCCGCTCAGCGTCAGACCCGCCGGCAGCGATCCGGCCGAAATCGACCAGGTATAGCTCCCGCTCCCGCCGGTCGCGGCCAGCGCCTGCGAGTACGCAGTGTTGGTGTAGCCATTGGGCAACGACGTGGTGCTGATCGTCACGCCCGCCGACACGGTGATCGTAAGGGCTTGCGTGGCAGTCAGCGACGAGTTGTTGCTGTCGGTCGCCTTCACCGTAAAGCTGTCGTTGGTGACGGTGGCGGTAGGCGTGCCCGATATCGTATTCCCGCTCAGCGTTAGCCCGGCCGGCAAAGATCCGCTCGAAATCGACCAGGTATAGCTCCCGCTGCCGCCCGTGGCGGCCAGCGCCTGCGAGTACCCAGTATTCGTGTAGCCGTTCGGCAGCGACGAAGTGGTGATCGTCACGCCCGCCGCCACCGTGATCGTAAGGTTCTGCGTGGCAGTCAGCGACGAGTTGTTGCTGTCGGTAACCTTGACCGTAAAGCTGTCATTGGTGACGGTGGCCGTCGGCGTGCCCGATATCGTGTTCCCGCTCAGCGTCAACCCGGCCGGCAGCGATCCGGTCAAAATCGACCAGGTGTAGCTCCCGCTCCCGCCGGTGGCGGCCAGCGCCTGCGAATACGCAGTATTGGTATAGCCGTTGGGCAGCAACGTGGTGGTGATCGTCAAGCCGGTTCCCACCGTGATCGAAAGGGCCTGTGTAGCGGTTAGCGACGAGTTGTTGCTGTCGGTGGCCTTGACGGTGAAGTTGTTGGTTCCGGTGGCGGTGGGCGTCCCCGATATGGTATTCCCGCTAAGCGTCAGGCCAGCCGGCAGCGATCCGCCGAAAAGCGACCAGGTATAGCTCCCACTGCCGCCCGTGGCGGCCAGCGTCTGCGAGTACGCAGCGTTCGTCGCGGCTCCCGGCAGGGACGTAGTGGTGATTGTCACGCCTGCCGACACGGTCATCGTAAGGGCTTGCGTGGCACTCAACGACGAGTTGTTGCTGTCGGTGGCCTTCACTGTAAAGCTGTCGTTGGTGACGGTCGCGGTAGGCGTGCCCGATATCGTATTCCCGCTCAGGGTCAGGCCCGCCGGCAGCGATCCGCTCGAAATCGACCAGGTGTAGCTGCCGCTGCCACCCGTGGCGGCCAGCGCCTGCGAGTATGCGGTGTTGGTATAGCCGTTCGGCACCGACGTGGTGCCGATCGTCACCCCCGCTCCCACCGTGATCGTGAGGGCTTGCGTGGCGCTCAGCGACGAGTTGTTGCTGTCGGTCGCCTTCACCGTGAAGCTGTCGTTGGTGACGGTCGCGGTAGGCGTGCCCGATATCGTATTCCCGCTCAGCGTCAGCCCGGCCGGCAAAGATCCGCTCGAAATCGACCAGGTATAGCTCCCACTGCCGCCCGCGGCAACCAGTGCCTGCGAGTACGCAGTATTGGTATAGCCGTTGGGCAGCGACGTGGTGCTGATCGTCACCCCCGCTCCTACCGTGATCGTAAGAGCTTGCGTGGTAGTCAACGAAGAGTTGTTGCTGTCCGTCGCCTTCACCGTAAAGCTGTCGTTGGTGACGGTCGCGGTAGGCGTGCCCGATATCGTATTCCCGCTCAGCGTCAGCCCGGCCGGCAGCGATCCGCTCGAAATCTGCCACGTATAGCTCCCGCTGCCGCCGGTCGCGGCCAGCGCCTGCGAGTAGGCATTGTTGGTATACCCATTAGGCAGCGACGTGGTGCTGATCGTCACCCCCGCCGCGACCGTGATTGTAAGAGCTTGCGTGGCAGTCAACGAAGAGTTGTTGCTGTCGGTCGCCTTCACCGTGAAACTGTCGTTGGTGACCGTCGCGGTCGGCGTGCCCGATATCGTGTTCCCACTCAGTGTCAGCCCCGCCGGCAGTGATCCGGTCGAAATCGACCAGGTGTAGCTCCCGCTCCCGCCGGTGGCGGCCAGCGTCTGCGAGTACGCGGTATTGGTGTACCCGCCGGGCAGCGACGTGGTGCTGATCGTGACGCCCGTTCCGACTGTGATCGAAAGGTTTTGCGTGGCAGTCAGCGGCGTCGGCGTGGTGGTGTCGGTGACCTTAACGGTGAAGTTGACGGGTCCCCCGGCCGTGCTGGGCGTACCGGATATCGTATTCCCGCTCAGCGTAAGCCCGGCCGGCAGTGAGCCGCTCGAAATCTGCCAGGTATAGCTCCCACTGCCGCCGGTCGCGGCCAGCGCCTGCGAGTACGCGGTATTGGTATACCCGTTGGGCAGCGATGTGGTGGTGATCGTCAACGTTGTGCCGGTGACCGTAACCGCTACGCTGGTACCTGCCGTGGAAAAGTATTGGTTGGTCGTGCTGGCGGTGATGTTTGCCGTGCCGGCGGTCACGCCGGTGACCTGCGCGGTGGCGGCGGTGAGGCCTGCACCGATCAGAACATTTGGCGTTACGGTGGCGACACTTGTCTTATCCGAGGTCAAATTGACAGACAGGCCGCCGGTGGGCGCGGGTGCTGAAAGGAGTAGGTTTATAGTTTGTACCCCGCCCGCACCCACCGAAACGACCTGAGGCGATAAACCGAGTGTGGCAACTACATTTACGGTTTCACTGTCGCCGCTGAAACCGCCGGCGGACGCAGTGACAGTTGCCGACCCGATTGCAATTCCATTTACCTGTGCCGGCGTAGACGGAGTCGTGGCGCCCTGCGCAATAAAAACGCTCGGCGAAACCGTGAGTATGCCGGTGTTGCTGCTGCCGAGCGTAACGGTAACACCGCCAACCGGCGCGGGCATCGTCAATGTTACGTTCAGTGACGTGGATTGGTTGGGCGCGACCGTCACACCCGTTTGAACCTGAATGCCGCCAAGCATGACCACCTGCAGGGGCGCGGTGCCGCTGTTATAGCCGGACGAACTGGCGGTAATCGTGATAGAACCCAGAGCCGCTCCGGTAACATTGAATGTGCCGCTCGTGCTCCCTTGGGGAATCGTAACGCTCTGGGGCGAGAAAGTGACCTGCCCCGCGCCGCTTGCGGAAAGTCCGATAGTCGCGCCGCCCGGTGGGGCTGGCGCGTCGAGAGTAATCGTGCCGCCGATGGTCCGGGTCAGGCCCACGCCCAACAACCCGTTGAACGAAACCGAGATGGATGGCGTTATGACCGTCACCCAAACGGTTCCGGGCTGATATCCCGATGCATTGGCGACTACATTAGTTGTGCCTGCCGCCACCGGCGTTACCGTCACGTTGGCGCCGCTCGAGTTCGCCGGAACGGTTACGCTGGCTGGCATTGAGATCACGGTGGAATCGAAAAATCTGAGGTTGACGGAAATTGGGTTCGGACCTGCCGCCGGACTCAGTGTGACGGTCAAAGTTCCGGGCGAATTATATAGGTTCAGCGGAGAGGGCGACAGCGTGATCGTCATCAGGCCGGCCGTGATCGTAACCGTGGAAGGAACGCTGCTCGCGTATGCGTCGCTGACGATAAGTTGCACCACGTACGTGCCCGCCACATCGGCCGTGAAAGTCGGATATTGCGTATTCGCCCCGGAAAGCGTGGCGCTGCTTCCCGACGGAATGCTGAGAAACGACCATGCATAGGTCATGGGAAGGCTATTTGGGTCGTTTCCTGTGCCGGCCAGCGCAACTGTCGAACCCAGGTATACGCTCTGATTCGTCCCGGCGTTTGCCGTCGGAGGGGTGTTGGTCGTCGTAATGGTAACGGTCACGGGCGCGCTGTACAGGTACCCGTTGTAAACTACGAGTTGCGCCACGAAGTTTCCGGGTTCATCGGCGACGAAGCTGGGATTCGCGACGTTGGTTGACGACAATACGGCGGTGCTTCCCGCCGGCCGCGTCATCAACGACCAGGTGTAGGTGAGCGGCAGGCTCTGAGGGTCGGTTCCCGAGCCGCTCAGCGTTACCGTGGTGCCGACGACCACTTTCTGGTTGGCCCCGGCATTGGCCGTCGGCGCCTGAACGGCGTTCGTGGTTATGGTCACCGTCGCGGGCAGACTATCGGTTATCCCGTCGTTTACGATCAATTGCACGACATAAATGCCCGGCTTATCCGCGGTGAACGTCGGGTTCACTGCGTGCGGATTGCTAAGCGTCGCCGCGCTGCCGGATGGAATGCTATTGAAGCTCCAACGGTAGGTGAGCTGGTTGCCATCCACATCGGTGGATCCGGCGCCGTTCAGTTGTACGAGGGCATTTACATTAACGATCTGGTTCGGGCCGGCATTCGCCACTGGGGGAGTATTTCCCGTAGTAATGGTCACCGTGGACGGCTGGCTGTTAGAGTGGCCGTCGTTAACAATCAGTTGAACAATGTACGTACCGGCAACGTCAGCCACGAAGGTGGGATACACCGCGCGTGCGTTGGATAGCGACGCCGCACTTCCGCTGGGAATGCTGACGAAGGCCCACTGATAGGTAAGCGAATAACCGTCCACGTCCGAGGATTGGCTGCCGTTCAAAGTCACCGTCGAGCCCACCGAAACCGTCTGATTGGCGCCGGCATTCGCGACTGGCGGCGAATTCACCGTACTAACCGTGACGACCGCCGTATCGCTCGCGGAACCATTGCTTACGGTAAGCTGAATCAGGTACACCCCGACCTTGTCCACCACGAACGACGCTATCGGAGTGTTGGCATTCGACAGCACGGCACTGGATCCGGCCGGAACGGATTGAAAAACCCAGCTATACGTCAGCGAGCCGACACCGCTTGGGTTCGTCGACCCGGTTCCATTCAGCGTAACTGTGGCGGTTACCGGCGCCGTCTGGTTCGGGCCAGGGTTGGCAAATGGGTTCAAGAACGACCATTGGAGCGAGCTGAAGTTGAACGTCACGGAGCGGTCGACTAGTATCGTGAAACTGTCGCTGCTGGTCACCTGGCCATTGGCCGGCACGGGCGAAAAGTGCACCGTGCTCTGGCCGGGCACCGTCTGCACATTATTCGTCAGGCTGGTTAATGTGGCCGTGACGCCCGCGAGCGCCGGACCGGTGTTCACGAGGACGGCTTGGTACGTGACATACCACTGAGTTGTCGTGACGCGTTGGTCGCTCACATACACGTAGCTGGATATCGACAGGTTGGAAGCCTGCCCGAACGCCACGGACGGGACTAACGTCGAAAGGGCGATGGCAATCGCCGCGGCTGAACACACGTATCGCATAACGACCTCGCTTGAGATCCAAGCAGACGATTTTTCTGAACTCCGAACCTGGCTAGGCCGTCCGAGCTGGGTGACGCCGTACGGCCCGCCAAACACCACCCGCCACCACCAACAAGCCTGCCAGCGCAAGGGTCCCTGGTTCCGGCGCCTGGTAGGCAACGGTAGACCCCGAATCAACCAGTCCCTCAAGGGTGCCGGTCGAGCTGAATTGGTAGATGAAATACTCTTGTGCGCCCGGTGTCCCAACACCGATGTAAGTGAAGTCCACGCTAAAGGGTCCTGTCAGCGGCGGGTTGTTTATCAATGCCTCCGCGTCGTAATCCCCGTCGGTACCGAGAGGATTATTAGGTTGTATCACAGAGACACTGAAGTCCACCACGGGAGCGGCGTTGGAAAGAGTTCCAAATGACGCCACGGGAAACACAATCTCCAGTTCCTGATACGCCGATAGCGTGAAACCGCTCACCAAATACGTATACTGCTGCACGCTGGGGTCCGACGGTGAAGGGGTGCTCAGCTCATACTGAATGGTACCGGCCCCGGAACTGGCAGCGAATATCAGAGAGCACACCGGCAGGGAGATACAGAATCGCTTAATGCTCATGATGTTTTCTAATGCTCATCCTGTTTTCTCTCACCCTCGCAGTTAGTGACTGCGCGCCCCGTCGTGAAGCTCGCCCTGCATCGCGGACTTCGCGGACGCTGCCGTGCTTTGATTACTTACCGCACTGAGCTCTTCGTTTATGACCGCGCGGAGCCCTTCATAACTGGGAGCGCCGCTCACACTCCGTCCGTTGACGAAAAACGTGGGCGTCCCCTGAATGCCGAGATCCGTGGCTTCGGAGGCGTCGGTCTTCACGGCGCCGGCCATTTGGCCGCTATCCAGACACGTATCGAAGGCCGCCGTGTCGAGCTTCAGTTGGCGGGCGTCGTTCTTCAGCCCGGCCACATCGAGATCTTTGTTGGCAAACATCAGATCGTGGTATTCCCAATACTTGCCCTGCGCGGCGGCGCAGTGGCTCGCCTCGGCGGCCTTTTCCGCGTGGGGGTGCATGGGCAGCGGGTAATCCTTGAAGGCGAATGCGACTTTCCCTTTGAACTCGGCCTCAAGTTTAGCCACGATAGGTTGGGCCTGTTGGCAGTAAGGACATTCGTAGTCCGCGTACTCCAATAGCGTAACCTGGGGGCTCCCGACTTCGCGCACGGCGACGTCTTTCATCGAAATCGGCGCGCGCGGCGGGGCCAGCCGGATGATGATGGAAGCCTGGCTGCGGAGAGACTTCAGATACGCGGCTTTGGCCTTCGCCATCCGCCGCTGCCGAAGCGACTCGATAATCTTGCCGCGGAC
Organism: Bryobacteraceae bacterium; assembly: GCA_052325345.1. Lineage (GTDB taxonomy): Bacteria > Acidobacteriota > Terriglobia > Bryobacterales > Bryobacteraceae > JBEKYD01. The sequence continues at coordinate 6,635 of JBKQVG010000379.1, forward strand.
CGCCTCGAAGGGCTGGGTCGTGTCAATGCCTTCGTAATACACTCGCAACGCTTCGTCGGAAGGATCCTTGGGAAGCGTCGCATTTACGTGCCGGTCGAGCAACTGCTCGACGGTTACTCCTTCTTTAGCTGCCTGCTGCTCGAGCAAGGACTGGTCGGCAAGATCTTCGAGTACCTTACGTTCCGCGTCGTAGTAATTCGTTCGGGCCTGGAATAGGGCCTGGGCGCGTTTCTGCTCCAGGTCCGCCATGGTTACTTTTACGCCGTTGACTTCCTCCAGAACCACGTCGCCGCCCGAACGCGTGGCGGTATCCGGAGCGGCGCCCGATAGACAAAATGTTGCCGCGAATACACCCAATACGGTTACAACTTTACTCTGTGCCATGAATCTCCTTTCAGCATTTTTGGGATTGTTTGGCTTAATGCCTGTGTCGTCGAGAAAAAGCCCGGGTAACCGGGGCAAAAACCGGTTACCCGGAAAAGGTTAAGCGAGGGCCCTCACAACTACATCTTCGAGGCGCCCAGTGCACCGTTCCTGCACGAAGTGCAGATACCGTAGGTGCTGCCATTGCCGATAATGGCGGCGCATCTGCCACCAATGCTGTCGAGGTCCTGGCTCGCCGCCGCCACTGAAATCGGCGTAAACGGCGTCTCGGTAACGACGAAAGAACCCGTCGTCGGCCCGGGATGGAGTGTCGTGCCCCAAGCCACCATGCCGTCAACGAGCACGCTCGCATGGGTCACGGTTGCCGCGCTGCCAGCGCAGGTGCTGGCGGCGCCGGTGCCGCCGCCCCCTGCTAGGGTGGCGACCAGCTTAACGGAGACCGAGGGCGGGATAACACCCGTCAGGGTCTTCGAAGTGAGGTCCGCGTTAACTCCAAGGTTGACTACTTGGTTCGGCGATACCCAGCAGGAGCAGCAAGCGACTTCCTGCTCGTCTGTGGCATCGAACGCATAAACGTTCACACAGATGTTGCCGGCAGTGCTGACGGAGCCAGGCCCCAGCAAGTTTTCGCCGTTATACCCGGTGTTCGTGATGTCGATATACGACTCCCCGGCGGACGGGTTAGCCGCGTAGCGCATCTGAACAGGCGAGTCCAAGGTTACAGGTGCTTGAGCAAAGGAGGCCATCGCAAGAACGATAGCCACCAAGATTACGTTTCGCAGGTACATATGGGTTAATCCCCCTTTGCGAACAGTACCACTGGAGAATCCGCATTAGCAATAGATCTTTTTTCGATATGGTAATAGTCAAAAGGCCTAATCCAACCGAACATCGGATTTCGTATTCGACCTACCCGCCAAGAAGGGCCCCAATCGAACCGCGCGTTCTCCGCACTAGCTCGTCCGCGACAGGAGGTAAAGCGTGTGCGATATCATACTATCCCGGCATTGTGGCCGGCGTGCGCCTGCAGGCAAACCAGCAGTGAACCGTCGGCACAGGGCGCGTCGGAAAACTCTCGTCCACCGAATCTGCAGGACGGGCCCCTGTTGGTTTGTCCCGCACTTTGGATGCACTTTGTAAGCCTCTTTGTTTCAACCCATTAAACGGCATGATTCAGCGGTTAGGGGTTTTGTTCGGTGGCGAAGAACCCAACCCCAAACAAGAATTGCGGTCGGGCTGCCGCGGGATGTTGGCCGCCGCTTGCGAACGGCGCCAGACGACCCTCGGTCAGCGCGGAGCTGCCCCTATCACCCCACTCCCCCAAAGCGCTCTCAAATTCCTGGAAAGCAACCCAAGGACAAGGCGCCGAAGATGCCCATCGGCACGCCAAAGATCTAGTACTTACTCCTAGTACGTTAACCATCACTAACCGTCCTAAACCGAAAGTTCCATTCCACCCCAACGCCTTGTGTCTTGGAACGGCGGAACAGCGGCCGCGCGGTCGCAAGCAGTTGCATCTAAGCGCGTCGTGCGGCGCGTGCGGCCAAACCGGATTGGCAACCGCGAGGATCGTCGCCACCCGCGGCGAAATCGGGCGGCCAGGATCACGGTTAGAGTATACTGACAGGCATTCGGGACCTCACGCCGTGCGTACATCTCGTCCAAGATCCCCGGCCATTCCGCCGAAGATAGCCTCTTCCAGGCGGGACGAACCGGCGCCGCGGCCGGTGCCGGGCGCCCGTGGGAACGTCTGGATCTACCTGGTCCTCTTCGTCGCCACATTCTTTGTGTATTCTTCGGTCCGGCATTTTGACTTTGTGAATCTGGACGACCCGGAAGATGTTTACGCCAATCCTCACGTGCAATCGGGCCTGACACCGCAAGGATTCGAATGGGCACTGACGTCCGGAGAATACTGGAACTGGATTCCGCTGACCCGGCTCTCGCACCTGGTCGATAGCGAGATGTTCGGCATCGGGAGCGGACCGCGCCATCTCACCAACGTGCTGCTCCATGCGCTGGCCGCTCTGGCACTGTTCGCTTTTCTGTTTCGCGCCACCCGCGATCGATGGCCCAGTGCGTTTGTGGCGGCGATGTTCGCGCTCCACCCGTTGCACGTGGAGTCGGTCGCGTGGGTAACCGAGAGAAAAGACGTTTTGTGCGCGTTCTTTTGGTTTGTGACCCTATGGGCTTATGTGCGCTACGTGGAGCGCCCGGAACGGCGCCGTTATGTTCTGGTACTTGTCTTGTTCTGCTTGGGCCTGATGTCCAAGCCCATGATTGTGACCCTGCCGCTTGTCCTGCTGCTTCTGGACGTCTGGCCGCTGCGGCGTTTGGCGTGGTGGCCTTTGGCCGATACGGGCGGCAAGCCGCGGACAGTGCCGATTCCATGGAATAAGGCCGTTCGCGAGAAAATTCCGTTTTTCTGCCTTTCTGCCGCGTCCTGCATGGTCACCTACCTGGTGCAAAACAGCGGCGGCGCCGTCAAATCGGTCGCTGTGTATCCGGTCTGGTTGCGGATGGAAAATGCGGCCGTGTCTTACCTGGCCTACATCGGCAAGACGGTCTGGCCCGGCAGCCTGGCCGTATTTTATCCATATCGGCACGATTTGCCCGCCTGGCAAGCCGCGTTGGCCGCCGCCGCAATTCTAGGTATCTCGGCGCTCGTCCTGTCCCGGATTCGCGCCCGGCCGTATCTGGCTGTGGGATGGCTCTGGTATCTCGGGACCCTCGTGCCGGTAATCGGACTGGTACAAGTTGGCGATCAGGCGCGTGCCGACCGATATATGTATCTCCCGATGACCGGTCTCGCCATCATGCTCGCGTGGGGCGTGGCGGATGCGCTCCGCCGGTTGTCACGGTTGAAAACGGCGGTGGCCGTATTGGCGGGCGCCGCCTTGGTCTGGTGGGCGTCTCTTACCGCGGATCAGCTTCGATACTGGAAAAACAGCGGGGTGTTGTACCAGCACGCACTCGATGTGACCGGAGATAATTATCGGGCCCACTATCTCCTTGGGTTATATCTCATCGATATCCCAGGGCGGTTGCCGGAAGCGGCGGATCATTTCAGAGCCGCGGCGCGGCTCAAACCCGATTACGCGGATGCCCACAACAACCTGGGAAACGCTCTGTTGAGGATTCCGGGGCGATTGCCCGGCGCCATGGCCGAGTTCCAAGCCGCCCTGCGGATTAGGCCCGATGACGCGGAGGCGCGCAACAACCTGGGGATTGCGCTGTTTAGGGCAGGACGGCTAACCCGCGCCATGGCCGAGTTCCGGGCCGCCTTGCGGATCAGACCCGATTATGCGGATGCGCACACCAACCTGGCTGGCGCCCTGGCGCAGATACCCGGCGCCCTGCCGCAGGCCCTGGCGCAATATGAAGCCGCCCTGCGCCTCAAGCCCGACTCGGCGGAAGTGCATTACAACATGGGAGTCATCCTGGCAAGAATGCCCGGGCGGCTACAAGAGGCAATTAGCCACCTAAGACGGGCGCAGCAACTCGATCCCAACGATGAATCCACGCGGCAAGCGCTCCAGCAACTCATGGCTCGACATGACTAGATGTTCTCATGGTCGCGGAACTGGATTTGCTCGGCGGCATTTTGTTCGCGGCACTGGCGTGCGCCTGGAACTGCCGGTCACGCCCGACGCCATCGGCGTGGTCACCTTTAGCGGCTGATGAAAGAACTTGTCTCTGTTTCTCGGCTGCGCAGATGTCACGCGGGGGCGCCATGGGGGAGGCTGCTGGAGCAGGCTGCCGACCCGCGGGAACAACCGCCCGGAACGGCCCTTGGCGCAAACGCAGAGCGGCATCGAAGCCGGACAACTATCGGGATGCGCATAGCAGGGGCCGGCGGCGGATGAACCGGAAACGCCAAGGGCGGAGGCCGTGTCGGTCGAACGGCCCTCCGCCCTCGTGAGCGGCGCTCCAGGAGTCATCCCCCGAGGTGGGAGCCGCTCTTTCCTTTTCCGTACGAATCAGCAATTGCGGGACCAATGCCGCCGCAGCCGCGACGGCAGCTTCGAATTGAGCTAGCGGTGTCCCTTCTGTGCGCGGCCTTGCTCTGAGCTGTCCCATTTGGGACACCTCGACGGGGTATCTCCGGCATTTACGGTGTGGAGCGTGTGGAGCGGGAGGTGCAATTCGAATTGGCGCAGGTCCGGGCGGAGGCGCTGAATGCCTTCAATCACCCCAGGTTCCCGTCGCCGCAGATGAGTCCGACTTCCGCCACTTTCGGAACGATCACCGCCGCTAACCAGGCCGGCTATCCGCGCCGCCTGCAGCTCTCACTAAAGTTCATCTTCTGAACTGCTCGACCTTCATTGCCGCTGGGGGGGCGCCTTGACGCCCCCTGAGCGGCATCGAAGCTCAGGTTGTCCTGGCTTTCTGCTGCGGAGACCGAAATTCAGTCGCATCTGCCGGCCTGGCACCAGGACGCCATCGACCAGATGCTCGCCTCCGCCCAAGCGCTCGCCGCCGACACAAATTCGGCGATTCTCAACCAGAACGAAGCTAGGAACCTGCCCATAACTATGAACGAAGAGTACAAAGGGCTGATTACCAGGATCAACACCCACGCCGAAGCTCTGGTGAAAACCTCCGACGCCGCCGGCGACTATGCAACCGCGCATCGGCAGGCGGTCGAGGCCGGGCTGAACGTGCCCAGACACTAGCGGCATGACCGCAAGATTCGGTGCTGGCGCCCGCGCTTGTCCCCTCGGCGGACACAACCGGTTCATTACCTGCCGTTCGGTGAGAAGCGCTGGCGCGCCGCCGAACACCCGCGTGACGCTGCGCGAGGTCTTCGCCCCCGCGGAAGTTACTAAACTCCCGGAAGTGATAGACTGGTCGGCTATGCTTCGTCCTCTTGCGAGGTATTTTCTCCGCCTCAACCGTCATCGGTTTGTCATTAGTCGGGCGCGTGTTCCGGCCCTTGCTGCGTGCTTTCTGCTGGGCTTCATCACCCACGCCTCGGCAGCCACTCCGGACCGCATCACCCGGCCCGTCGACGCAACCCGGGTTCGCACCATCGGTTCCGGCGTGAATCATCTGGCGCAGCCCCAATACGACCGCGGCGCGGCCGATCCCGGCACGGCGATGAGGTACATGGTCCTGATGGTGAAACCGTCGGCTGCACAGCAGGCCGATCTCGCGCAGTTACTCGCGGACCAGCGGAATCCCGCCTCGCCCCGCTACCATCAATGGCTCACGCCCGAGCAGTTCGGCGATCGGTTCGGCTTGAGTACGGGCGACATAGCCAAAGTGTCCGCCTGGCTCCAGGCCGAGGGATTTTCGATTGAACACCAGGCCCGCGGGCGCAACTGGATCGCCTTCAGTGGAACCGCCGGCGAAGTTTCCCGCGCCTTCCATACCCCCGTACACATCTTCCAGGTGAACGGCGAAACCCATTTCGCCAATACCGCCGACCCCGCCGTACCCGAGGTTCTGGCCGGCGTGGTGGGCGGCTTCCTTGGCTTGAACGATTTCCATCCGCGGCCGGCCGCGACCCAACCACGGCCCGCCGATACCCTATCCGGCAATCACTACCTGGCGCCGGCCGACTTCTCCACCATTTATGATCTGACACCGCTCGCGCAGGCTGGCCTCGACGGCACCGGCCAAAGCATCGCCGTGGTGGGAGAGTCGGATATTCTGACCAGCGACCTCACCACCTTCCGCGCCCATTTCGGCCTGCCCGCCAATAGCCCGAAATTCGTCCTGTACGGCGCCGACCCGGGCTATACCGGCGCGCAACTCGAAGGCAATCTCGACCTGGAATGGGCCAGCGCCATCGCTCCCAAAGCCACCATCTATTACGTTTACGGAAGCGACGCTTTCGGCGCCCTGGCGTATGCCGTCGACGAAAACATCGCGCCGATCGTCAGCGTGAGCTACAGCGGCTGCGAAGTGGATTTCGCACCCACCGGTTGGGAGCCGCTGGGGCAGCAGGCCAATGCCGAGGGCATCACCATTCTGGCAGCGTCCGGCGACAGCGGGGCCGCCGGTTGCGACGCGCAAGATTCCCAGCCCCTTGCCACCCTCGGCCGCAGTGTCCAATTCCCAGCCGTGCTGCCGGAAGTGACAGGCATGGGCGGATCGCAGTTCGCGGAAGGCACCGGCACTTATTGGAGCGCGACGAATGCGGCTGCCACGCAGGGTTCGGCGTTATCTTATATCCCCGAGACCGCGTGGAACCAATCGAGCAGCGGGGGATTGGCCGCGACGGGCGGCGGCGCCAGCCGCCTGTACTCCAAACCGGCCTGGCAAACCGGGCTCGGCGTGCCGAACGACAGCGCTCGCGACGTGCCCGATCTCGCCCTCAGCGCCGCCGGGCACGACGCCTACCTGATCTATTACACCGGTTCCCTTTACAGCGTCGGCGGCACATCCTGCGCCACCCCGACCATGGCCGGCATCTTGGCGCTGCTGAACCAGCATCAGATCAAGCAGGGCCGCCAATCCGCGCCTGGCTTGGGGAACATCAATCCGCAACTCTACCGCCTGGCTCAAAACTCACCCACCGCGTTCCACGATATCGTCTCCGGCAACAACATCGTGTCCTGCGCCCAAGGGTCGCCGGATTGCGGCGCCGGCTCGTTCGGCTACACCGCGGGGCCCGGTTACGATCTGGCCACCGGGCTGGGATCGATCGATGCCAACAACCTTTTCACCCTCTGGAATCAGGCTGCCAACGGGGTGACGGTTTCGCTCACCGCCAGCCAGACAAGGGCCACGCTCAACCAGACCGTTCAATTCACCGCCACGGTGGCACCGGCCGGCAACGGGACGCCCACCGGAACCGTGAGTTTCAGCATTCTCGGCGGCCCAAGTCTCGGTTCGGCGCCTCTGTCCACGAACGGCGCGAATCAAACCGCCAGCCTCTCCGTCCCGGCTTACCAATTCGAACTGGCCGGCTCGTACTATGTGGCGGCGCAGTATTCAGGCGATGCCAACTTCAGCCCCGGCGGCGTGCTATTGAGAATTCAAATCACTACGCCTACCGGCGCGGCGGCGGTGGTGGTCACCGGCCCCAATACGGTTTGGCCCGCGCTCGATACCGACGCCCAGGGCTTGAGCTGGCCGGCGACTTTGACCTTGTCCGAAGAGGCGGGCGTGGCCGCCATGGTTACCGGCTTCACCATGGACGCCCAGACGCAAAGCCTCTCGCAGTACTTCCCTTCGCCCGATATCCCGGCGGGCGGTTCGCTCGCGACCAACGTCGTGCTGCGCAATCAGAGCCCGCCTCTCGTCCACACCTTCGTCTTCACCGGCGTGGACGCGGCCGGCCAAACCTGGTCGCGGCAAATCGCGGTGAATTATCTCCCCGTCCCCACCTACGACCAATACTCGTTCACCGCAACCCCGCTAACGGTGCTAGAGAACCCGGCCAATGCCTCCTGCCCCTTTGCGGTGCAGTTGAACCTGGATAACACCGGCGGCTACTGGGACCTGTTCAGCGGTCTCTTCGCCGGAACGGTCGATATCTCCAGCCATCTGGCGCCCATCTTCGGCACCACGCGCCTGCAAGCCTGGTCGTCGCTCCAAGGCACGCTGTGCCAGAGTGGGATCGCGCCTCCGGCCAGCGAGTACGTCTACGCCATTCGTAGCGACGGTTTCTTCCAACAGGTGCAAGTGAACCTGGCGGCCGCTCCCGCCAAGCCGACCGCCATCACGCCATCGCCCGCGGCCATCACCGTCACTGCCGCTACCGTCGGCCAGACCGCGCAGGCAACCCTCGCGGTGGGCATCGGCGACAGCACCCAGCCGTGGACCGCCAGCGTCCACCCCGCCAACCCTACGACTGGATGGCTCACCGTTTCCCAGCTTTCCGGCACCGGCCCCGGGCAGATTGCTTTGACTGCCTCGGGCTTCGGCTTTGAGCCTGGCGTGTATCGCGCCATCATCACGATTCAATCTCCCAATGCCGTACCGCAATTCGTCAATGTGCCGGTGATGTTCGTGCTGGGCGGCGGTTCCGGAGTCTCGATCACGGCTGTGGTCAGCCCCGCTTCCGGTCGGACCACCGGGGCGCCGGGCATGTTGCTATCGGTCTTCGGCAACAACCTGGCGCCGGCGCCCCTGACCCTCACCGGGAATCCGCTGCCCTTTGCCGCCACATCGGTCACCGCTACCGTCAACGGCCAGGCCGCGCCCCTGCTTTACGTCTCGCCAAACCAGATCAATCTGCAGATCCCCTATGAAGTGGGCGCCGGCCCGGCCATGCTGGGGATCGTCAATAACGGGAGCGTGGCCGCCTTTCAGTTCCAGGTCGCGCCCTCGGCGCCGGCCATCTACACCGATGGAAATGGCAATCTGGCGGGCAACCCGGCGGTCAAGGCGGGCGGCCTCGCTACCCTGTATTTGAACGGCGCGGGCGATGTGACTCCGGCGATCAATTCGGGCGCCTCGCCGCCTGCCACCGTGACCGTCACGCCGGTCTTGCCCCTTTCCGTCACGGTCGGTGGTATCCCGGCGATCGTCCAGTCCGAAGCGTTGGCGCCTTCGACCGTTGGCACCACAAAGGTGAATTTCTACGCCCCGGCGACGTTAGCCTCCGGCCCGCAACCGGTCGTGGTTACGGTGGGAGGGGTGGCCAGCCCACCCGTCAACGTCACGGTCCAGTAGCGCCAGGCCAAAGACCCACTCCGCGTGGAGTAGTCCCTTGGGCCTGCGACTTCTGCCACCATCTGGTGGACAGACCCGGAGATTTATCCTACGCCGGAACTGGAATCCCCAGCTTGGCGTACCAGGGTTTGGCCGCGCGGATGGCTTGGTTGACGGCTTCAATGTTTTTCACGCCGTCCTTTTCCAGCCAGTCTTCCAGCGCCTTCACCCCTTGGCGGGCGTAGACCGGGATGCCGTCTTTCCAGGTGGCGCGGCCGCACAGCACGCCCGAATAATCCGTGCCGGCCTCCGTCGCCATACTGAGGCTCTCGACGAATTGAGCGTTGCCGACCCCGGCGCTCAGGTAGATGAACGGTTTGGACGCAACCGCTGCGGCCTTCCGGAAATAATCGAGCGCCTCGGCGCGCGTGTACGCTTTCTGGCCCTTGTACTCGGAGCTGCCCTCGACGAACTCGGCGTTGATCGGCACCTCGACCTTCAGAATGTCCACGTGATACTGCGGCTTCGAAAACTCCTCCATCGAGCCGATCACCACCTGCGGCTTGATCTTGGCGAACTCGAGGCCTTTCTCATTGCCGCCCTTGGGATCGTAGCCGACGAATTCCAGGAAAAACGGGATCTGGTAAAACTCGCACTCCGCGCCGATGCGCTCAATGAAGGCGTGCTTGATGTCGTTCACCTGGGGATCGTCGAACGGCGTGTAGTAAATCAGGATCTTCACCGCGTCGGCGCCCCAATC
>JBKQVG010000380.1:0-12339 GCA_052325345.1 Bryobacteraceae bacterium
CCGGGCTGTAATTGTAACCCTGCGACGTCAGCGCCCGCACGCCGCTTCCATCCGCCAGCATGCTGTAAATCTGTTCGCGGCCGCTGCGCGTCGACATGAACGCCACGTGCGTCCCCCCGGGCGCGAAAGTCGGGTTTTCGTTGCGCCCTTCGTCGTGCGTGAGCTGTACATACTGGCGGCTTCCAACGTCCATGATAAACACGTTGAACTTGCCCTGCGCATAGCCCCGCGTCCAGGCAAATGTCAAGTGCTGGCCGTCCGGATCCCAGGCCGGATTGGACGCCTCGCCCGTCCCGTCGCTCAGCCGCTCGATATCGGTTCCGTTCATGCTCATGATGTAGATCTGCTCCGGGCCGGAACGGCCCGAGGAAAACAGCACCGTCTGGCCGGTCTTCGGATTCACCTTCGGCTCCGTATCGATGAAGCCGGGGGAAGTGATGGCTCGGAAGCCGCTGCCGTCCAGGTTGGCGATGAAAATCCGGCAGCACACCCCCGCCGACGAGGAATACACGATCTGCTTGCCGTCCGGCGTAAACGAAGGTTGTCCGTTCATCGAAGCCACCTGGTTGTAAAACCGCAGGTCCCGCACCGGGTCCACCGAGAACACGAAAATCCGCGGCGAGCCCTTGGCGTAACTGGTGAACGCAATCTTCGACCCGTCCGGGGATACCGCCGGCTCAATCGTAAGTGAATTGAAGTGCGTGATCTGGCGCTGGTTCCCGCCGTCGAAATCCATCGCCCAGATTTCCTTGGGCGTCATGCGCGACGCCTGGTGCACATAGTAAATGTGCGTGCCGGCCAGCGATTGACCGCCGAACAACGCCAGAATATCGGCCGCGAACTGGTGCGCCAGGTCGCGCGCGCCCTTTTCGTCGTCGCTCGAAGCCAGGTACCGCTTGCTGATCATCTGGGCGTTGGTGGGATTGGCCCGCGTCACGTCGAACAGGTTCCCGTACAGCACCAGCACGCCGTTCTGCACCGCGGCGTATCCGAAGGCCATGTAGTTGGCGCTCACCGGCGGCCTCGACCAATCGCTCATCCAGAGTCCGCCGCCGTCCGGCGCCGTCACCATCTCCCCTCGGCGCGACCGCGGCAACTGCACCGGCGCCTGCGGCGCGCGCCAGTCCGAAATCTGCTGCGGAACCGACTTGGGATACATGGTCGGCGCCACCACGGTCAGAAACCCGGATGTGCGGATGTCTTCTTCGAGCGTCTGGTTGAACGCCGCCATATAATTCTGCGCGTCGCCCGCGCCGCGCAGTTCCGGCAGGGCGATGCGGGGACGGCTGGCTCCCTTTTCGACAACGCCGCTGATCTGCGCCAGGAGCCAGGTCGAGCCGCTCAGGACTGCCAGTACACACGGAACGAGAAATGTTTTCCTCATCGAAGCCTCATTTCAAACTGAACCGCAGTTGTACTTGCGCTTCGTTCTTGTTGAACTGCGCCGGCAGAACGGGAAACGGAGCCGCGTCCAGAATCGCGCGTTGCGCGGAAATGTCGAGAGCGTCGTTGCCGCTCCGCTCGGCGATTCGCGGCTGGCCTTCCATCGATCCGTCGCGCCGGATGACGAACGTCACTACGGTCGAGTTGGTCAGGCGCGGGTCGAGCCCGTTGGTTTGCCATGCCTGCCCTACGCGGTCACAAATCAGTTTGGCGTACCAACCGAACTGAGTGCCGAAGGGCGAATCGTTGCCCACCCCGATGCCGCCGCCGCCGTGCCGCTCGAACATGGGCGACGAAAGCGCCTGGCCCACGTCGCTGTAAAGCTGGTTGGGAAGGTCGTGCTGCTCGGCCCGCCACTTGTTGGGCGCCGCCGCTTCCTTGTGCTTCTTTTCTTTACGGGTTCGGCCTTTGAGCGGAATCGCGTCCGCGTCGTTGGCCAGCGTCTTCGGTTGCGGCTTGGCTTTCGGAGGCGGCGTCGGCACCGCCGATTCGGTATCGTTGGCCACCGGGTTCACCGGCCCGCTGTGCGGTGGCAGGGGAATGCTCTTTACCGGATTCACCGCCACCGACCCCATGCCGCCGCCGTGAATATCGCCCCACTGTTCGGTCTTGCCGTGGATCAGGCCGGCGCTCAGAATCGCCGCCGCAACCAGCGCGTGCAATGCCACCGACCCCATGAGCCAGCCCCTGAGCGGCTCCTTCTGGTCGAATATGTCGGCGTGCGCGGACATTACTGCTGCCCTTTGGCCGCGGTGTCCTCCGGCTGCGTGACCATGTTGACCTGGAAGCCGGCCGCGCCCAGCGCAGCCGTCACCTGCGCGATCGGGTCCCAGATGGTCTGTCTGTCGGCGCGAACGTAGACACCCTTGGCCTTGCCGTAATTCTGGCGGATCGTCGACGCCAAATCGTTGATGTTCACCGGTTTGCCGTTCAACGTGGTGATGGCGTCCTTGGTGATCGTCACCACCGGCATCTCCTGCGCCGTATCCTTCACGTACTTCGTCTTGGGTACATCGACTTCAATGCCGAATTCCATTACGTGCGCGGTCAGCATGAAGATAACGAGCAACACCAGCACCACGTCCACGAACGGGGTGATGTTGATCTCCGCCAGCGCTCCGCCGTACCGCTTGCGCGACCCCAGTCCGCCGCCGTTGCCGGAAAAAGCCATCCGCTACTCTCCGAAGCTGCGTTCCGCCAGGTTCAGGAATTCCAGGGCGAAATCTTCCATCCGCGAGCCCATTTCGCGAATCCGGGTGCCGAACACGTTGTAGAATATCGCCGCCGGGATGGCCGCCGCGAGGCCCACCGCAGTGGCAATGAGCGCGAGAGAAATTCCCGGCCCGATCGAGCGCAAGCTGGTGCTGCCTTCCTGCCCCAGAGCCTCGAATGCGTTGATGATCCCCAGCACCGTGCCCAGCAGCCCGATAAAAGGCGTCACCGACGCGGTGATGGCCAGCCACTGCATGTTGCGGTCCAGCCGGCCCATTTCCTCGCTCACGCCCATTTGCAGCGAGCGCTCGAGCGCCGTCCGATTCGTCACGCTGCCCTTCTTCTTGACCTGCCGCTCTACTTCTTCATAGCCGAAATCGAACACCGAAACCAGCGGCGCGGGCCGGTATTGCTCGCTGGCCACCATCACCGCTTCCAGGCCGTTGGCTTTGCGGAACGCCCGCAGAAAACGCGAATTGGAATGCGACGCGCCCCGCAACGAGCTCCACTTGGAAAGAATCACGGTCCAGGAAAATACCGAAAAACAGACCAGAATCCCCAGCACAACGTCCTCGGCGGGGCCGTTGCGTTGGACCAGTTCGAGAATATCTAGTTGGAGTAAGAAGGCGATGGGAGTAGCGAAGCTCAATTCGTCTCCTATCTCTGAATCTAACACACGGATGCTGGCGCACCCGCCAAAGCCAGATTAAAACATGGTTATAATCGGCTCAGTCATGCTGCTCGAGCTCGTGGTGGAAAACTACGCCGTGGTCGAGCGCCTGCGCGTTAATTTCCACAGCGGCTTAAATCTGTTGACAGGCGAGACCGGCAGCGGCAAGTCGATCGTCGTGGATGCCTTGGGTCTTCTGCTCGGCGCCCGCGCCTCTTCCGACACGATTCGCACGGGCGAGCCCCGAGCGCGTGTAGCCGGTATCTTCGATGTACGAAACCATACCTTGATCCGCCGCGTCCTCGAGCCCGCCGGTCTCGAAGCCGAAGAGGGTGAGCTGCTGATCGAGCGCGAAATCCTTTCCGGCGGTAAGTCGCGGGCCTTTGTAGGCAGCCGCCCCGTCGCCGCTTCGCTGCTGAAGGAACTCGCCCCTCACCTGGCCGATATCCACGGCCAGCACGATCAGCAACTCCTGTTCTTACCCGACGCACAGCGCGCCATGCTGGACGCTTTCGCCGCCCATGCCGATCTGTCGGCCAAAGTCGGAACTACCTACGGCGAGTGGCGCGCCGCCGCGGCCGAACTGGAGGAACTGGAGCGGTCCGAACAGGAAAAGCTCCGCCTGCTCGATCTGTGGACCTTTCAGCGCAAGGAGATCGAAGCCGCCGCGCTGGCGCCGGACGAGGATGCCGCGCTCGAAAACCAGCGCCGCGTGCTGCAAAACGTGCAGCGCCTCGAAGAGGCCGCCCAGGCCGCCTACGCCGCCGTATACGACAGCCCTGAATCCGCCCTGGCCCTGGGCCGTATCGCCGCCCGCAAACTCGACGAGCTCTGCCGCATCGACCAGTCGCTCGCGCCCCTGCGCGAGCACCTTCGCTCGGCCGAGCTCAGCCTCCAGGAAGCCGCCTACGGCTTGCGCGATTACCTCTCCCACCTCGACGCCGACCCCGCCCGCCTGGAAGAAATCGAGGCCCGCCTCGCTTGCATCGATCGGCTGAAGCGCAAATACGGGACCTCTATCTCCGCCATCCTGGCATTCCTCGACCAAACCCGCGGCCAGATCGCCCAGGTGGAGAGCGCGGGCGCGCGCATGGAAGAGCTGCGCAAAACCCGCCAGCGGCTGGCTGCCGGCTATGAGAAGTTGTCCGCCGAACTGACCGCCTCCCGCTCCGCCGCCGCGCGCCGGCTCGAAAAACGCGTGGAAGCCGAACTGGCCGAGCTTGCCATGGACCGCACCGTATTTCGCGTCTCCATCGAGCCGGCCGCCTGGTCGCCCGACGGCGCCGACGCGGTGGAATTCCTGGTCTCGCCCAACCGCGGCGAAGAGCCGCGCGCGCTGGATAAAGTCGCCTCCGGCGGCGAAATCTCCCGCATTGCGCTGGCGCTGAAGACCTGTCTTGCGCCGCCCAATACGGTTTACCAGCGCACCCTGGTCTTCGACGAGGTGGATGCCGGAGTCGGCGGCAGCGCCGCCGAGGGCGTGGGGCGCCGGCTGAAAAAGCTTTCCCAAGCCAACCAGGTCCTCTGCGTCACCCACCTGCCCCAGATCGCCGGTTTCGCCGACCACCACTATCGCGTCGAAAAACTGGAATCGCGCGGCCGCACCATCGCCACCATCGAAGAGCTCGACAAGCCGGCCCGCACCCGCGAGATTGGCCGTATGCTCTCCGGCCAAACCCTCACCCAGGAAGCCCTGAAACACGCCGCTCAATTGATCAAGCTCGGCGCGGGCTGAGCCCGATAGGGCGATGGAACGTAGCCCGGCGCGTGAGCCCTGGGGGGCGCCGGAAGACACGCTGCCCAGCTCCGCAAAGGGCGTAAAATTCCACAGCAAGCATGCAATCGCGGGTTATAATGCTTGGCTTATATTAGCTTTAAGTTATAATTTGATTGTGGCGTGGGACGTCGAGGTTAAGAAGACGATGCCAAAGACAACCAAGTTCAGTGAACTTCGCGCGAAGATGTCGCCGGAAGCCCGCGCTGAAGCCCGGCGCCTCGCCGGCGAGGATCTCAAGGAAATGCCGCTGCACGAACTGCGCGCCGCCCGCCACCTGACACAGCAACAACTCGCGCGCACGCTGGATATGACGCAGGCGGCGGTTTCACAACTGGAGCAACGCACGGATATCTATCTCAGTACGCTTGAGAACTTCGTTGAAGCGATGGGCGGACGGCTGGAAATGTACGCTGTATTTCCCGATGGGAAAGTGAAACTGGGTCTCGATCGTGAAACATCGTAACGGATCTACGGGGGCTCCAAGCCGTCAGCCGTCAGGGATAACCGGCTCCCGCCGTTGGCCGAGTTGACCGCCGATAGCTCCCGCCATTTGACAATTCCCTAATTTAGATTTAGTCTAAATACTGTAACTCGACGTGCTGGAACCAATAGACACGTCTGTGCGGCGCTTGCCGGCACGCCCGGAAAGCTTCGGGAGATTCGCGATGAGCCTGGCCGAGAAACAGTGTGTCCCCTGCCGCGGCGGCGTGCCTCCGTTGGCCGGCAAAGAGTTGGAGAACCTCTCGAGCCAACTGAGCGGTTGGACCGTGACCAATGGTCATCATCTGGAAAAGACCTATAAGTTTCCGGACTTTGTCACGGCGCTGGCTTTTGTGAATCGCGCCGGGCAGGTGGCCGAAGAGCAGGGTCACCACCCCGAATTGGGCTTGGGTTGGGGCCACGTGGATGTCCGCATCTGGACCCACAAAATCGACGGATTGACGGAAAGCGATTTCATCTTGGCGGCAAAGCTGGACAAGTTGTTGTCCTAAGTGAAGTTCGGCGTTCAAGCCGACGGTCTTTTCCTCTGTAGCGCCACCGATCTTCTTCATCTCCTTTCCGGCGAAGAAGATTTCCTCAACCATGGTCTTTGGTGGTCTGCCCTCGAGCTTATTGGCTCCCCCGATACTCGCGGTCGATGCGCTCCACGTATCGGATGGTCTCCGCGTAGGGCGGAATTCCCTGGTATCTGTCTACCGCCCCGGGGCCGGCATTGTAGGCTGCCAGCGCGTGCCATAGGCCGAAGTTATATTGGTTGAGCAGGTCCCGGAGATATCGCGTGCCGGCATCCACGTTCTCCGCCGGATCGTACGGGTTCACGCCCAGTGCCTGCGCCGTTTCCGGCATCAACTGCATCAGTCCGATCGCGCCCTTGGGCGACCTGGCCTGCGTTTCAAATCCGCTCTCCGCCTCCATCACGCTGCGCACCAACCGGCGCGGCAGGCCGTATTTATCGGCTGCGGCGTCGGCCAGTTCCCCGGGTGAAAGCGCCGGCTTCGCGCTCGCCGCCTGGCTGCCGTCCGCACTGGAACCCGCCGCTGGCGCCGCCGGCAGACCGTCCGGCTCGAATGCCGTCACCATGCCGGCGTCCAGCTCGCTGAAACCTTCGCCTACGTAAAGCCGCACCTTGCCCGCAACCGTTTCGTGCCGGTCCACGTGCATCCGCGCTCCGCTCGCGAACACGGCGAACTCGCCGCCCCAGAGGGAACAACCTGTCAGAAATAAGGCTAAACCGGCCAAACGCATGGCTTCTGTTATTGTGACGCATTCGGGCGCCGGTTCGTGCAGAGCATCTGGCCGCCATCCCGCGTAACCTTCTTCGGAAGCTCGACCGGGGTGTTTGGACGTGGCAAAGCGATTCTCCACGGCTTCGCGCATCACCTCCCGGATTCGTGAGCCGCGGCCATGTCAGGCGGCATTTTGAAGCTTGCCCAGGCAACAATACTTGTATTTTTGGCCGCTGCCGCAGGGGCAGGCCTCATTGCGGCCGGTTTTGAGGCCTGGCCGGCGGTAGGGCTGCCGATCTTGCTCATTGATGGGCGAGGCGGGTTGGGAATCCTCTTTGTGCTCTTTTTTGCCGAGGCACTTGTCGACTGCCTGATCGAACAGAGTGAGGGGCTTTTCCGGTTTGTACGGAGGGGGAGCGATGGCCGTTTGGATGATGAAGATGGCGGCCTTAAGCCGGACGGATGGCGATGCTTTGGGGTCTTCGAGGATGTCGCCGAGGGTTTGGAAGCTCCGATCGGCGAGAGCCATGGCCTTCTCGCGCAATTGGAGGGCGCGAATATGCAGCGCGTGAGACAGAGCCACTTGGAAGTTTAGGGAATTGCGGCGCCATTTCGCGAGGGTATGCAGGTGGACGCCCGCGAGCGCGGCAGCCTCGGTGAGGTTGGCGCCGCTGGTCAGGGCGTCGATGGCCGCGAGTTGTTGTTCGTCAAGTCCGAAATCCGTCATAAAGGATCAACCGTCAGCCTTACGATAGCGGGCAAGCGGGTGGAACGAGGCGCGCTCGAGGGGGCGGACTGGCTGTAACAAATTGAGACGACAGGAGTAAAAAATGTTCTGAAGTTCTGTGACCGAAAAAAGTTCGACGCGGGGCGCGCCGAAGAGGCCGCCGTCATGCAGTTGCTTTACAGGCGCTGCCTCGTATTCTCAGCCGCTTGACGTTATCCTGAAAGAAGGGAGGCGAAAATGGCAAGTCTGGATTGGTCGCAGTGCCCCGCCGTTGAGAGCGTGCCCGGGAGGCGCAGCGGCGCGTGGGTGTTTCGCGATACGCGAATGCCCGTTGCCACGGTTTTTGAAAATCTGGAAGCCGGTGCCAGCATCGATGAGATCGTGGAACAGTTCCATGTGACCCCGGAACAGATCAAAGCCGTGCTCGAGTTTGCCGCGCGCAGCCTCGATGCCCCGCCGCCAGCTTCCGTTCTTGTGTCAACATCCACGGATGCGCATTCTCTTTGATCACGGCACCCCAAGCGGCATTGCGCGTCGCCTCGCCGGTCACAGCGTCACGGAGGCGAGAGAACGCGGCTGGGACAAGGTTTCCAACGGCGACCTGCTGAATGCCGCCGAAGCTGCCGGGTTCGACGTTTTGCTCACCACGGATAAGAATATCCGGCATCAGCAGAACTTGACGGGCCGCAAGATTGCCATTGTGGTGCTTGGCAACTCGCAATGGCCGGCTGTGCGCTTCCACCTCGACATTATTGCCGACGCCGTGAACGCCGCGACGCCGGGCAGTTATGCCGAGGTGGACGTCCCTTTCAGGTAACGATCCGCCGTGTGCTCATCGCTGCCCATTGCGTCCGCGGGCTGCCGAGCCGCGACCAAGGGGACCGGTTCTTGCTATTGTTTGCCCAGGCCGCCCCGCAACGCCCGCAAATCGATCCCCAGCGCCTGGCACTTCTTATATAAATGACTGCGCTCCAGTCCCAGCGCCTTCGCCGTGTCGGTCATGCGCTGGTTGTGGCGCTTCAGCTCTTCCAGTATCTGTTCGCGCTCAAAGCGATCCATGCGGCCGGAAAGCGCGCCCGTGGCCGCTTGCATCGGCCCTCCGCCGGCCGTGGCCGGCAATGCCAGCCGCACCGCCGCCGCGTCCACCGGGCCGTCGGCCAGCAACAGCAACCGCTCCACCATGTTGCGCAATTCGCGGATGTTGCCGGGCCAGGCGTACTTCTGTAGTTCCGCGATGGCGTCCGGTTGAAACGGGTTCGGCTTCCATCCATTGATCTCGGACACCTGCGCCGCGAAGTGGGCCACCAGTGCGGCAATGTCGTCGGTGCGCTCGCGCAGCGGCGGCAGCAGCAGGGGGAAGACGAAGATCCGGTGATACAAATCCTGGCGGAACACGCCCTTTTGGACCAGTTCTTCCAGGTTGCGGTGGGTGGCCACCACCACGCGCACGTCCACCGCAATGCTGCGGTCCCCGCCGATGCGCTCCACCTGCCCCTCTTCCAGCACCCGCAGCAGCTTCGATTGCATGAGCACCGGCATATCGCCGACTTCGTCCAGAAACAGGGTGCCGTGATTGGCCTGCTCGAAGCGGCCGATGTGCCGCGATACCGCGCCGGTGAACGAACCCTTTTCGTGGCCGAACAGCTCGCTTTCAATCAGCTCGCCCGGCACCGCCGCGCAATTCAACGTGACGAAAGGGCCGCCGTGCCGCGGGCTGTTCTCGTGCAGCGCCCGCGCGATCAGTTCCTTTCCCGTCCCTGTTTCGCCCAGGATGCAGATGCGCGCTTCGCTGGCCGCCACCCGCTCCACCTGCGCCATCACCCGGCGCATGGCGTCGCCCGTATACACGATCTCGTGCTTGCCTACGCGCTGCCGCAGGTCGCGGTTTTCTTCCTCCAGGCGTTTCAGCTTCAGCGTGTTGTCCACCGTCAACAGCAACTTGTCGGTGGAAAGCGGCTTCTCCAGAAAGTCCGCCGCGCCCAGCCGCGTGGCGCGCACCGCCATTTCGATGTTGGCCTGCCCGGAAATCATCACCACCGGCAGCGAGATCCCCAGCCCGCGCAGTTCTTCGAGCAATGCCAGCCCGTCCTTGCCCGGCATCACCACGTCGGACATCATCATGTCGAACCGCTTGGTCTGCACCAATTCCAGCGCCCGGGCCGCATTGTCGCAGACCGTGGCCTCGTGCCCGGCCATGCGGAAGGCCCGCGCCAGCGAGGCCAGCGTGTTTTGATCGTCGTCCACAATCAGCAGGTTCGCCATGAATGTCTATCCCGTCCGGTCCGCGAGATCGATCTGAAATGTCGCGCCTTGCCCCGGCGCGCTGGCCACCGAAATGCGGCCGTGGTGATCGCTCACCACCGATTGCACGATGGCGAGGCCCAGCCCCGTGCCGTGCGTCTTGGTGGTGTAGTACGGCGTGAACAGACGTTCGCACTCCTCCGGCGTCAGGCCCTGTCCCGTATCGGAAACTTCCAGCCGCAACCCCGATCCCAGCCGCCGCGTGCGCACCGTAAGCGTGCCTCCTTGCGGCATGGCATCGATGGCGTTCAAAATCAGGTTCCGCAGCGCGCGGGTCATCTGTTCCGGATCGGCCATCACCGTGGGGGCGGCGGGGTCCAGTTCCTGCCGCGCCGCAATTCCCGCCAGTTCCAGTTGCGTCTCGAACAGCTTCATGGTTTCGCCAATGAGCCGGTTGAAATCCACCGGCTGCATTTCCGGCGCTGGCATCCTGGCGAAATCGCTGAAGCGCGCCACGATCTGCTTCAGGTTGCCCAGCTCCGCCAGCAGCGTCTGCGTGCCTTCGCGAAATACTTCGTCGAACTGCTCCGGGTATTGGGAGCGGGCGCGCTGCATGTTCTCCACCGTGATCTGCAGCGGGAACAGCGGATTTTTCAACTCGTGCGCCAGCCGCCGCGCCAGCTCGCGCCAGGCCGCCACCCGTTCGGCCTGTACTAGCCGCTCGCGCTGTGCCATCAGTTCTTCGGTCATGCGATTAAATGCCAGCGCCAGCCGCCCGATTTCGTCGCCCGAGGTCACTTCCACCGTGGTGTCCCAGTTGCCCGCGGCCACCGCCGTCGCGCTCCGCGCCAGCCGTTCCACCGGCCGGGTGACCCGCGCCGTGGCCCACGCCCCCAGCGCCACACTCATCAGAATGCCAAATGCCGCCACGCTGATGCCGTAGCGCAACTGCTGCGATTCCAGCTCCGCCAGGCCGCGCCGCGAGCTGCCAATCAACAGTACGCCCAGCGCCGCGCCGTCGTAACCCTCCAGCGGCAGGGCGTGAAACGATTCCGCGCCGGCGCCCGTGCCCACGATCCGGTATCGCTCCCGGTTGCGCGCCAGCGTGTCTTCCACCAGCGCCTGGAGCTCTGCCGGGCGAGGCCCCGGCCCGAGCATCTGCTCCGCCGCGAACTTCGGCTCCAGGCTTCGATACAGCAGGACCCGCATTCCGTCGGGTAGAACCAGCGAGGACAGAAACGCCTGGTCGAGCTGTTGGCCGCCCACCACGAAAAGTTTATGGTCGCCCGCCGCAACCGTGGAAACCGTGGCCAGCGCCAGGGTGACGCCGTCCGGCAATTCGGCGCGCCGCAGAAAAGCCCGGCCCTGGGTCCAATCGCCGTGTTCCAGCAGCCAGTCTTCGTGGTAGCCGAAACGCGCCGGCCACTCGGCCGACGAGACAATGGCGCCGTCCCCAGCCACCAGCTCCAGCAGGTCCAGGCCGTGGGCCGCCGCCAACGATCCGGCTTCGCTGTAGAAAGAGGTCGGGTCCGGCGAGATCGCGATGTTCAGAACGCTGTCGGATCGCCCGATGCCTTCCACCGCGCTCACCACCTCCTGGCTGCGCCGGTCGAATTCCTTGCGGAATTGGGTTACCAGGGCGTCGGAACGTGCCGCGTCCATGCGTTCGAACGCCCGCCGCGTGGCCCGCTGCACCAGCCACTCCACCACCCCCACCGACGCCGTCACCGCAAGGGTGAAAATCAGCAGCAGGCGCGTCCGAAACGTCATGGCCGGCCGCCTTCCAGCCACACGTTCTCGAACTTCCACTGCCCCAGCGGCGAAATGCCCGTCGAGCCCTTCACCCGCGGCCCAACGCCGTACACTTCCGGTAGATGAAACAGCGGCGCCACGCGAAATCCCTCCAGCATAGCCCGTTCGGCGTTGTACACCGCCTCGGCGTTGTCCATCCGCGGCGGTGCGGCCAGTCCCAAAGCGGCCGCAATGCCTTCGAGCGCCCGCGCTGGCTCGCTCGAACCCACCTCGACCTCCACCAGCCGGACGTCGCCGGCATTGGCTTGCACCGCCATTGTCAAGGCCAGACCCGCGTCGCGCGCGTTCAGCGCTACCCGGTCCGCCATGGCGCGAAGGCTCGCATCTTCCACTCCCAGCGACAAGTTGCGAGCGCCGGGCGGGGCAGCCGCAATCAGCGCCCGCGCCTTCCCCAGGTCCGCCGCCGATTGGAACAGGAAAGCGAAACCGGAAATCCATTGCGGCAACAGCGCTCCCGAAATTTCGCCCTGCTTTTGCAGCAACACGTTCAGAATCGCGGTGCGGTCCACCGCCAGCGCCAGCCCTTCGCGAATGCGCGCGTCCTCCACCCGCGGGCCGAACACCAGCGCCACGATCCGTACCGGCGCCGACATCCATATTTTCCGTCCGGCCGCGCCGCGCCGCGATTCGCCGGCGCCGAGCTCGATGACGTCCGCCTTCCCCACTTCCAGGTCGATCGATTGATCGCGCAGCGGCCGCCCCATCCGAACTTCCACCGCGTCCACGAACG
>JBKQVG010000381.1:0-18710 GCA_052325345.1 Bryobacteraceae bacterium
CCAGATGAAGCCGAACCACGGACCTTTCTTGAAAGGCTGATATTGCAGGTGCGTGGTCTGGTTAAAGGCTTCGTCGTGGTCGATGCGGAAAACCTGGCTGCCGGCCGGCGTCGATCCAATGCCGCTCACCTGTGGCTCGAAGAAACGCGCCGCCACGTGCGACATCACCACGAAGGCCGAAAGACCGTGGAAGTTCGGCATAGTGATTCGGCCGGTAAAACCGGGTATCTTCGAGCGCTCCCATTCGATCGGAAATGTCAACGGCGAATTTCCGAATACGCTGAAGTCGTAGGCCCGGTGCGTATATTTCCAGATGTATTCCCCATCCAGCACCAGGTACTTGCCGAAGGCCTGCTGCAGGCCGGCGTGAAATTCGTTGCGCCATCCCGGCGCCAGCGGCGTGGTGCTCGCGCAGGGCGTAATCGACGACATGATTGCATTCACTACCGGGTCGGCGCACCCCAGGCTCGAAAGCACCAGGTTTTCGTTGAACGGCGTTTCCAATGTTCGGGCATAGGAAATGCGCAGCACCGAATTGGTGGGCTTGACGTTGTAAGCGATGCCCAGCCGCGGCTCCGCCTGGGTGGCGCTGGTGAGCCCGCGATAGATGTCGCCGCGCAACCCCAGGTTGAAGCTCCAGGGCCCCTTGGTGATATTGTCCTGGACGAACAGCGCAATTTCGCGAATGTTCGCGTGCCCGTTAAAACCGTAGATCCCGGCCGTGGAATTCGGGCAGCCGTCGGAAGCCGGCAGCGGCCCCAGCCGGGTCAAATCGTAGCAGCCCAGCAGCGGGATGAAATTCGGATTGGGCTGGAGCGCGCCCACGCATCCCGCCGGATTGGTCAGCCCCACTGCGGTGTCCGGGCTTCCATCCGCGTTCAGGCAAACCGCGTTGGTGGTCGGGTCCACCAGCCCGAAACTGTCTCTCTCGGTCAGAATCGTGTCTTCGTACATCACGCCCACCTTCAGGTTGTGGACGCCCTTGGCGTAGGAGAGGTCGGCGTGCGCTCCCAGGTTGGTGAGGCGCCGGTTTTGGCCGATGCTCAGCCCCTGCACGCCGGGGATGAAATCGGAGTACGGATTGTCGCTCGGATAGTAATTATACTGGTCCTGCCGCGCGAAAGCGCCGAACGTGAACACGGTGTGCGGGCTCGTCAGACGGGTCCAGGTAGGCGCCAGGTTAAACGTGCGGATTTTGGATCGCTGGTCGGTCGGCCCGACCACCTGCCCATTAGGTCCCAAACCGCCGTCATTCACCACCAGGCCCGACCAGGCGTCCGCCGTCTGCGCGTCGTAGGAATTCGGGTTCTGGAACCACGACCGCGTATAGCTGACATTGAAGTTCACCGTATCGGCCGAAGACGGCTTCAAATCGAAGCGCTCGAATACGTTCCCCTGGTTGCCGTGATCGTGCATGACGTTGAATTCCGGCCCGTCCAGAAAGCGGCCGGTATCCATGCCGCTGAGGGCGATGAAATTGCCCCAGTTGTTCCCGCCGTATCCCAGATTGGCCGACCCGCTTCCGCTGCCGAACGTCCCGTACGAGCCCGTAATATCGCCGTGGGGTTGATGCATGCCCATGCCCGAGCGCGTCGTGACCACGATCACTACGCTGGTCTTATCGCCATATTCGGCCGGCGGCGCGCCTTCGATCACTTGCATCGATTGCACCGAGTCGATCGGAATCTGGTTGGAGAAGACCTTGCTCTGCTGGTCGGAAATCGGCTGGCCGTCCACCGAGAAGGAATTGGAGGCGTGGTCGCCCAAACCGTGAAAGAGGCCGTTGGAATCCGCCGAGATCCCCGGCGTGGCCAGCGTCACCAGGGAACTGACCGAGGAAGACTGGCTCTCGAGCGGAAGCTTGTCGAACAACGCGCGGTCCACGTCGGTTTGGACCGTCGAATCGTTGGTTAGCAGGTCCGCAGCCTCGGCCTCGACTGTGACCGTGGTGTTGGTGGCTCCGAGCGCGAGCGCGACCTTGATCTCCAGCGGGATTGCCGAGCGCACGTCCACGTCCTGGTTGCCCGTCTGGAAACCCGGCGCGGTGGCGCTCAAATGATAGTTGTTAAAGGGAACGTTGTCGAATGCGAACCTGCCCTGCGCGTCCGCCCGCGTGTTCCGGTCATAGTGCGACACCGGGTTGTGAAGTTCCACCACCGCGCCGCTAATCGCGGCGCCGGAAGGATCCAGCACCGAGCCTCGAATGGTGCCGGAAGTGCCGCTGCTGGACTGGGTAAAACCAACGCCGGAAAAGAAAAGCAAGCCGAACCCAGCGAGACACACCGACGCCCGTATCGTCATCTTTACTATTGTCCCGGCTCACTCGTTTCGGTCCTAGAACGAACTCGCAGGCGGACGCCATTGAGCCATGAGCGGACTACTCTTGCCGATGAGCGGGCAGGTCGAAAACGCGAAATTTATCGCTCCCCCCTGCCCAAGGTCGCTTTGCCGCAGTACTCTGGATTGTACGCCCATGGAACTGTTCCTCGATCGCATGACTTCGCCCATCGGCGTCCTGCGCCTGGTCTGGAGCCGCACCGCGGGCCAGGTGGCGCTGCGCATGCTCGACCTTCACGACGACGACGATCGCCACGCCGATCACAGGCTCCATCGCAATCTCGAACGCCATTACGGCACCCACCGCCCGGTACCGGCCGCCGCGCCGCCCGAAATCCGCGATTCGCTCGAAGCTTATTTCGCCGGCGAAGTCACGGCTATCGATCGCATCCCCGTCGACGCCCGCGGCACACCGTTCCAGCTCGAGGTGTGGGCCGCGCTTCGCCAGATACCCGCCGGTTCCACCACCACCTACGGCCAACTGGCCGCCCGCATCGGACGCCCCAATGCCTGCCGCGCCGTCGGCCTCGCCAACGGATCCAACCCCGTCGCTATCGTGGTACCCTGCCATCGCGTCATCGGCGCCAACGGCGCCCTCACCGGCTACGGCGGCGGCCTCGCCCGCAAACGCTGGCTCCTCGATCACGAACGCGGCGGCGCATTGCCCCTCGGCTCAATCTCAATCACGGAGAGCGTATGACCCCCACTTCCGCCGCCCCATCCACCGAACCGGTCTTCGCGACCCCTACCGCTACGCCGCGGCGATTAGTTTCGCTCGACGCTTTCCGCGGCCTCACCATGGCCCTGATGGTGCTGGTCAATAACAACGGCAGCGAGCACGACGCCTACCTGCAGTTGCGCCACTCGGAGTGGAACGGCTGGACCGTCACCGATACCGTGTTTCCCTCGTTCCTGTGGATTGTCGGCGTCGCCATCACCCTTTCTCTAGGTAAGCGCGTAGCCGAGGGTATTCCGCGCGCGCGCCTGTTGCCGCAGATTTTCCGGCGCGCCGCCATCCTGTTCGTTCTGGGGCTGGCCGTCTACGCGTTCCCGCATTTCAACCTGGGCACGCAACGTATCCTCGGGGTGCTGCAGCGGATCGCCATCTGCTACCTGGTGACGTCGGTCCTTTTTCTTTACGCCGGCGTTCGCGGGCAGATCGCCTGGTTGATCGGGTTGCTTGCCGCCTACTGGATGCTGATGACGCTGGTTCCGGTGCCGGGTTTCGGCCCCGGACGCCTCGACGTGGAAGGCAATTTCGCTCACTACATCGACCACATGGTCCTCGGCAGCCACAATTACGGACCCACCAAGACCTGGGACCCCGAAGGCATCGTCAGCACCCTTCCGGCCATCGCCACCACGTTATTCGGCCTCCTGGCCGGCCACTTGCTCCGGCTGCGCCGAACGCTACCCGAGCGCATGACGTGGCTTTTCCTGGCCGGCAACCTGCTGCTCGCCGCCGGCGCCATCTGCAGTTACTGGCTGCCCATCAACAAGAAATTGTGGACGGATTCCTTCTGCCTCTTCATGGCCGGCTTGGATTTCGTGGTCTTCGCCATGTTCGCCTGGCTGGTCGACGGCCTGGGCTGGCACAAGCCGGTGAGACCGCTGGTGACTCTGGGAATGAATGCGATTGCCGTGTATATGGTGTCGGAGTTCGCCGCCGAGGCTCTCTCCGCCATTCGCTGGAATTCCGTCTCCGGCCCGGTAACCCTGCAAAGGTATCTCTATCACGCGCTGTTTGTGCCTCTAGCCTCTCCGGCCAATGCTTCGCTGTTGTACTCGCTGGCCTTCACGGCGGCCATGTACCTGGTGGCATACGGCATGCACCGGAGAAGGTGGTTCCTGAAGGTGTGAGAATGAAAATCGTCCCGACGTCTATGCTTCGGTGCCCGACAACTTCAGCAGGCCAAGCCTGAAAACGCGGAGACTCGGGGATAGATTGGATTCAACGTCAAGGTGCCCCCCGATCAGAGAGGCCCATCGGCACTTCTCCTCTCCGATCCTCGGGTAACCTTGCGCCTTGAGCACGGGTGAACCCCCGGGGAACAGAGCATCGGCCAACGCTTCCCATGTTCCACAGATCGAGTCCTGGCGGTAGGAGTGAAGGGCATTTGTCTTCGCTCTTGGAAATGCTTTGAGGATTGCGCTTTTGTCGCCGAGCAGCCAAGCCTCCATCTCCTCTATGGCGAGCCGAAAGAGAACATTCGGCCTGGGGTGGCACCGCTTATGGATTTGCAGCAACTCCCGCTTGAAACCGACACAATCCCTGTCATCGAGGTCGACGACCAAAACGACCGCGGAGTTTGTGCCGTGAAGGCTTCTCCCATACCCAGCCAGTATCCTCGGCAATTGGTCCAGAATGATGCGCTTCCACGGATCGGTCTTACCCCGGAGATCTCGGGGAATCCTGCCGATTCCCTTGTAGGCATGCATCCTCCAGGTATGCGGGTCCTCATATTTGCCGAGGATTTTCGGCAGCAACCAGCCAAGGAGCCGCTCACCGGATGCGTCCTCGACCAGAACCTCGAAGTGCATTACGCGGGCCTCGCGTCCAGATAGTCGCTATACCACAGACTGCCGAGGGGAAGCCCCTGTTCAACCATATTCTGCACGGTCGAATCCGCGCTAGCTTGCTTGATCGTCGAGAAGCCGTCGGCGCCTTTCTCGAGCACCCAGGTCTCCTCAGGCGCCAACGCGTCTACGAAGTATGGCTGGTGGGTGGTAACGAAGATTTGCGGTGCATTCCTCTTGCCGGTGGCGCGCGTTCGAAACTCAGCGGCAAGGGCCTCCAGCAGTTTATGGTAGAGGCCATTTTCCGGCTCCTCGATGCAGATAAAGGGCGCGGGATCCGGGTCCTCCAGTAGCAACATGTAGGCAAACATTTTCAGCGTGCCATCCGACATCTGCTGCGCAAAGAAAGGGTCCTGAAACCCGCGGTCGTTGAATCGAAGGAGCAGCCTGCCGTCGTCTGTTTTTTTCGTGTCGATCCTATTGATGCCCGGAATTTTCGAAGCGATCCTGTTCAGAATCGACTGAAATCGATCTTTGTGCTCACGCTCCATGAATTGAACGACATTCCCGAGGTTGTCGCCGTGCATGTTCAAATGCTTCTGCGGGCCGGCCATTGGCAGGCTGCGCGCCGCGTCGGGCGTAAAGTAACTCAAATACCAACTCTCAAGAAACTTCCTGAACTTTGCAATACGCGGATGAGCCTTGAGCGTCCCCAATGTGGCAACGCCGAGCTTTCTCCGGTCGGTTAGTTCGACAGGAATTCGACCCGACTCTTCGCCTTCGAAACTTTCCTCTCCGGCCCATGCCTGTCCCTCCCCGCCTTTCAAGTAAAGAAACGACAGAGGCCAGCCTCGGCTCTGCCCTTTACGGCGTTGGCGCAAGCGCTCTTCGGCGACGAAGGGACGGCCGGACTTGTCGCGGTGTATTGAGAGCTCGTACGTGATTGGCCGGTCGCCGGGACTCTCACGATAGTAGATGTCAAAGTGAATCGGCCCGCTCTCTCCGGAGGAAACCAGCCGGTCGAAGCCGCCCCTTTGCTTCAGGTCGCAGGCTTCCTCCACACCCACGGCCAGGCAGTCCGACAGAAACCCGAAGGCGTCGAACAAGGTGCTCTTGCCGACTCCGTTCCTGCCGATGACCGCCACGAGCGGGGTGAGAGCCGGGGTGTCCTGCTGATTCCACAGCTTGCCAATGGTGATGTCCCTCAACGCGCGGTAGTTCTGGACACGAAAGCCCTCGATCAAAGCCATAATTCTCACCTTCTTACAAACATAAGGAGCGGCACTTCCCAATGATAACGTCGGCCCGCGCTTTCCGCCATGGCCGCCATCTGCCCGGGCTGGTCGGCTGCTGGTACAGCGAACGGCATTCTGAGCACCGGCGCTTCGGGCTTTCATTCTCCGCACTTGCAACCGGCGGCGGCAAGCACTTACTATCGTTGCGGTGGAGAGCGGAACGTGACGGAACACGGAAACCTGAGCGAGTTGCCGGCGGTGCATGAAGTGCTCGACCGGCTACTGCCGTCGCTCGAAAAACTTCCACGGGCTTTGCTGGTCGCGGAAGTGCGGCGGGCGCTGGACGAGATGCGGCGGGAAATTCGCGGCGGAGAGCCCTCGGCCATGAAAGTCGAAGAACGCGTCGAGCGGGCGCTGGCGGAACTCGGGCGGCCGTCGCTGGTGCGGGTGATCAACGCTACGGGCGTAGTTTTGCACACCAACCTGGGGCGCGCGCCGCTGGGGGAACTGACCGCCCTGCCCGGTTATTCGAACCTCGAGTACGATCTCGCTGGCGGCCGGCGCGGCAAGCGCGACACCCACGCGGGCGCGCTGCTGGAGCGGCTGCTGGACGCGCCCGCGATAGCCGTCAACAACAATGCCGCGGCCGTGTTATTGGCCCTCAACGAGCTCGCCCACGGCGCGGAGGTGGTGGTATCGCGCGGCGAGTTGATCGAAATCGGCGACGGCTTTCGGATTCCGGAAATCATGGCCCGCTCGGGCGCCATTTTGCGCGAAGTGGGAACCACCAACCGCACCCGCATCGAGGACTATCGCGACGCCATCGGCGACCGTACGCGGCTGCTGCTGCGCGTCCATCCCAGCAACTTCCGCGTCACCGGTTTCGCGGCCCGGCCGGATCTGCGGGAGCTGGCCGCTTTGGCGCGCGAGCGCGGCCTGCCGCTGTACGAAGACCTGGGCAGCGGCTGCATCGTCGACCTCCGTCCGTTCGGCATCTGCGAGCCGCTGGTCCGCGACAGCCTGGCCGCCGGAGCCAGCCTGGTTTCGTTCAGCGGCGATAAACTGCTGGGCGGCCCGCAAGCCGGCATCGTGGCCGGACAGCCGGAGCTGGTCGCACGCCTTCGCCGCAACCCGCTGTTTCGCGCCTTGCGCCTCGACAAGCTGGCCTACCAGGCGCTGGGGAACACGCTTCGTCATCTGCTGTTCGAGGAGTGGGAGCGGATTCCCGCTCTGGCCATGATCCGCCAGCCGGCCGCGGCCATTCGCGCGCGCGCGGAAGCATTGTTGCGGCGCCTTCCGCGGCTGCGCGCCACGCTGATCGAGGGGCAGTCGGTAATCGGCGGCGGCGCGACGCCAGAGCAGCCGCTGCGCACCTGGCTGATCGCACTCGAAGGCGATGCGCCGGGGGCCGAGAGGCGCTTGCGCGACGGCAAACCGCCGGTTATCGCACGCATTCAGAACGACAGGCTGCTGCTGGATCTACGAACCGTGTTTCCAGAAGAAGAGGAGGAACTGGGGGCAGCGCTGGAACGGCTGGGAGAGGAGTTGTGAAGCATTCCAGTCCGAGCCACGGATAAGACACCGATGAAAGCGCCAGTGCCGCCTATTGGCCTTTGTAGTTAAACCGGTATCCCAAGATCGCTTTGACCAGCAGGCGCTCGGTGGCTTGGGTGACGCCGGCGCCAACGCCGAAGTTGAACTCCCAGTTTTTGCCGAAGTCGACGTCCACGTTGGGAAAAATCTGGTGTTGCTGGTCGCGCACGGCATCGAAGCCGGTGATCGGGCCGAGCGCGCCGTAATATTCAATCCCGGCGGCGACCCTCCTGGTGACGTCGTAGCTGAACTTGAAATTCGGTGAAAACTCGTAGCCGCGCGGCTGCTCCGGTCCGCGGAAGGATTTCTCGATTGCCGGATTGAAGCACAGGTACCATTTCTCGATTTTCTTATCCACGATGGGCCGGATCTCCCAGGTCCAGGTGTCGGCCGAAAGATTCGGCCGCACCCAGCCGAATTCGGTGGAGAGGCTCAGGCCCACCGGCAGATGGTATTTCTCCGGCACGGCGATGCGCGGGCGGAGGTGCGAGCCTGCATAATACCAGGTGCCGTTCTGGATGCTGGTAAACACGTAAAAACCGGTCTCGAACCACTGGTCGAATCCGTGCGTGATCTCCAGGGTTTCGTGCTCGGCGTGGTTGTCGGGAAGCACGCCGTCGATCCTGGTCTTGAATCCATCGACGGTGAAATTGCTGTGCAGCTCGGTCATGGTAACGCCGGGCGGGACCAGGTCGGAGGCATACACCTGAATTTCGTAGTTGCTCTGCGCGCGAACCAAAATGGAGCTGAACAGGAAGGCGGCGGCGAAGAGTAGAGAACGCATAAAAAGCTTTCGGCTATCAGCGGTCAGCGATCAGCTACCGTGCCTGGGCTGGCCATTGCTTGGCTGAAAGCTGACCGCTGAACGCCGAAAGCTCTACTTTATACGATGCCGCTGGCCGGCGGCCTCGCGATAGATCTCCAGTACCTGCCGCGCCGTGTCCTGCCAACTGAATCGAGCCACCTGCGCGAAGCCCTTTTGTACCAGGGCGCACCGCACGGACTGATCCAGCAGCACCTCGCGGATGCCGCGGGCGATATCGAACACGTTTTCCGGATTGACCAGCATGGCCGCGTCGCCCACCACTTCGGGCAGCGAGCTGACGTTGGAAGTGACTACGGGCGTTCCGCAGGCCATGGCTTCGAGCGGCGGCAGGCCGAAACCTTCATAGCGCGAGGGAAACACGAAGGCGGCGGCCGACTGATAGAAACAGCGCAGGGTATCGGCGGGAACGAAGCCGAGAAAGCGGACGAGGTGCTCGACGCGGCTGCGAAAAACGGCCTGGCGCACGGCGGAGTTTTGCGCGATGGTATCGCCGATCAGGATCAAGTGCAGGTCGCGGTACCGGGGCTGATCGACGAGCTGCTCGCGCAAGACCGCAAAGGCCTCCACCAGGCGGGGAATGTTCTTGTGCCGCCGGATATTTCCGGCGTAGAGGAGGTATGGGTACTGAATCTGGTAGCGTTCCAGGATGCGCCCGTTTTGTTCCGGGCTTGGCGCCGATGCGCCGGAAGAGAACTCCGCGTCGGGGGCGTTGTAGATACGGCGAATTCGGCCGGGCGGCAGGTTCATGGTATTCTCCACGTCGCGCCTGGTGGCGTCGGAAACGGCAATCAGGAAACTGGCCCGTTTCAACCCCCGCCGAAATCGCCAGCGGCGCAAAGACAGCCGCAGGCTCGAATGTTCAGCTTCAAACAACAGGTTGGCCATGTCGTGAATCGTCACCACGTAAGGCCGCGGCATCCACAGCGGCACGCGGTTCAAGGGAATATGCACCAGGTCGGGTTGGATACGGCGGATGAACATGGGGAACAGCAGGTTGTCCCAGTGCGAATCGTCCGGCCTGGTATAGACGGCCACCTGAAAATTTGCCGGGATGCCGGCCAGAGCGCGGGCGTCCTCCGCGCCGGCGACCAGGGTATAGCGGTTGCTGGAATCGATGCGGCCCAGACCATGCACCAGGCCGCGGATGTAGGTGCCGATGCCGAAGTCCTTCACTCTTCGAGCGTCGATTACGATATTTAATGGCATAGGCTCGATTGCGCGAGTCTCCGAATTCGTACGATTATGGACCTAAGGTTAAGCCATGTTCCGGCCTGCCGGGGGGACCGATTGCCAATCGGTCCGCAGGTTACCAACCTGCCCCACAGAGCGGCATAGCCGCAACCAAACAACGGCGGCGACAACCAATACACAGGATTTTCCTGGTGGAGCGGAGGCGTCGAGATGAGTCTCCGAACTCCTGATGTCGCGCGGCTGTTTCCGCGTATTGAAAAAGATTGGCTGACCCAACTGATGTGGAATCGGCGCGAGAAACCAGTGGGACAGACGATCTTTTTTTGTCGTCTGTCAAGCGGTCGTGGGCTGGCGAGGGCCTGACAGACCACGAAAAACGATGGTCTGTCCCACCCACGGATCGCCGAAGCCACGACATCAGGAGTTCGGAGTCTCGACGCGGCACGCGCGAGTGCGTGCGCCACGAAGGTCGTTGCGGCGGCAACTGAATCTGGCAGGCTGTAATACAGGGAAGCAGAGCAACCAAAAACACCAGCGACAAGATCGCCGGCGCCCGGTCTTGGACGAGAGGAGAGATTCGACTCGGCGCAACATTGGCTCGAAAGCCGGCCGATGCAGGCCAAAGGCCTACTCCACAGGCGAAGGACACGAAAATTCGTCGCTGCAGCAAAAGACTCTGACATGTTGTAATACACGTTCTCGATCAGTCCTGGCCGCGGTCGCGCCTCCAGGCATACAGCGGGAAGCGTTCGGTGAGGGCGGCCACTTTGCCGGCCACGGCGGCCAGAACGGCTTCGTCCCCTATGTGCCGCAGGACTTCGGCAATCAGGCCGCCCACTTCCCGCATTTCGGCTTCGCCGAAACCGCGCGTAGTCACCGCGGGCGATCCCAGGCGGATGCCGCTGGGGTTGAACGGCGGGTTGGTATCGAAGGGAATGGCGTTCTTGTTGACGGTGATGCGCGCGCGGTCGAGGGCCTTCTCGGCTTCCTTGCCGCGCACGCCTTGGGAAAACACGTCCACCAGCATCAAGTGGGTATCGGTGCCGCCGCTGACCAGGCGGAAGCCGTGACCGACCAGGCTTTCGGCCAGCGCGCGGGCGTTCGCCACCACCTGCTTCTGATAGACCGCGAATTCCGGCTGTTGGGCT
The DNA here is from genome assembly GCA_052325345.1 of Bryobacteraceae bacterium. GTDB lineage: Bacteria > Acidobacteriota > Terriglobia > Bryobacterales > Bryobacteraceae > JBEKYD01. The sequence continues at coordinate 10,848 of JBKQVG010000381.1, forward strand.
TCGAGAAAACAAACCGCCTTGGCCGCCACCACGTGCACCAGCGGGCCGCCCTGCATTCCCGGGAAAACCACTTTATCGATGGCCGCGCCATATTTTGCCTTGGCCAGGATCAAACCGGCGCGCGGACCGCGCAGGGTCTTGTGGGTGGTGCTGGTGACAATATCGGCCCACTGGCACGGGTTGGGATGAAGGCCCGCGGCCACCAGGCCGGAGATATGCGCCATGTCCACCAGCAGCACCGCGCCCACCTCGTCGGAAATCTCGCGGAAGCGGGCGAAATCCAGAATGCGGGGGTAGGCGCTGGCGCCGGCGACGATCATGCGCGGCGAATGCTCGCGGGCCAGCCGCGCCAATTCGTCGTAGTCGATGAGCTCGTCTTCGCGGCGCACGTTGTAGGGCACCACGTGGTACGTCTTGCCGGAAAAGTTGAGTGGATGGCCGTGGGTGAGGTGCCCGCCATGGGCCAGGTTCAAGCCCATAATGGTGTCGCCGGGCGAAAGCACAGCGGCGTAGGCGGCCTGGTTGGCCTGCGAACCGGCGTGCGGCTGCACGTTGGCGTATTCGGCCCCGAATAGCCGCATGGCGCGTTCGCGGGCCAGGTTCTCGACCACGTCGGTAAACTCGCAGCCTCCGTAATAGCGTTTGCCCGGATAGCCCTCGGCGTACTTGTTGGTAAAGACGCTGCCAGTGGCTTCCAGCACGGCTTCGGAGGTGAAATTCTCGCTGGCGATGAGCTCGAGCTGCCCGTGCTGGCGGGCGGCTTCCTGGCGGATCGCACGGTAGATCTCAGGATCGACCTCGGCCAATGGCCGCTGTAAAACTTCGGCTGGTGTCATATGGGTAACTCGGCTCCCTCCGGCCTGGGACTTGTGCGAAGGCGGCTAGCGCTCTTGCTCCAGGCGGGCAATCTTGGCCACGCGGCGGGCGTGGCGACCGCCTGCGAATTCGGTGTCGAGGAACAGGTGCACCATGGAGAGAGCGCGGTCTTCGTCGAGGTATCGCGCTCCGAGCGTGAGCACGTTGGCGTCGTTGTGCTCCCGCGTCAGCCGCACTTCGTCCTCGCTCGAAGCCGGGGCGGCCCGGATTCCCGCCACTTTATTGGCGGCCATGGCCATTCCGATTCCGGTGGAGCAGACCAGAATACCGCGGTCCGAGCGGCCCTCGGATACCTGGCGCGCCACCGGCTGGGCGAAATCGGGGTAATCGCAGGATTCGTCCGACGCGGGGCCGAAGTCCAGCACTTCATGGCCTTCCGCGGCCAGTTGGGCTCGAAGTTTCTCCTTGAGCGCAAACCCGGCGTGGTCGGCTGCAATAGCGACTTTCATATCGGGAAACCCCGATTCTAGCATGTGCGGCAGGGCCGGCGATCTTTGTGGCCGGTTCCCCGGGCATAGGGCAACTCTCATCGAGGAAAGGCCGATCGGGAGGCCCGCTCCACTAAGCACTATTAAACTGTGTGAGAATTGCGGGTTACAGCCCATGCGCTGGAGCAAGCTGTTCATTCCCACTCTGCGTGCCACGCCGCCGGCGGAGGGGCCGGGCCGCGCGCTGCTGATCCGCGCCGGCTACATTCGGCCTTGCGCCAGCGGCGCCGACGGCTACCTGCCGCTGGCGCAGCGGTCTTTCGGCAGGATCGCGCGCCAGGTTCATGCCGAAATGGAGCGGCTGGGCGCGCTGGAGGTGGGCGTGCCGGCGGCAGCCCAGCTTCCGCTGGTCGCGCGCGGCGATCTGCGCAGCTACAAGCAACTCCCGCTGGCGTGGTATTCGCTGGCGGACCGCACCCTGTCCGCGTGCTGGTTTGGGATGGACGGCGTCGTCGTCGAGGCCTGGTACGAAAAGTTCCTCCAGGCGTTCCGGCGGTTGGCCGAGTCATGCGGCTTGGCTGGCCAAGCGGCGGACGCCTCCCTCGAGGGCATCCACGCCGAGGATCTGGTGCTGCCGCTCGAAGCCAGCGCGGACCGGCTGGCAGCCTGCCCGGCCTGTAGCTGGCTGGCCGATTGGGAACGCGCCGCCGCCGTGGCCCGGCCGCCCGCCGGCGGCGATCCAACCGGCGATCTGGCCCCCGAGCCCTTCCCTACCCCAGGGCAAAAAACCATCGACGACGTGGCGCGATTTACGGGTTTGCCCGCCACCTCGCAGATCAAGAGCCTAGTCCTGATGGCCGGCGACAAGCCGGTGCTGGCATTGGTCCGCGGCGATCACCAGTTGAGCGAGGCCAAGTTCGCCGCGGCCTCCGGGTTCGCGCCCTTCCGCCCCGCGCGGCCCGAAGAAATCCGCCAGTGGTTCGGCGCCGATGCCGGCTCGCTGGGACCGCTGGATTCAGACCAGCATGCGGTGCGCGGCGTGCGTTTGATCGGCGACCTCGCTCTCCGCGGCCGGCGCAACCTCATCGCCGGCGCCAACCGCAACGATTACCACCTCCGAAATGTTACGCCGGGCGAGGACTTTTCACCCGAGTGGCACGATCTGCGCCTCGCCGTACCCGGGGATGGCTGCCCCCGCTGCGGCGCGCCGCTGGAAATGCGGCCGGCCTTTCGCCTGGCTCACCTGGCCGCCGGGCACGAAGGCGAGCCGCTCGACCTGCACGTAGCCGGCGCCGACAGCCGCGAAGCGCCCGTCCGTACCGGCGGCTGCGGGCTCACCCTGGACCGGCTGCTGGCCGCCGCCGCCGCGCTCTACCATGACGCCAACGGCCTGGTGTGGCCGCCCGCCGTGGCCCCCTTCGACGTGGTCGTCACTCCGGCCAACTATGGCGATCCCGCCCAACGCCAGGCCGCCGACGCCATTTACGGCGATTGCCTCGCCGCGGGTCTCGACGCCCTGCTCGACGACCGTGACGAGCGTCCCGGCGTCAAGTTCAAAGATGCCGACCTGATCGGCATCCCACGGCGCATCGTGGTGGGCAGGAAACTGGAGACTGGCATGGTGGAGTGCATCGAGCGCGCCACGCTGCGGACGCGGGAAGTCGCTCCGGGCGATGCCGCCGCCACGGTGCGCGCGGCCAGTGGCTAGTTGGGGTGAGCGAGAACGAAGCAAGAGCGCGGACGAGGGCGTCCGCCCCGCCGGAAGAAGGGACTTGACTTTTCACTATGTCGCGGATTTATAGTTTGAGGTTACAACTATTAAGGGTTCGTGTAGCGATCCGACGGAAAGTAAGGGAATCGTATGTTGCCGCAACAGTGGGAGACGTTCAAGCGGGCCGCACGGCTGGAGAAACTGGAGGAGATTCCCATGGCGCTGATCGTCGACAGCCCATGGATGCCCGGGTATTTGGGAATTTCGCACCTGGACTATTATCTCGATCCGGAAGTCTGGTTTCAGTCCAACCTGAAGATCATGCGGGAGTTTCCCGACATCATTTTCGTCCCCTCCTGGTGGATGGAGTATGGGATGGCGGCGGAGCCTTCGGTGCTCGGGACGAAGATCAAGTTCTGGCGGGACGCCACCCCGAGCGAGAGCCACACGCTGTACCGGCTGGAGGATATCGACCAGTTCCCGGAATACGATGTGGAGAAGGACGGATTTGCCGCCCTGACCCTGCATCGCATCAAAATGCAGCGCCAGCGCATTCTGGACCTGGGTCACATTCTTCCGATGGTCACTTCGCGCGGGCCGCTGTGCACGGCGGGCTTTGTGCGCGGAACCACGAATTTCATGATGGACCTGGTGGAGAACCCCGAGGGCGCGCACAAATTGATCGACCTCTGTACGCGGGTGGTGATCGACTGGCTGAAGGCTCAGCACGCGGCCATGGGAGACACCGTTGAAGGCATTCTCATTCTCGACGATATTGTCGGGTTCATTGGCAAGAACCACTACATGGAGTTCGCGCACCCCTACCTGAAGCGCATCTGCGAAGCGTTTCCGAAGGATTGGGTGAAGGTGTACCACAACGATGCCGATATCGGCGCCTGCCTGGAGCACCTGCCGGACGCCGGATTCCAGGTGCTCAATTGGGGAAAGCAGAAGAACATCCGCGAGGTGAAGCGGCGGCTGGGCGGGCGAATGTGCCTGATGGGGAATGTGAATCCGCTGGAGATCGGAGTGCGCGGGACGCCGGAACAGGTGAAGGAAGCGACGCTCGATGTGCTGGAAGGATCGGGCGGCGAGGGAATCGTTCTGTCGGTGGGCGGCGGCGCCAGTCCGGGAATGCCGCGAGAGAACATCCTTGCCATGTTGGAAGCTCTCAAGGAATTCAATGCCCGCCGCGTGGCGCCGCGAGCCTAGCCTCAAATACGGCCAACAGAGTCCGATTATCCAAATTAACCTTGAATCCCGGCCCGCTTGATGCCACTATATAGTTTGACTATTGAATTAAATTCTTGGCGAGGATCCGATGGACCAGGGCGATGAGCTTTATGCGGCCATTCTGAACGGGCAAGCCGATGCCGCTGGCGCACTGACCGCGGAGGCGATCGGCAGGGGCTCGAATGCCGGCGACCTGGTTGCCAGGCGCATGATTCCGGCCATGGACGAGGTTGGCAGGCGGTTTGAATCCGGAGAATACTTCGTTCCCGAGCTTCTGATGTCCGGACGCGCCATGAAGGCGGCGCTGAAAGTCGTGCAACCGCTGTTGGCGGCGGGCGGCGCCGAGCCGGCCGGAAAGGTAGTCATCGGAACGGTGCAAGGCGACCTCCACGATATTGGAAAGAACCTGGTCTCGGCGCTGCTGGAGGGCGGCGGTTTCCAGGTTCATGATCTGGGCGTGGACGTTTCCGCGTCCAGATTCGTGGATGCAGTGAAACAAAAAGCTCCCGACATCGTGGCGTTATCGGCCCTGCTGACCGTGACCCTTCCGGCGATGAAGACGACGCTGGAGGCCCTGGGGCGGGCGGGAGTGCGCGACCGTGTGAGGGTGATGGTGGGCGGGGCGCCGGTGACTCGCCAGTACGCCGAGCAAATTGGAGCCGACGGCTACAGCGACAACGCGTTCGGCGCGGTCCAATTGGCCCGGACTTTCATGGAGAACACCGGTGATGCGGTACCGCGCGCTAGCCATCCCTGACCGGCAGCGACTTATCTACGGATGGTCACCGCGGCCGGTAAGCTGCGGCTTCGACCTGGTGATCGGCGGCGGATTGGTGTTTCCGGAAGTGAATTTCACCCTGCCGGCGATTGAGATCGATGCCGGCACGTGGAGCCAGGTGATGGCGCAGTACCGGGAGATGGCAGCCGGAATCCTGAAGCGCGCGGTCGCCTTGCAGGTACCGGGGATCGTTCTGGAGTTCGAATTACTGCCGGCCATGACAGCCAATCCGGAGTGGGGCGCCGAAATCACCCGCCTGTTGCACCAACGCCTGGCGGAGGCGCACGAAAAGCGTGGCCTGCGATGCGCGCTGCGGGTCACGCCTACCGACCTCCGCGACCAGACCAGACCGCCGGTGCTGCGCGAGGGCGGCCCTTGGGAGAACCTGAAAAGGTCGTTCCAGCTCGCGATCGAAGCGGGAGCGGACATTGTTTCGATCGAATCGGTGGGGGGCAAGGAAGTCCACGACCGGGGGTTGATGTACGCCGACATGCGCGCCATTGTGTTCGCGCTGGGCGTATTGGCGCCGCGCGACACGGCCTGGCTTTGGGGCCGGATCTCGGCCATGTGCGCATCGGGCGGCCACGCGATTGCCGGGGGCGACACGGCGTGCGGGTTCGCCAACACGGCGATGCAGCTTGCGCACCAGAAGATGCTGCCGGAAGTGCTGGCGGCCGTGGTGCGGGCCATGAGCGCGGTGCGCAGCCTGGCGGCGTTCGAACATGGCGCGGTGGGGCCTTCCAAAGACTGCGCGTATGAAGGGCCCATCATCAAGGCGATTACGGGCTGCCCCATCTCGATGGAAGGCAAATCGGCCAGTTGCGCGCATTTCAGCCCAGTGGGCAATATCGCGGCGAGTGTTTGCGATTTGTGGAGCAACGAATCGGTCCAGAACGTTCGGCTGCTTTCGGGAAGCGCGCCGGAGGCTTACACGGAACTTCTGGCCTATGACTGCCGCTTGATGAATGTGGCCGCGTCCACCGGGCAGGCACTCTTGCTCCGCGACTGGCTGTGCGCCTCGGATGAAAACCTGAGTCCGCAAGCGGCGGTGCTGTCGACCGGGGCCACGTTCCGGATCGCGGAAGCCATTGTCAACGCCGATACCGACTATCAGCGGACGGTTGCGGCCGGCAAGGCAGCGGTGTGCGAGCTGAGGGAGCGGATCGGCGACGGAAGGCTGAAACTCAGCGTAAAGGAAAAACGGTGGCTCGACCGGATCGAGAATGAGCTGGGCGGCTTGCCGCGCGACGAAGACGAACTGCGGAGCGAGATGCTGGAACAGTGCGGCAACCTTTTCGCGCCCGCCAGTTACGGCTGGAGCTGAGGCGGCGGCAGGGCGCCGGCAGGGTCGGCCAGGTTCTTCTGCTCGCGGTCCCGCACTTCGAAACTCACTCCGTCCGCCCGCAGGCGATCCCGCAATTCCGGTACTTTCACGTCGCGAGGCAGAATTCCGGCTTGCGAAGCCAAGGCAGCGGCGACGCCGGCCGCATGGCCCAGAGCCATGCAATTGCCCATGCTCTTACCCGCCGCCGCGGCCGTGTGGCTGGCGGAAATGCAGCGTCCGGCGACCAATAGACCGTCGAGGGTCTCGGGCAGCAGCGACCGGTAGGGCACGTCGTGTACTTTCATCTTCACGAACCGGCCGTCCTTTTCTCCGCCTTGATCCAGGAACCCGGCGCGCCAGCCGATCGCGTCGTCAAACGAGCGGCCGTTCATGGCGTCGTCTTCGGAAAGGACATAAACTCCTTTCACGCGGCGGGTTTCGCGCACACCGACCTGCGGGCCTCCGGCGGCCCATTCGATCCGGCCCAGATTCGGATTCCCGGACTCGCGGAGGGCCTGCACCATCTGCAGCGCCTGCCGCCGGCTGGTGCATTCCGCCCGGGATCGCTCGACCGGATCGGTGGCGTCCATGCGGCCCCAATCCGCGGTGCCGGAGTGATTCACCCACCAGTTCCGGCTATTGGCGATGGGCTTCACCTCGACGAAGCCCGATGGAACCAACGGGCGGGTTTTCCGGCCGTTGCGGATGGCTGCCGCGACGTCGGCGGGCTGCGTCTTCGACGGGTCGATGTTCGACAATGCCAGCGCCAAGGTCATCGGCATCAGACTCGCGGGATCGGTCATGGTTTCCGCGCCCGCATAGAATGCCACATCCGCATCGCCGCTGCAGTCCACCACCACGCGGGCCCGGATGGTCATGAGTCCGCGTTTAGTGCCCACCACCACGCCGGTCACCCGGTTCCGCTCGACGATCGCATCTACCGCGCGCACATGCACCAGGTAACCGGCGCCGGCCTCGTCCAAGGCGTCCAGAACGGCTACCTTGAGGTATTCGACGTTGCTCCAAACCTCGTGCGTACCCAGCCTCGCCGCCTGGTCGCCATAGGCCCGGAGTTTGCCGATGAGCAGTTCGTGGATAGCAGACCGCGGGCGGCCAAAGGGGCGCATTTGATTCATCTGCATTCCCAACGACCATGCGGCGACGCCGCCAAAGAAGGATTGGTTTTCCACCACCAGGGTTTTCGCCCGTGCCTTGGCCGCGCCGAGCGCCGCCCCGATGCCCGCCGGGCCGCCCCCGATCACCAACACATCCACGGTGTCCAAGATCGGATACCTGGATATGGATTGCGCCGCCGGCGCCGGACCCTGGGCGGCCCTGGCGGTGAATGCAGCCGCGGCGGCCGCCATCGCGGTTCCGGGCAAAAGGCTTCGCCTGGAAACACCTCGTCGCTGTTTCATTGGATGCGGCCTGTACAGTCCACTTCAGAAATACCATAGCACTGCAGCCTTTAGAATGTTCGATCCTTGGGGATGGGGTGCTTAAGCGTTCTTGG
>JBKQVG010000382.1:0-11490 GCA_052325345.1 Bryobacteraceae bacterium
CCGGCAAAATCAGGACCCCGGCCATCGAAATGCGCAAACCGTAAAGCAGCACCGCGGGAAACACGTGGAGGGCGATCTTGCCGGCGATGTAGTTTCCGGTCCAGCCGGCAATCATCAGGGCGATGAGAGCGTATAGGCTGGCGCTGCCCTTCCACCGATGGACTCCTGGCGGGACCCGGCGTGAACGGTCATGTCGTTCCTGGCTAAGCGGCTGCTCAATCATCATCAGGCGAGAAATCGTCCAGCTTCTTCAAGGGAGCGGTGTCTTCCAGGCGATAGGCGGAGTTGGCATCGGCCATCAGCCCGATGGAAGGATGGAAAAACTCAGTTTACCGCCCTGCGCGAACTGCGATGTGCTCCGGCCCCGGGGACTGTGGCCACAAATGAGCACAGAGGAACGCGGATAAAGAAATCAAAGGATTTATCTGTTTCACGCGGGGCTGGAATTTGATTTTTCAAAAGCTCCCGGGGCGCGGTTGCTACGGTGCTCACGGAACGAGCCCGAAAGCAGGGGCAGCATGTCGACGAAGGCGGTAGCCGGTCGCACTGCAATCCGCATACTTTAGATAACTAAGGCAGTTAACCCTCCGGGGTATAGTCTCATGCGCGCCCCTACCCGATAATACTTGCGAGGAAAGTTCCCATGAAAGTGGTGGTGCTGTGCGGCGGTCTTGGCACACGCCTGCGCGAAGAGACGGAATTCAGGCCGAAGCCCCTGGTGGAGGTGGGTGGCCGGCCGATTCTCTGGCACATCATGAAGACCTACGCCCACTACGGGTTTCGGGAGTTCGTCCTCTGCCTCGGGTACCGCGGCAACATGATCAAGGATTATTTCCTGAATTACGAGGCCATGAACAACGATTTCACCATATGCCTCGGCCGGAAGTCGCATATCGACTTCAATGGTTCCCATGAGGAGCAGAACTTCCAGGTAACCCTGGCGGATACGGGTCTGGAGTCGCAGACCGGAGGACGCGTCAAACGGATCCGGAAGTATATCGAGGACGACACCTTTCTACTAACCTATGGCGACGGGCTGACCGACGCCAATATCGCCGGCATCGTCGAGTTTCACAAATCCCACGGAAAGCTGGCCAGCGTGACGGCCGTGCGGCCCATCTCCCGCTTCGGCAACGTGACGCTCGATTCGGAAGGACGGGTCGGACAGTTCCAGGAGAAACCCCAATCCGATAGTTGGATCAGCGCCGGTTTTATGGTTTTCAATCGCGGCGTGTTCGACTACATCGAGGGGGACGACTGTATCCTCGAGCGGGAAACCCTGGAGCGGCTCGCCGCCGAGGGCGAGCTGATGGCATATCGCCACGACGGTTTCTTTTACGCCATGGATACCTTCCGCGAATACCAGTATTTGAACGAACTCTGGAACGGCGGCACGGCGCCGTGGAAGGTGTGGAAGTGAGCCCCGGGTTCTGGAGGGATCGCCGCGTACTGGTGACCGGAGCCACCGGGCTGGTGGGTGGTTGGCTGACGCGCCGCCTGGTGGACGCGGGAGCCGAAGTGGCCTGCCTGGTGCGCGACTGGGTTCCTCAAAACGAGCTCCTGCGTTCCGGCGCCATGGCGCGCGTGAACGTGGTGCGCGGCGACGTTTGCGACCGCGATACGGTAGAGCGCGCCATCGGCGAGTATGAGGCCGGCGTGGTGATTCATCTGGCCGCTCAGACGATTGTGGGAATCGCCAACCGTAACCCGGTTTCGACGTTTGAAAGCAACATTCGCGGCACCTGGACGGTGTTGGAAGCGTGCCGCCGCTCACCCGCGGTGCGCTCCATCGTCGTCGCATCTTCGGACAAAGCGTACGGCGCGCAGGAGCGCCTGCCTTACACCGAAGACACGCCCCTGGCCGGCCGCTATCCCTATGACGTGAGCAAGTCCTGCGCCGACCTGATCGCACAGTCCTACGCCAGTACGTACGATTTGCCGGTGGCGGTGACGCGCTGCGGGAATTTTTACGGCGGCGGAGATCTGAACTGGAACCGGATCGTGCCAGGCACCATTAGGAGCCTCGTGCGGGGCGAGCGGCCCGTCATCCGCTCCGACGGCCGGTACGTGCGCGACTACTTCTACGTGGAAGATGGAGCCGCGGCCTACATGCTGCTGGCGGAGCAACTGCATTGCCGGCCCGAACTGCGGGGCCAGGCTTTCAATTTCTCCAATGAAACAGAGGTGACGGTGATGGCGCTGGTAAAACGGATCGTGAGCGCCATGCGGGCGGACGTGGAGCCCGAGGTACTCGACGAGGCGAGGTGCGAAATCCCCAGCCAGTCGCTGAGCGCAACCCGCGCCCGAACCCTGCTCGGCTGGCGGCCGCTGTTCACGCTCGAGGAAGGATTGGAGCGCACCATCTCCTGGTACCGGGAGTTTCTGGCATGAGCGAACGCAGCCGCGAACTGCGCGAACGGATTCTCCGCCTGGTAGGCGAATACTGCGCCGAGGCTTTCCCCGGCCGTCCCTTTGCCGCCGGGGAAAGCGCCGTGCCGGTTTCGGGCAAGGTTTTCGACGCCGCCGAAATGCGGCTGCTGGTGGATGCGTCGCTCGATTTTTGGCTCACCACCGGCCGCTATGCCGCCCGTTTCGAAAGGGAATTCGCGCGCTGGATGGGGGTGCGCGAATGCAAGCTGGTGAACTCCGGATCGTCGGCGAATTTGTGCGCCGTGTCCGCCTTGACGTCGCCCCGGCTGGGCGACCGGCGCTTGACGCCGGGAGATGAAGTGATCACCGTGGCCGCCGGCTTCCCGACCACCGTGAATCCGATCTTGCAGAATGGCCTGGTCCCGGTTTTCGTGGATATTACGATCCCCACTTACAACGTGGACGCGACCCAACTGGAAGCGGCGCTTTCGGCGCGCACGCGCGCCATGATTTTCGCTCACACGCTGGGCAATCCCTTCGACCTCGCGGCCGTGACCGAATTCGCCGGCCGGCACAACCTGTGGCTCATCGAAGACTGTTGCGACGCTGCCGGCTCCACGTACCAGGGGCGGAAGGCCGGCACGTTTGGAGACATGGCCACGGTGAGCTTCTACCCGGCGCACCACATCACCATGGGCGAAGGAGGCGCGGTGCTCGCCAACCAGCCGCTGCTCGGCACGCTGGTGGAATCGTTCCGCGACTGGGGCCGGGATTGCTGGTGCGAGCCGGGTTGCGACAACACCTGCGGGAAGCGCTTCGACCGGCAACTCGGCGACCTGCCCCGCGGCTACGACCACAAATATACCTACTCCCACATCGGCTACAACCTGAAGCTCACTGACATGCAGGCCGCCGTGGGCGTGGCGCAACTGGAAAAGCTGGACAGCTTCATCGAGGCGCGGCGGCGAAACTTCGGAGCGCTCGGCGCGGGGCTGCGCGAGTTGGAGGAATTCTTCGTTCTCCCCGAAGCTACCGCCGGTTCCGACCCGTCCTGGTTCGGTTTCCCGATGGCGGTGCGACCGGACGCTCCGTTCTCGCGCAACCAGGTGACGCATTATCTGGAAGAACGCAGAATCGCGACCCGCCTGTTGTTCGGCGGCAACCTGGTGCGCCAGCCGGCGTACCGCGAGTCGCAATACCGGGTGGTTGGATCCCTCAGCCAAACGGACTTCGTCATGGACCAGGTGTTCTGGATCGGACTTTACCCGGGAATTACTCCGGCCATGCTGGATTACACCCTCGAAACCTTCCACGCACTCTGCGGCAGTTATGCCGCCGCGGCGGGACGCCGCTAATATGCCGAACCCGCTCGCCGACGATCTGGAACACGTGCTGGCCCACACCGAAGGCGTATGGGACGAGTTGCGCGGAGCGCGCCTGTTCGTTACCGGCGGCACGGGCTTTTTCGGCTGCTGGCTGCTCGAAAGCTTTGCCTGGGCCGCGGACCGCATGCACCTGGACGCCACCCTGACGGTGTTGACGCGCTCGCCGGAAGCATTCCGTGCCAAGGCGCCGCACTTAGCCGGCCATCCGTCGATCCGGCTGCTCGATGGAGACGTTCGCAGCTTCGAATATCCCGCGGGCCGGTTTTCTCACGTGATCCACGCCGCCAGCGGGGCGACGCCGGAGTTGTGCCGCGATCGGCCGCTGGCGGTGATGGACACTCTCGTCGATGGGACGCGGCGCGTTTTGGATTTCGCCGTCACAGTCGGCGCCCGGCGCTTTCTGCTTACCAGTTCCGGAGCCGTCTACGGCCCCCAGCCACCCGGCCTCAGCCACCTTCCGGAAACCTGGAGCGGCGCGCCCGATCCCGCCGTCCCGGCTTCGGTTTACGGCGAAGGCAAGCGCGCGGCGGAGCTGCTCTGCACGCACTACCATCAAGCCCACGGGCTGGATTGCCCGGTCGCGCGCTGCTTCACTTTTGTGGGCCCATACATGCCGCTCGATGCGCACTTCGCCATCGGGAATTTCCTCGGCGACCAAATCCACGGCCGCCCCATTCAGGTTCGGGGCGATGGCACGCCATTGCGCTCCTACCTCTACGCGGCCGATCTGGCAGTGTGGCTGTGGACCATCCTGGTGAAAGGCGAAAGCGGCAAACCGTACAACGTCGGTTCCGAACGGGAAGTGGCCATCGCCGACGCCGCGCGGGCCGTTGCCCGCTCGCGGCAGCCGGCCTGTCCGGTGCGGATCGCGCGGCAGCCGGCGCCGGGCGCCCCCGCCCAACGGTACGTGCCATCCACCGCCCGCGCGCGAAACGAATTAAACCTTCGGGAACGGGTTCCCTTCGAGGAAGCCATCCGGCGCACGGCAGCCGCGGTCCCGATCCCGGCCCAAAAAGGAGAGTAACCGTGAAAGACCTGTCTCTCAGACCGCTTTTCATCTTCGAGATGGCGAACAATCACTCCGGCAGCGTGGAGCACGGCCTGCGCATCGTCAAGGCCATGCAGGAAGCGGCGCAAGGCTTTCCCTTCCATTTTGCCGTGAAACTGCAGTACCGGGACATCGATACCTTCATTCATCCCGCCTACAAGGACCGCACCGACCTCAAGTTTGTCAAACGCTTCTCCCAGACCCGTCTTGAGTGGGACCAGTACAAGCGCATCAAGGATGCAATCGACGCCGCCGGGATGCTGGCCATCTGCACTCCCTGGGACGAGATCTCGGTCGGCAAGATCGAAGAGCACGGCTACGACTTCATCAAGATTCCAAGCTGCTACCTGAACGACTGGCCGCTGCTGGAGCGCATCGCGCAATCCCGCCTCCCGGTGATCGGTTCGGTGGCGGCGATGCCGCTCACGGAGGTCGACAAAGTGGTCGGCTTCTTCCGCCACCGCAACCGGCCGCTTTCGCTCATGCATTGCGTGGGCGAGTACCCGACGCTCGACGAGAACCTCCAGCTCAACCAGATCGAACTCATGAAAAGGCGCTATCCCGATGTGGAAATCGGCTACTCGACGCACGAGCGGCCGGACAACTACGACGGCGTGAAAATCGCCATCGGCTTAGGCGCCACGATGTTCGAGAAGCACGTCGGCGTGCCCACCGGCGCGGTCAAGCTGAATGCCTATTCCGCCGCCCCGGAGCAGGTGCGGGAGTGGCTCCGGGCGGCCGCCGGCGCCCTGGCCATGTGCGGCGTCAAACACCAGCGCTATCCTTTCACCGAAACCGAAACCAGCACGCTGCGCGCCCTGCGGCGCGGCGTTTTCGCCAGACGCGCGGTGCGGGTGGGCGAAAAGCTGCGCGAGGCGGACCTGTTCTACGCCATTCCCAACTCCGAGGGGCAGATCGTGGCCAACGATCTGTCCAAGTACGCCAACTTCTACGCCCTGAAGCCGCTCGAGCCGGGCCAGCCGGCCCGGCTCGAGGAAATGCGCTCCTGCAACAGCCGCGACCAGGTGTACCGCATCATCTCCGACGTCAAGAAAATGTTGAAGCGCGGCAAGGTCATCGTACCGGGCCAACTGGAGCTGGAAATCTCGCACCACTACGGCCTGGACCAGTTCGCCAGGTATGGTTCCACGGTCATCACGGTGGTCAATCGCGAATACTGCAAGCGAGTCATCGTGCTGCTGCCCGGACAGACGCACCCCGAGCAGTATCACAAGCAGAAGGACGAAACCTATCACATCCTGCACGGCGAGATCGTGCTCACTCTCGATGGCGCGGCCTACGTGAAGAAGGCCAACGACGTGGTGGTGATTCCCCGCGGCGTCCGGCACGGATTCAGCACGGAATCCGGCACAGTGATCGAAGAGGTCTCGTCGTGCTATGTGCAGAGCGATTCCTTCTATGCTGATTCCACCATCGAAGCCAATCCCAACCGGAAAACCTACGTCGCCTATTGGATGGACTGATGCGGACGATTGTGTGGGACGTGGACGACGTCCTCAATGACCTCATGCACGCGTGGTTCACGTCGGTCTGGAAGCCGGAAAACCCGGAGTCGCGCCTGCGATACGAAGATATCGCCGACAACCCGCCGTACGGGAGCCTGGGAATTGCGCCGGCGGAGTACCTGGCTTCGCTCGATGCCTTCCGCTTGTCGGATGCGGCGCGCCGGATGGCGCCGAACGCGGCCGTGCTCGAGTGGCTGCGCGGCCATGGCGGCGATTACCGGCACGTGGCGCTGACGGTGCGCCCTCTCGATGCCGCACCCGCCGCCGCGGAGTGGATCTTCCGGCACTTTGGCGAGTACTTCCGCTGTTTCGGCGTGGCGCCGTCGCGGCCCGGCTCCGCGACGACGCTCTACGATCGCGACAAGTGCGATTTTCTGCGCTGGCTGGGCAGCGCCGATTTCTTGGTCGACGATAACGCCGCAAACCTGGTTGCCGCCCGGAAAATGGGGATCCGGACGATACTCTATCCGCAACCCTGGAATGGCGCCGCCGATACCGTGGGCAGCGTATTGAGAACCCTTACCGGATCGGCGGTGGCGAATTGAAAAAGCTTTCCGATTATGTCGTCGAATTCGTGGCCGGCACCGGCGTGAAGCATATTTTCCTGCTCACCGGCGGCGGCTCGATGCACCTGGTGGACTCGGTGGGCCGCAATCCCGAGGTGGAGTACATCTGCTGCCTGCACGAACAGGCCTGCTCCTTTGCGGCCGAGCACTATGCGGAATTCACCAGCGGGCTGGGCGTGGCGCTGGTGACCACCGGACCCGGCGGCACCAATACGGTGACCGGCGTTGCCGCGGCGTGGCTGGAATCGGCGAGCTGCCTGTTTCTTTCCGGCCAGGCCAAGCGCGGCGACCTGATTGGCGATTCCGGCGTGCGCTCCATGGGCCAGCAAGAGGTCGACATCGTGGCGGTCGTCAAACCGCTCACCAAATACGCGGTAACGGTGCTCGATCCGGCCACCATCCGCTACGAATTGGAAAAGGCCGTCCACCTGGCCACGCACGGCCGCCGCGGTCCGGTATGGATCGATATTCCCCTGGACGTGCAGGCCGCGATGATCGATGAAACCAGCCTGCCAGGGTTTGTGCCTCCTCCGGCGGTGGATGCCACCAGCCTGGAGCGGCAGGTGTCGGAAGTCATCGGCCTGGTCAACGGCTCCGAGCGCCCGGTGCTCTTTCTCGGCAACGGCAGCCGCGCGGCTATCGCCAGCGGCGCCTTGCGGCAGTTGGTCGACCTGCTGAAGATTCCGGTGCTGGTCACCTGGAAGATCGCCGACTTTCTGCCCGAAACGGACCCCTATTACGCCGGGAGGCCCGGCGCCATCGGGCAGCGCGGAGCCAATTTTACCCAGCAGAACGCGGATTGCCTCCTGGTTCTGGGAGCACGCCTGGACCGTCCTCAGACCGCCTTCAGCTACCCCAATTTCGCCCGCGCCGCCACCAAGATCATGGTGGACGTGGATCCAGCGGAACTGGCCAAAATCCAGGCCGAAATCGACCTGCCGGTCTGCGCCGATGCCGATGCGTTTACCCTCGAGTTTCTGCGCCAGTGGGGCCGTTTGAAACCGAAGGAGCGCTTCGGTTGGGTAACTCGCGCCAAGCAGTGGACCGAGCGGTATCCCGTGGTGCTGCCCGAGTATTGGCATGCCGCCGGCGCGGTCAACGCTTACGTGCTGATGGACGTGCTCTCCGACGAGCTGACCGGGACGGACGTGATTGTTCCGGGCAGCTCCGGCCCCTGCAGCGACATCTTCATGCAGGCCTTTCGCGTGAAGGCCGGCCAGCGCATCGTCAACGCCCCCGGCCTCGGCGCGATGGGGACCGGCCTGCCCGGCTCAATCGGCGCGTGCCTGGCGAGCGGCCGCCGGCGTACCGTCAACATCAACGGAGACGGCGGCTTCCAACTCAACGTCCAGGAACTCGAAACGGTCCGCCGGCTGAATCTGCCCATCAAGTTCTTCGTGCTGTCGAACGGCGGCTACGCGTCCATCATGGCCACGCAGCGGAATTACTTCCAGGGGCGTTTTGTGGGCAGCGAGCCGTCGAGCGGGCTGACGCTCCCGGATATCGAAAAGGTGGCCGCGGCATTCGGCCTACCCACGGCCCACATCCACAACCACACGGACCTGAGGCGGGGCGTGCGCGCGGTGTTGTCGCGCGACGGCCCCATCGTCTGCGCCGTGGATACTTCCGCCGAGCAGCCCACGACTCCCCGGGTGACCTCGTCGATCCGGCCGGACGGGGCGATCGTTTCCAAACCGATGGAGGACATGTGGCCGTTCCTGAGCCGCGAGGAATTTCTGGCCAATATGATCGTGCCGCCGGTCGAAGAGGTATGAATCTCGTGAAAACCATCAGCGTGATTACCGGGTGCTTTAACGAAGAAGAGAACGTAGAGGAGCTGTATACCCGCGTCCGCGCCGTGATGGCGGGACTGGGTTGTTACCGCTACGAGCATATCTTCATCGACAATGCATCCACGGACCGCACGGTCGCAGTCCTGAAACGCCTGGCGGCCGCGGATTCGAACGTCCGCCTCATCGTCAATGCCCGCAACTTCGGGCACGTCCGCTCTCCGATGCACGCGTTTCATCAGGCGGCGGGCGACTGCGTCGTCAGCGTGGTGGCCGATTTACAGGACCCGCCGGAGATGATCGCCGATATGATCCGCGAGTGGGAAAACGGTTTCTCCATGGTGCTGGGCATCAAGCGGTCGAGCGAAGAAAACCCGCTCATGTTCTGGATCCGCAAACGCTATTACCGCCTTGTGAACCGGCTCTCCTCCATCGAGACCTTCGAAAACTTCACCGGATTCGGCTTGTACGACCGGCGCGTGGTGGACCTGCTGAAAGCGTTCGACGATCCGTATCCCTATTTCCGCGGCATGATCGCCGAAATCGGCCTTCCTCACAAAGAACTCTACTACGACCAGCCAGCGCGCAAACGCGGCATCACCAAGAACAATTTCTACACGCTCTACGACCTGGCGATGCTGGGCATCACCAACCTCTCCAAGGTGCCGCTGCGGCTGATGACCTTTTCCGGCTTCGCCAGCGCCCTGGTTTGCGGCCTGGTGGGATTGGGATACCTGGTGTACAAGCTGCTGTACTGGAACCGCTTCTCGGTGGGAGTCGCCCCCTTAGTCATCGGTATCTTCTTTTTCAGCTCGGTACAGTTGATCTCGGTGGGGATATTGGGCGAATATATCGGGGCAATCCACACGCAGGTGCAAAAACGTCCGCTGGTGGTGGAGCGCGAGCGCATCAACTTCGAACGGGAGCCGGGAATGCCGAAAGCGGGCGGGCGGTCACTGGCGGTCGCAGAGAAACACGCGGACGCGATCGCCGGAAATATCCGGCTTTCGCCGCCACACCCAGCTCCCGGGAATGCTCCAGACGGGGTCGGTATCTTTCACCACCAGGGCCGAAATTCCTAGCGCGCGGCAGGTGCCATCCACTTCATCCGGCTGGGCTGTACCCTGAAACAGAGGCGCGATCCTTGCCACAATGGCCGCGCATTGGCGGGGATCTCCGCCCATAACCGTGGCGCAGGACAGGGTATCGGCCACGGTTCTGCGCTCGGCGTAGAGGCCCCATGGCAGGTCTCCGGGATTTGTGTCCGGGTTTTGCTGCACGATGGCGTCCGGGCCCAGCATCGTCTTGAGCCGCTCGTAGGCCGCGCGAACTTCATACAGGCGGCGTCCCGTATCGGGGGTGGGATTCAGAAAGGAATACCTGGGCAGAGCGAAGACGTCGGAAAGAACGGGATAGAGGCGCAGGGTGGCGGCCTCGTAAATGCTGCCGGCGACGCCGATAACCAACAGAACGATCACCAGCGGGCGGCGCGCGGCTTTTTGGTCCAACAGGTCCACCGCCCAGAGCAACAGAATGAACTGAGCCAACAGCATGCCGCGGTAGCCCAAATCGTTATTGCGGATCACGGTGGATCGCACAAAGGTGCAGATCAGCAGGCTCGCCGCGGCCATCGTGAAGGTTGCAAACTCATAGCGGTCGAGCGTGCGCCGTCGCCATGCTCGCCGGAGAAACCAAGCCCCGGCGACGCTGAAGAAACCGAATTCAAGAAAGTAATTGAACGGCAAGAATGCCGCGTAGACCAGGTTGGGCATGCCCGAACGCCGCGCCAGATCGGCGGCCGGAAGAAAGGGCCGCACCGCCAAAGCCAGCGCGTGCCCGCCAGCCGTGCCCGTTGCGGCCGTGGTTGCCGCCGGCGCGAATGCCGCCAGTTCGCGAAGCTGCGGCGCGGCCAGCACCAGCGCCAGCGCTCCCATGCCAACCAGGAATCCGGTTTCCCGTTTCCAGCCTTTGAGCAGCGTGATCAGCGTCCAAACCGCCAGCGCGGCCGCAAACACCAAACCCACGTAAATGGACTCCCCCAGGCAGCCGGCCAGGCAGAACGCGGCCACCAGCATGGCCGGCCCGCGATGCGCGTCCGCCGCGGCGGAACGCCACAAAATCAAAACGCTCGCAAGCCCGGCAATCAGCGCCCCGATATGGTGTGGCACCCACAGCAGGGACGTGATCCAGGCGGAGACCTGCTCGTTCCACCACTCCGGCTCCGGCAGCGGACGGCCGGCGAAAGCGATCGCCAGATTGGGGATGATGTCGAGGCCCGTCACCGCCAGCAGCGCCACTCCGATAAGGATACGGCGGTGGATGCGGCGCGCGCCGTCCGGATGAACGAAGCGCAGGTAGAGCGCGATCGTGGCCATCAAGCCGATTCCGCACCATAACG
This sequence comes from Bryobacteraceae bacterium, assembly GCA_052325345.1. Lineage (GTDB taxonomy): Bacteria > Acidobacteriota > Terriglobia > Bryobacterales > Bryobacteraceae > JBEKYD01. Next base: position 11,084 of record JBKQVG010000382.1, read on the forward strand.
CCCCGCCGATGACGGCGTGGCGCGCTGTAACCCAGGAGCCGCCCATCCGCGCCACCAGGCTGCAAGGGATCAGCCAGCAGTAGTGGTAGCGAAGCGGAACCGTGTGCCCCGGAAAGAAGTACGGATTCGAAGGCGGAATGCCGTCTCTGGAAATAGCCGACACGACCGCGCTGCGCAGGCTGTAGTCGTACGAAACCACCGAGTAGTAGAGGCGGTGATCCCAACTCCAATCGATCAGCGAGAGGAGCCCCACCGCAACCCAGCCGGCTACGATGAGCGCATATACTGCGGTGCGCCTGTCGATCGGCACCCGCAAGCTACGGGGTTCGCGAATCCCGATGACCACGAATACCAGCCAGAGCAGGCCGAAGGCGCACCACGTCAGCGCCATCGACCCGAGCCTGGAC
>JBKQVG010000383.1:0-10174 GCA_052325345.1 Bryobacteraceae bacterium
CTCGGCTTCGTCGAGATTTTCGTACACGACTTTGGGGAGCTGATTGCCGCGATCATCCACGATGTTGCCGATGGAAATGAGATTGTTCTTCTCCGCGTAGTTGTAAAACTCGGTGCCGGGATAGGGATGGGCGATCGAAACCTGGATGGTTTCGTTATCGAGTTTCTTGGCGAAATCGATGGTCTTGCGGATGGTCTCGCGGGTTTCGCCGGGCAGGCCCACGATGAAATCGCCGTGGATGACAAGGCCGAGCTTCTTGCAATTGGCGGTGAAGCGCTCGGCCATATCGATGGTGGCGCCCTTTTTGATGTTCTTGAGAATCTGGGTATCGCCCGATTCGTAGCCGACGATGAGCAGACGGCAGCCAGCTTCTTTCATAGCCTTCAACGTGTCGTGGTCGGTGGTGACGCGCGAGGTGCAGGACCAGGTGAAGTTGAGCGGCTTGAGCTTTTTGCAAAGCTCGATGGTGCGGTCCTTGCGATAGTTGAAGGTATCGTCGTCGAAGAAGATTTCCTTGACGTTGGGGAACTCGTCCAGCGCGTAGCGGACTTCGTTGGCCATGTCGTCGGACGAGCGCAGGCGCCAGCGGTGACCGGAATGGGTCTGCGGCCAGAGGCAGAAAGTGCACAGCGCCGGGCAGCCGCGCGAGCTGTAAAACGAGATGAACGGGTTGAGCAGGAACGGCACGTTGTAGCGGGTGATGTCGAGATCGCGCTTATAGACTTTGGTCACCCATGGCAGCGCATCCAGGTCCTCGATGGCGGGCGCTTCGGGGTTGTGAACCACGGCGCCGTTCTTGCGGAAACTCACGCCGGGAATTTCATCGAGCGGCTTGCCTTTGGCGTAATCGGCGATCTGGTAATCGAACTCGCGGCGCACCACGAAGTCGATGGCCTTATTGTTGAGGAGCGTCTTTTCCGGCTCGATGGTGACGGGCGGTCCGACGAAGGCCACCTGCAGCTTGGGGTTCGAGTCCTTCATCATCTCGGCCATCTTGACGTCCACGTGAAATCCGGGAGTCGAGGTGTAGAGCACCAGAAGCTCGAAGTCCTTGCCCATCTCGACGGTTTGCTCGATGGAGATCTTGTGCGGAGGCGCATCCACCACTTTGCTGTCGGGCAGCATGCCGGCCGGGTAACAGAGCCAGACCGGATACCAGTAAGATTCGATTTCGCGGGAGGCCGGCCACCGGGAGCTGGCGCCTCCGTCGAATCCCTCAAACGACGGCGGGTTCAGAAATAATGTTCTCATTGAAGCTCCAGCTCCGAGTCGCTGTCATCCAGGGTTACGTTGGTGTAATCGATGGTCAGCTCGGCGCGGCCCACCAGGCGGGTATCCGCCACGCTCTCCAGGCGCAGCGGAAGCGAGCGCCCGTCGCGGATTTCGTACTTGCAATCGAAGTCGATGCGTTTGACCCAGATCGAACCCGCGCCGACCAGCGAGCCGGATTCTTCCAGCGGAAGCCAGGTGGCCCGGTCGATCCAGATCTGTCCTTTGAAGAGGCCAGCGACGGCAGCCGACGGGGGGCGGCCAATCATGCGGCGGAAGAAATCTCCTACGCGGCCCACCAGCGACCGCCGCTGTTTTGGCGCCACCTGGAACAGGAACGTATCGCGGCCATCTCGCTGGACGGGGCCCTTATATTGAAAGCGGTAGTTGTCGGGAGTGACGGCCAGCGAGGGGTGCGGGTGGGCATCGTCGCTCTGGGCGGGGCGCGCGGCCTCGGTTTCAGCCGCCAGGTAGCGGGCGATGACTTCCTTCTTCACCGTGCTGTCGCCTTCGAATCCCAGAACCTGGTAAGTGATGCGGCCCAGCTTGGAGATATGGCGCAGAGCCCGCAGACGCCCGGCTTTCTTGAGATTGGGCAGCGAACCATACATGCTGACTTCCATCCGCTCGCCGGTGCGGGCCTGATTCTGGAGCGCCAGCGAGTAGTTGTGAAGAATCGCGTCCGGAGCCGGCTCGGGAAGACTGGCAAACGCGGCGGCGGCCATCAAGACAGGTAGTATCAGTACGCGGCTATTCAAATAAAAGACCCCAACCGGAAGTATCTGTTTGTCCCTACCAGCTTACCATGCGGCCGCGGGATTCTTAGTTCAACCGGATCGTGACCGGCCCCGGAATCGTCTTGACCCAGGAGTTCATATCCTGTTCATTCTGCAATAGATCGCTGAGGGTAATCTTGTCCAGCACCTGGTCCACGGAAACCTGCACGGCGCGCCACAAGGAGCGTACGGAACAGTCCACCGAACGGGTGCAAATGGCCGCCTGGCCGGCGTGGCTGTCGCAGAAATCGCTTTCAAACAATCGTCCGCCCAGAGCTTCCATTACGTGGCCGATGCGGATCTCGGCGGCGGGCCGGGCCAGGGTATAGCCTCCGTCCTTGCCGCGGGCGGCTTTCACAAACCCGCCCTTGCGCAGCACGCGAAGGATTTTGGCGGCATAGGCGGGAGACACGCCTTCGGCCTGGCTGATCTCCGGGATGGTCAGGCCCTGGCCTTCGAAGCCCGCGTAGGCCAGACGCACCAGGCAGCGTACTCCGTATTCTTCGTGCGCGCTGAGCTTCATGACCCGGGCCTCGGCGAACTCGGCTTCAGCGGACCCAAGCGGCTGACGGGAATAATGTCCTCGATTCCCAACGCCAGCTTGGCGGCTTCCGACATACTGTCTTTGGACCAGGGCGGATCGAAAGTCAGCTCGATTTTGACGTCCGTAACGCCCGCCACCGCGCGCGCGGCGCGCTCCACTTCGGCCGGCAGCGAGCCGGCCACCGGGCAGTTGGGCGCGGTCAGCGTCATGCGAATGGCGACGCGGCCCTCGGCGTCGGTTCGGATCTGATAAATCAGACCCAGGTCGTACACGTTGACGGGCATTTCCGGGTCGTAAACCCGCTTCAGCGCGGCCACGATCTGGGATTCGAGTGTCATTCCGTGGACGCCGTCTGGTCGGCGCCGTCCAGCGCCGATTTGAGAGTATGCCAAGCCAGCGTGGCGCACTTGACGCGGGCGGGGTAGTCGCGCACGCCGCAGAACACCACGAGTTTGCCCAGCCCTTCGCCGACGGCGTCGTCGGTGGTGAGCAGGTCGTGAAATTTGTCCAGCAAGGCCAGGGCTTCGGCGCGCGTCTTGCCTTTCAGGCTTTCGGTCATCAAGGAGGCGGAAGCGGTGGAAATGGCGCAGCCCGAACCCTCGAAGCTGGCATCGCGCACAATGTCGCCATCCATCTTCACGTAGAGCTTCAACTTGTCGCCGCAGAGCGGGTTGTAGCCCTCCGCCTGCCGGTCCGCGTCCGCCATGGCATGGCAATTGCGCGGGTGCTTGCTGTGGTCGAGGATGATTTCCTGGTATAGCTCGTGAACCATCAGCTAAATACCTCCTTCACCTTGTGTATGCCCTTCACCAGCGTGTCGATTTCGGCGGGCGTGTTGTAGAACGCCAGCGACGCGCGGGTGGTGGCCGGAACGTGGAAGCGGTCCATCACGGGTTGGGCGCAGTGGTGTCCGGTGCGCACGGCGATGCCGTCCAGATCGAGCACCGTGCCGATATCGTGCGGATGAATACCCTCGATCACGAAGGAAATCACGGCGGCCTTTTCCCTGGCCGTGCCGATGATCCGCAGGCCCGGGATTCGCTCCAGTTGCTCGGTGCCGTAGCGGAGCAATTCGCGCTCCCAGGCGGCGATGCGTCCGATGCCGATGCGCTCGATGTATTCCAGCGCCGCGCCAAGGCCGATGCCGCCGGCGATATTCGGCGTGCCCGCTTCGAACTTGTAGGGCAGATCGGCATACGTGGTTTTCTCGAACGTTACCGTGCGGATCATGTCGCCGCCGCCCTGGTAAGGCGGCATGTTCTCGAGCAGCGCCTGCTTGCCGTAGAGGATGCCGATGCCGGTCGGTCCCAGCGTCTTGTGGCCGGAAAAAGCGTAGAAATCGGCGTCCAGGGCGCGCACGTCGACGCGGAGGTGCGGCGCCGACTGCGCCCCATCGATCAGCGCCAGGGCGCCGGCGCGATGCGCCATGGCAATCATTTCGGCCACCGGGTTCACGGTTCCCAGCGCGTTCGAAATGTGCGCCACGGCTACCAGCTTCGTCCGCGGGTTGAGCAGTTTCTCGTACTCCTCCAGAATCACTTCGCCGTGATCGTTGATGGGAACCACGCGCAGCCGGGCGTCCCGGGCTTCGCACAGCATTTGCCAGGGCACGATGTTGGAATGATGTTCGAGCGCCGAGATGACGATTTCGTCGCCCGGCTTGAGGTTGCGATGGCCCCAGCTCGAAGCCACCAGGTTGATGCCTTCCGTGGTGCCGCGCACGAAGATAATCTCGGCGTCGGAGGCGGCGTTCAGGAACTGGCGGGCCTGGGTTCGGGTTTGCTCGTAGGCCGCGGTGGAGCGTTGGCTCAGCTCGTGTACCCCGCGATGAATATTGGCGCAGTCCACTTCATGGAAGCGGCGGATGGCGTCGATCACCACGTACGGTTTTTGCGCCGTGGCGGCGCTATCCATGTATACCAGCGGTTTGCCATGGATCTGCTGTTTGAGCACCGGGAAGTCTTCCCGGAGCTTTTCCACGTCGAAAGAGGTCAAAATCTCACTGGTCAGCGTGCTCATGGAATTTCTCGAACAGTACTTTTTCGAGCGAGTCCCGCAGGCTCTCGACCTTGATCCGGTCGACGATGTCCTGCGCGAAGGCATAAGTTAACAGGCTGCGCGCCTCCCGCCGGCCGATGCCGCGGGACTGCAGGTAAAACAGAGATTCGGCGACGAGCTGGCCGATAGTGGCGCCGTGGGTGCAGCGAACGTCGTCGGCCCAAATCTGCAATTCCGGCTTGGTATTCACCACCGCGTTGTCGCTCAACACCAGGTTTTTGTTGGTCTGCTTGGAATCGGTCTTCTGGGCATCCTGGCGGACGATAATCTTGCCGCTAAAGACGGCGCCCGATTCGCCGTCCAGAATGCCTTTGTAAAGTTCGTGGCTGGTGCCGTGCGGTTTGGCGTGATCGATGGTGGTGTGGTTATCCACGTGTTGCGAGCCGTTGACGATATATAGGCCGTTGAGAACGGCTTCTGCGCCCTCGGAGAGCACCGCGCCGGCGTCGTTGCGCACCAGTTTGCCGCCGAGCGAAATCGAGTGGGTGCGAAAATTCGCGCTCTGGCCAAGCCGGGCTTCGATAGCGGCCACGTGGCAAGCGTCCAGCGATTCGCGCTGCACTTTGTAGTGGTCCACCACGGCGCCCTGGCCGGCCACGATTTCCGTCACCGCGTTGGTGAAGTATGTGCCCGAACCGACAAAGCTTTCGACGATGGTGAGGTGAGCGTCGGCGCCCGCCTGGATCAGCACGCGGGGCGCCACATAAGGCAAAGCGTCCGCCTGCTCCTGGCTGGCGATGTAGACCAGATGGATAGGAGTTTCCACGACTGCGCCGCGGGCGGCCCGCACCCAGGCCACCTGGTCGAGAAACGCCGTATTGAGCGCCACAAATGCGGTCTTCGGCACAAAAAAGTTCAGCTCGGAGCGCTCGGCAAGCAGGCCGGCTTCGAGGCCTTTGGGCAGGGCGGGAACGGAGCCGGCGAGTCTGCCGTTTACGAATACCAGGCGGGTGCCGCCAGCCGTCCAGGGCGCCAGATCGTCGGCGGCGTGTTTGAGACCGGCGGCGGCTTCAGGCGCTCGCGACCACCTTGCGCGCGCAATCGGCGCGACGCTGGTGAAGCGCCACTCTTCGTCGCGCGTGGTCGGGAAACCGAGGGCGCAGAACCGCTCAAACGCGCCTTCCCGCAATTCCTTCCGCCACTCTTCGGTGGGCGGCTGGGCGGTGAATAAGTCCAGCCAGTTGCCAATCTGTTCGGAAACCGCCGTCATACCCGCGCGACCTCTTCGTCCGTATCCTCGATGCCCAGCCCGGCGTAGCCGTGCTCCTCCAGCACCAAAGCCAGTTCCTTGCCGCCCGATTTCACGATCCTGCCCTCGGACAACACGTGTACGAAGTCCGGCACGATGTAGTTCAGCAGGCGCTGGTAGTGGGTCACCACAATCATGGAGCGCTCCGGGCCGCGCAGGGCGTTCACGCCGCCGGCCACCAGCTTGAGCGCGTCGATATCGAGGCCCGAATCGGTTTCATCCAGCACCGCCAGCCTGGGCTCGAGCACCGCCATCTGGAAAATCTCGTTGCGCTTTTTCTCGCCGCCCGAAAAACCGGTATTCACCGGGCGGTTCAGCAGCGTCTGGTCGACGTCCATGATCTTGAGCTTCTCCTTGACGAGGCCCAGGAAATCCAGGGCGTCCAGCTCTTCCAGGCCGCGCGCCTTGCGCACCGTATTCAGCGCCGCTTTCAGGAAATACATGTTGCTGACGCCGGGAATTTCCACCGGGTACTGAAACGCCAGGAAGATGCCGGCGCGGGCGCGATCCTCGGGAGAAAGCTCCAGCAGGTTCTGCCCGTCGTAAGTGATTTCGCCCTCGGTGACGTGATAGATGTCCCGGCCCGCCAGCACCTGTGCCAGCGTGCTCTTTCCCGAGCCGTTCGGCCCCATGATGGCGTGTACTTCGCCGGCATCGATGGCGAGATCGATACCCTTCAAAATTTCACGGTTGCCAACCGTGGCGTGTAGATTCTTAATCTCCAGTAATGCCATGTGTCCTCAAAGCTGCGAAAAACCAATTGAGCCCCAGATGAACACGGATGAACGCAGATAAATCCTCTTTTTTCTCAATCTGTGTTTATCTGTGTTCATCTGTGGCTATATTCTTTCTTTAACGATCGTGCATCAACCTACGCTGCCTTCCAGGCTCACGCCGAGCAGCTTCTGGGCCTCCACCGCGAATTCCATGGGCAGCTCGCGAAAAACTTGCTTGCAGAAGCCATGTACGATCATCGATACCGCGTCTTCGGTGGAGATGCCGCGCTGCCGGCAGTAAAAAATCTGGTCCTCGCCGATTTTCGAGGTCGACGCTTCGTGCTCCACCTGCGACGACGTGTTTTTCACTTCCAGGTACGGGAAGGTGTGGGCGCCGCATTTGTCGCCCAGCAGCAGCGAATCGCACTGGGAGTAATTGCGCGCGCCGGTGGCGTTCTTCAAAATCTTGACGCCGCCGCGATAGGTGTTCTGCCCGTGGCCGGCCGAAATACCTTTCGAAACAATCGTGGAGGTGGTGTGCTTCCCGATGTGGATCATCTTGGTGCCGGTGTCGGCCTGCTGGTAATTGTTGGTCAGCGCCACCGAATAAAATTCACCCACCGAATGGTCGCCGATTAGCAGGCAGCTCGGATACTTCCAGGTGATGGACGAACCGGTTTCCACCTGCGTCCAGGAGATTTTCGAATTCACTCCCCGGCAGGCCCCGCGCTTGGTCACGAAGTTATAGATGCCGCCCTTGCCCTGTTTGTCGCCGGGATACCAGTTCTGGACGGTGGAATACTTGATCTGGGCGTTGTCGAGCGCCACCAGTTCCACCACCGCGGCGTGCAACTGGTTGGTATCGCGCATGGGCGCGGTGCAGCCTTCCAGGTAGCTCACGTAGGCGCCTTCGTCGGCCACGATCAGGGTGCGCTCGAACTGGCCGGTGTCTTTGGCGTTGATGCGGAAGTAAGTGGAGAGCTCGATGGGGCAGCGAACGCCCTTGGGCACGTAGCAGAAGGAGCCGTCGGAAAACACCGCCGAATTGAGCGCGGCGAAGAAGTTGTCCGAAGTCGGCACCACCGAGCCCAGGTACTTCTCGACCAGCTCGGGATACTCGTGGACGGCTTCGGAAAACGAGCAGAACAGCACGCCCATTTCCTTCAATTTGGCCTTGAAGGTGGTGGCCACCGAAACCGAATCGAACACCGCGTCCACGGCCACGCCGGCCAGCGCCGCGCGCTCCGCCAGCGGAATGCCCAGTTTTTCGTAAGTCCGCAGCAGTTCCGGGTCGACTTCGTCGAGCGACTTGGGACCGTCGGCCCTGGATTTGGGCGCGGCGTAATAAATGATGTCCTGGTAGTCGATTTTGGGGTAGTGGATGTTGGCCCAGGTGGGCTCGGTCATGGTGAGCCAGTGCCGGTAAGCCTTCAGCCGCCATTCCAGCAGCCATTCCGGTTCCTGTTTCTTGGCGGAAATCAGGCGGATGACGTCCTCGTTCAGCCCGCGCGGAATCGAATCCGCTTCGATGGGGCTGACGAACCCCCACTTATATTCCTGGTTTGCAAAGGTTTCAATCGTCTTGCTGGAATCGCTCACCGAAGCTGCCTCCTAAACTCCTACCCATCACCAGATTAGCGAATCTGTACTTCTTAGTCAAGATTACGCGGCGAATGGCGGCCGCGAGCGGCTAAACGGAAGGGGACGGGGTTTGAACGACAGTGGAGTGGGCGTTTTCGCCTGCGACCGGCCACAGTCCGCCTCTACCGCCGGTCGCTAGGCTAACGCGGCAACGCCTGCGCGCGTGGCCAGCGCTTCGTCGAAAGTGACAACCTTCGATCCGGCCTCCGCGGCAAACGCGAGCAGGTAGGCGTCGATCCACAGTTTGGGAGAAGCGCTCGCCTTCTTTGCAACGAGGCGGAAGCGAGCCTCGACGCCGGCGGATTCCGGCGCAAAAACCACCCGTTCGTCACTCAGGAATTCGTCGTAAACCCGCCAAGCCTGCCTCATTTGCAAGGGTTTACCATTCATCGCGCCGAACGTTGTGAGCAGCCGCAGCAGGCCCATTTGGGTGATCCGGCAGAAAAGAATGGGCTCGTTCTGAGCTTCCCACCAATTGAGAGCGGCTTCCCGATGCGTGTGCTCCGCCGAGGCTAAAGCCAACCACACGTTCACATCAGGGAAACTCGATGAAGTCATAAATCTGGTCATTCGAAAGGTCAATCGGCTTGCCGGTGCGCGGCAAGAGCGGGCGACTCCTCAAATCCAGGCGCTTGCCAGCTTTCGCCGGAGCCTCTCGCACGGCAGTCTCAATCGCCGCAAGAATGAGCTGGCGAGCCGAGCATCCCTTGCGTGCGGCCGCCTCGTGGACCTTGCGATGCAGGTTCCTGGGGACGTCCAGACTGGTTCTGACGGTTTCTACGCTCGGCTTCATGACTGACTTCATTTTTGCATAGAGACTTAAATAAGTCAAACTGGCCTGTTGCCCCGTTGCCCCGGGGTTTCGCGGAATAATCGCGCAGTTCATGCCCGTCCTGCTCTGGGTCCAGCCGCCTTATCTCGTTTACGATGGGCTTCGGCCGGGCCCCGATGGGCTTTGAAAAATCAAACTATAGCCGCCGAGGAACGCGGATAAACGCAGATAATCCTCGCTTCTCTTATCGGCATTCATCGGTGTTCATCGGCGGCTATATTTCCCCCCCAGCCGCCCCGTCACCCGCTTGTCATGAGTTTCCCCTTGCCACATCCGGCGTTTTCGAAGGACACTGATGAATTAAGGAGAAACGCGCAAGTTGGAAAGAAATGGCCGCAAGGGTTCCCTGGTAGTTGAGCCTACCGAACGCTGGACCCCCCAAATCGCCAGCGATTTTTACGACGTTGCCAGTTGGGGCAAGGGTTATTTTTCGGTGGGCAACAACGGGCACGTCCTGGTTCACCCGGAGAAGGACCCCGCGCGCTCCATCGATCTCAAAGAACTGGTCGACACGCTGGTGCTTCGCGGCATCAACCTGCCCATTCTGGTTCGCTTCGCCGACATTCTGAACCATCGTTTGGGCGAGCTCCACGCGGTCTTTCAGACCGCCATCAACGAGCATCATTATCACGGCCAGTATTGCTGCGTGTATCCCATCAAGGTGAACCAGCAGCGGCAGGTGGTGGAAGAGGTGCTGGAATTCGGCAAGCCGTACCGCTTCGGCCTGGAAGCCGGGTCGAAACCGGAGCTGATCGCCGTCATGGCGCTGGCCGACAACGATACGCCCATCATCTGCAACGGCTTCAAGGACGACGAGTACATCGAAATGGCGATGCTGGCGCAGAAGATCGGGCGCCAGATCATACCGGTGGTCGAGAAATACACGGAACTGCGCCTGATTTTGAAGTACAGCCAGAAAGTTGGCGTGCGGCCGCGGATCGGGCTGCGGGTCAAGCTGGCGAGCCGCGGCGCCGGCCGCTGGAAATCCTCCGGCGGGTATCGTTCCAAGTTCGGCCTGTCGGTGACCGAGGCCATGCGGGCGTTGCAGGAATAGTCGTAAGACGATGTATACGCTCTGACGCCTGCCCG
>JBKQVG010000384.1:0-4793 GCA_052325345.1 Bryobacteraceae bacterium
GAGGCTGATGTAGTCGGTAATGCGGCTCCCGGCGGGTAGGGACGCAACGGTACGAGCCATTCTGGGGGCCTCCGCCCCAAAACAGAATAGCATGAAAATGTTGTTAAGTGAACAGTATTGGGGCTAGGCTGGGCTAGGCTTGCCACGGCGCAGATTGCGGAAGCGTACGGTGTCAGTGACCAACTGGTATCCTACCGACTGCGCATGACCGGCGTGGACGCTCAATTCCGAAGGGCTCGCGGTCGGCAAACCGCTTATGGGGGCGAGGGACAGTAACCCCTGCGCCCAATTCTTTGAGCGCGGAAACCAGCTTGGCCGAAACGCGGCGCAGGGGTTACTGTCCCGGATTTCATCTCCCGGATTTCACCGATGAAGTTCCGAGTAGTCACCCTTTCATCGGGTTGCAAGCCTGGCCAGGAGTTGGATGTCGTCCAGCACCTCGACTCCAAAGCGCCTGCAGAAGGCTACTACATTAGGGGCGTAGAAATGGCGATCCCGAACGCAGAGGACCTCGGCGCCTGCGCCGACGGCAGTGTACAGAATGGCATCGTCTTTGGGGTCGCTCAAGACAACGGGTGGGCCGGTTTCGACCTCCACGATACGGGCAATTTGCCGGAGGTAGGCCACATGATCGTGGATCTCCTCGGCGGAAATGCCGAGTACCTGCTGCAGCTTGGAATAGGCGAGAACCTTGCCCACCTCTCCGAGAATGTAAGGGGAGAGGGCAAGAACGTGAGATGGGTCGTGAGCGATCGACTGGATCAGCCGGCGAGCCGGACCCTGCGACCGGGAGGTTGCGCGTACCAGGATGCCGGTGTCAAGCGTGACGATCATGCAGGCGGATGGCGGACACGGTCGAAGGCCTCTTCAATCAACGCGTCCAGCTCATGGTCCGGCACGGTCTTAACTCGCTCCGCGAGTGCGTCCAGGTGCTGCAGGTAGCAATTGTAGGCGCGCGTGCGATCTTCTCCGATCGGAGCGTCTTGCACCATCCGGCCCAGGTGAATACTGAACCCCTCGTCCTCCTGCAGAGCACGCCCCAGAAGGCCTTCGAGGACGAGCCGTTGATCGGGGGACAGATTCTTTACAGCATGCCACATAAGGCACCTCAACACGATCCTCCTACCAGATTACCGCGTCTTTTCTGCCGCCGGAAATATCGAGGACGCACGGCGCGATTGGATGCTCGACAAGGCAGGCCAGTCTACTGGACCCCGACAGCGGCGCCGGCGAAGGCTGCGTCCTTCCGGTCGTGGCGGTGCTTCCAGTAGTGTTTGACGTCCGGCCAGAACTCTTTCAACACGTTGGAGAAAGTGTCGGTGGCCACGGCAATCATCCACTTTTGCAGGTTGTCGTTCCAATCGCGGGTATCGGGGTAATAGGCGTTGGAAATGGTGGTTGCCATGGCGTTGCCGCCCCATTCCGCGAGGTTGAAAACCCGCTCGCCCTTATCGTTCTTGCAGACCACGATCTGCTCGACGGCGTAGAACAGGCGGCCCTTCTTGGCGCCCTCGGCCTTGCGGAAGTAGCGCGGATCCTGGTGAAAGACGCTGGGCCAGAGGCCTTCGGTCATCATGTTGCCGATCATCTGATCGCCGTAGGAGGTGGCGAAGCGCTTGGCGTAGCCTTCCATTCCCTGGCCGAATGACGGATTCTGATTTTCGAGCTGGTAAAGCACGGCGAACAGCCCCGAGGTGGGGTAGACCGGGTAGTCGAAAGAGTCCTTGGCAGCGATGAGCATCTTCTGGCGCGGCGTCAAAGGCTGAAAGGGAATCGAGTTTTCGGTGGTCCGGTTGTTGGGAAGAACGCCGAAGATGCGTTTGTCCTCTTTCGGTGGCTGAACCGGTTGGACGGGATCCGGTGACGGCGCTGCCGCGGACGGCGGTGGATCGGGCGGGTCGGCCTTCACCGCGGCGGTTGGCGCCGGAACCGGCGGCGCGGCGGGGGCATCCTGCGCGGACGCCCACAAGACACAGGACGCCAGCAGGGTTAGAAGGGCAACGGGACGCGACATTCTGATGATAAATAGGATGGTTCGAGGCGCACCGCGGTTACGATTAATTTCCGGTAGTAGACAGGGGCCTTTCGGCTTTGGTAAACTGAGCACTGTCCCTTTTTGACAATCGCTCAGTGGGAGGTTCGTTTTTTTTGACGAACCGCTTGCACCAATGAGGAACAATGGCACGCACACCAGGTAAACAGTATCAATCCGCACGGAGCAAAGTGGAAGCCCGCGAGTACGCGCTCGAAGAGGCGGTTCCGCTGATCCAGAAAATCAAGTACGCCAAGTTCGACGAGACGGTGGAGATCCACATGTCTTTGGGGGTCGATCCCAAGCACGCCGACCAAATGGTGCGGGGCACCGTGGTGATGCCGAACGGGCTCGGCAAGTCCAAGAAAGTGCTGGTGATTGCCTCTGGCGACAAACAGCGCGAGGCGCAGGAAGCGGGCGCCGATTTCGTGGGCGGAGACGACATGGTCAACAAGATCCAGTCGGAGAACTGGACGGCGTTCGACGCCGTCATCGCCACCCCGGATATGATGCGCTCGGTGGGTAAGCTCGGTAAAGTGCTCGGCCCGCGCGGCCTGATGCCCAACCCCAAGACCGGCACGGTCACCGTCGACGTGGTCAAGGCGCTGAAGGAAATCAAGGCCGGCAAGGTGGAGTTTCGCGTCGACAAGACCGGCATCGTCCACGCGCCGGTCGGCAAGCTGAGCTTCGAGGCGGGCAAACTGGTCGAGAATGCCGCCAGCCTGATCACCGCAGTCATCAAGGCCAAACCCGCCGTCGCCAAGGGCAAGTACGTCAAAAGCGCCACCATCTGTTCCACGATGGGTCCGGGCGTGGCCGTGGACACGGCGCCTTACAGCGTCAAGGCGGCGGTCTAGGACCGCGCAGGTGCTTTCATGAAAAACAAGGACGACAAGAAGAAAGATATCGACGCGTTGCGCCAGGACCTGGAGAAATCCAAGAACCTGTTCGTGACCGGCTACGAGAAGCTGCGCGTCGGCCAGGATTTCGAGCTTCGCAAGGTGGTGCGCGGCGCCAAGGGCAAATACCGGGTGGTCAAAAACACCCTTGCGGAGGTTGCTTCGGAAGGAACACCCGCCGGCCAGGTGCTCAAGAATCTTCGCGGCATGACGTCGGTGGCATACACCTTCGACGATCCGGTGGCGCTGGCCAAGGCGCTGACCGCCTACGCCAAAACCAATCCCACGTTTACGTTCAAGGCAGGCATGGTGGAAGGCCGGGTGATCGACGTCACGGCGATCCAGGATCTGGCCAGCATGCCTCCCCGCGAAGAGGTTCTCGCCAAGTTGCTCTACCTGATCAATGCTTCGGCACAACGTCTGGTAACGGCGATAGGCGCGGTGGGCCGTAATCTGGCCGTGGTAGTGGATCAGGGAGTGAAGGAAAACAAGTTCAAATGAAGCTGTCAGCGGTCAGCTTTCAGCCGTCAGCTTCGCCGCGCGCAGCGGCGAGGCTTTAGCTGATCGCTGAACGCTGATGGCTGAAAGCTTAAGTCTTTAAGGAGTTTTGAGGAAAATGGCGGACATTAACGCAATTGCGGATCAGATTCAGGGCTTGACGCTGCTGGAAGCTTCTCAGCTCGTCAAGCTGCTGGAAGAGAAATTGGGTGTTTCGGCGGCGGCGGCCGCTCCGGTAGCGGTGGCCGGCGGCGCTGCCGCGGCGGCGGCTCCGGCGGCGGAGGAGAAAACCGAGTTTACAGTGGTGCTGACCGCGGTCGGCGCCAACAAAATTAACGTCATCAAGGCCGTTCGCGAGGTTACCAGCCTGGGCTTGAAGGAAGCCAAGGACCTGGTGGATGGCGCTCCCAAACCGGTGAAGGAAGGCATCAGCAAGGACGAAGCCGAGGCCATCAAGAAAAAATTCACCGACGCTGGCGCTACTGTCGAAGTGAAGTAACACGAGCGTGTTCCGGCTGATTTGGGGACCGGCAACTGGCGCCGGTTTTCGGGGATAGGTTTGACGCAGGACCCAAAGTCCTGGTAGCCTGAGTAGTTGGGTGTTGGATTCGAGCGGATTCGATCCCAATTGGTGACAGTGATTTCCGCAACTTGGCACGCAACTTGCAGTTCGGCTGGGACTGCAAAGAGGGCACCTCTGTCCATCTTCCGGCTACAAAGCTATCTACCCGTCCGGAGTGCCCGCGCTCTGACCGCCCGCTTCTTTGCAGGCTTCTTTCCGGAACCTATTCGATTCCTGCCTCTTTGTCATCTTTCGGCGCTCCCGAGGATATCACCCCCAGGAGCGCCGCTGGCTTTGTGCTGTTAAGCGCGGTTTCTTTGCTTCGGCTGTTCGGCCGTCAGGAGCTTACGAATGGAATTACAAAATAACGGCGCCGTCCCTGAGCGAGTGGATTTTTCCAAAATCAAGACCTCGATTCCCATCCCCAACCTCATTGAGGTGCAGAAGAGCTCCTATGAACGCTTTCTGCAGATGGATCTGCTGCCCAACGAGCGCGAAGACATGGGCTTGCAGACGGTCTTCAGCTCGGTTTTTCCGATCTCGGTGCCAAACAGATTGTCGCTGGCGTAAGTTTCGTGCGGAGCAGCGGGAGCGCTCGAGCCGCCTATCGTACTGCGTCTCTACATTTTGTGACATGTTATTCTTATCTGTAAAATATTATTTAAAACGAAAACACCATTATCATCTTTGAGAATGATAAATTTGATCGAGTCGGTTTTTTCGAATTTGAATAAAAATACAATCTTAAAATTTATGCATGTAAAATGCCATCTGTGATAAAGTGTTTGCAGTGCCATTCAAT
>JBKQVG010000385.1:0-5642 GCA_052325345.1 Bryobacteraceae bacterium
GAACCGGGCGACGTGCGGATGGCCGGTCAGCATCTCCTGGATGGTTTTGCGCAGAACGCCCATGCCGTGGCCGTGCACGATGCGTACGCGGCTGGCGGTGGCCATCACGGCGCGGTCGAGAAACTCATCGACTGATTCCCGGGCTTCCTCGGCGCGCTGGCCGATAACGTTGATTTCCTGGTGCACCGGGGCCAGCTCGGGCGCCGGGCGGAAGGTCACGTTGCGGGGAAGCTTCGCTGCCGGCGCCGCGTTCTCCGGCAGCACCTCCAGCACGTCGTCGATCGATACCTGCAGCTTCAGAAAACCGGCTTCCACTTCCAGCCGGCCGTTCGATAGCAGTCTGCGCACCCGCGCCGGGTCGCGCACGTCCCGCAGGCGCACCCGCGCGCCTTCCTCCACTTTCAGCGGGACGATATTTCCCTGGCGGGCGTCGTCTTGGGTGTTCAGTACCGTGGCGGCGAATTCTTCGCGCAGCTCCCGCTTGGTTTTCGACACGCGGCGCTGGGCTTCCTGCTCGGCCTTGCGACGATCGAAACTTTGGGCAATCTTGCCGATGGTATCCTGGGCCTGCTCCTCGAAACGCGCCAGGGCCTGCTCGGTGCGCCGCTCCAACTCTTTCAACTTGGCCGTTTCCCGCTTCTCCCACTCGCGTTCCAGTTCTTTCTCGCGCCGCGCCAGGTCGCTCAGCTTCTGGCGCAGCGTTTGCTCCAGCGCCTGCGTGGTTTCGATGCGGTTTTCCAGTTCGCCCAGGAAGCGGGTCACGTCGCGCTCCCGATCGCTCAGGGAAGCGCGGGCGCGCCGCACGATGTCTTCGGGCATGCCCAGGCGGGTGGCGATTTCGAGCCCCGCCGATTTGCCCGGCAGCCCCAGCCGCAGACGAAACGTGGGCGCCAAGGTTTCCTCGTCGAAGCCCACCGAGCCGTTGACCACGCCCGCGGTACCCGCGGCGTAAATCTTCAGCGCCAGCAGATGGGTGGAAACCACCGTAAACGCGCCGGCCGCGCGGAAGTGCTCCACGATGGCGACTCCCAGCGCGCCGCCCTCCTCCGGGTCGGTGGCCGAGCCCAGTTCGTCGAGCAGCACCAGCGAGTCCGGCGTCACGTCCAGCGCCATTTCCCGAATGCGCGACATGTGCGCGGAAAAGGTGCTCAGGCTTTCCTGAATGGATTGGTAATCGCCGATGTCCGCCAGCACCCGGTCGAACAACGGGAATTCGGCTTCGGCGGCGGGCACCGGCAGCGCGGCTTGCGCCATCAGGCTGAGCAGGCCGATGGTTTTCAGGGTGACCGTCTTGCCGCCGGTATTCGGCCCGCTGATGAGCAGCGTGCCGGATTCGCGCGTCAGCTCGAGCGAGATCGGCACCGCGTGCCCGGCGCGCTTGCGCAGGACGTCCTCCAGCAACGGATGGCGCGCGTCGCGCAGCGCGAGGCGAGCGCCGAAGCGGGGAATGACGCAATCGAATTCCACCGCGAAGCGGGCTTTGGCGAAGATCAGCTCCAGCGCGCCCATGGTGGCGCGGGTCCGGCGAATGGAGTCGGCGTGGCCGCGCAGCCGGTCGGTAAGCTCGCGCAGAATGCGCTGCACTTCCCTGGCTTCCTCTTCGTCCAGGCGCACCAGGTCGTTGTTGAGCTCGATGGTTTCGAGCGGCTCGACGAACAGCGTGTGGCCGCTCGAACTGGCGCCGTGAATCACCCCGTCCAGTTTGCGCCGCTGGCCGCTGATGACGGGGACCACATAGCGCTCGTTGCGAATAGTAACGAATTCCTCCTGCAGGACGCCTTCCTCGCGGTGGGCTTTGAGGAAGCGCTCCAGGGACTCCTGGATGGCTTTTTTCTGACGCTCTTTCTCGCGGCGGATGCGCGCCAGGGCGACGCTGGCGCCGTCGGCTACGCTCCCATCCGGCAGGATCTTGCCGCCCAGCTCGCGCAGCAGCAGACGAAAATCGCCGATCGTCTGAGCGCGAGCCGCCAGCCGCGGGAAGCGCTCCGCCGCGGCGAGCAGAAGCGATTTGGCGTCGGCGGCGCGGTCCAGCAGGGTGTAGAGATCCGAAATCTCGCGCGGTTCCAGCGCGGCGCCTTCGATGTGAAGCTTGTGGACGGCCTCGGTCACGTCGGGCAAGCCGCCAAACTGGAGGCGGATCGAGGTTCGCTGGTACTGAATGGCTTCGCCGGCCTCGGCCAGGGAGGCTTCGAGAAGCGAGCGATCGGCGTGGGGAGCCAGAGCGGCGAGCTCGGCCGCGCCCAGCGGGCTAGAGACGAAGCGGGCGAGCAGTTCCCGCAGGGCTTCGAATTCCAGGAGATTGGCGCTAGTTTGCATGGTTAAAGGATTAACGGGGCGCACGCGCTCGTGCGTGCCGCGTCGGGACTCCGAACTCCTGATGTTGTGGAAATCGGGTTGAGCCAGACTTCGACATCGCCAAAGAGCAGCCGGGCTGGTGCCCGGCTGGACCGATTGACAATCGGTCCGCAGGTTGCCAACCTGCCCCACAACAAATGGGTCGGCTCATTTTCCTCATTGCCTTGAAAACACCCGGCGACATCAGGAGTTCGGAGGCTCGTCTCGACGCCTGCCTCGGCCAGAAGCGTCAGTCGCATCACGTTCGCATCACCAGCATAAAACCCAGCATAAAACGAAGACGCAATGGAGGCCACGAGCAGGCTCCGCCTCCGGGGGGCGTCGTCGCTTCCATTCGGGCGGCACGGCGTCTTTAAGGCGGGGCTGGCTCGGGGCTGAAAAAACAAAGCTGAGTTTGGGTAAGGCCTGTCATTTGTGTTGTTTAAGCCCAGAAATGCAAACCGGCAGCGGGACTCGCTTTGTGCATTATTGTGCAATTATCGATTTTTTGCAGGGGTGGTGGAGCGGCGGCTTGTTCGCGGCGCAAGAGGTCGCGCCCGGCGAAGGCAAGGTCGAGGGCGGCGCGGAAGCCCCGAGACTCGCGGCGCCAGGCGAGGATGTCCTTGAGGGGAACATTGACGCTGGTGGCGGCGGAGTGGAGCGTGCCGCCGGAGCAGATGTGTTCGATGACAGTGAGCTGTTGCGCTGTTGTCAGCTCGATTTCGACCATGAAGGGTCTCTTTCCGGACAACGATAGCAGGCGAGCGGGAGGAAACCGTGCCGGCTGGGAGGGGTGGGTTGGCTGTAGGGCGATGAGAGGGAAGGAGTAAGCGCCGTCGAAAAAAAGATCGAGAGTTTGTGACCCAGGTTTTTGATGGGAGCGGAAAAAACAAATGGCGACGGGGATCGCCGGCGCTGCGGGGGCAGACCGTTGGGCAAAATTGTGCAGATTTTGGTGGTTTTGCGCGTTTCCCGGTTAACCCGGTTTCGGTTGGATGACGCCAACCGGAACTTGGCCTCCCCGCCGTCAAGTTGCCGCCAGGCGCCCGAATCACCGGATGGAGAGCGGCTTCACGGCAAGAGATCGAGAGCGCGCGTGAGGCGGGGACCAACCCGGATGGCGCCAAAATCGCGGCGGTCGCTGGTGAGAACGCGGTAGACTCGGCGACGCTCGGCTACGGCAGCAACCGTCCCATCGACGAGTCCGAGGTCGAGATCTTTAAATTTGGCGTCTAACTCCAGGGCTCGGGTGATGTCGGTTGGAAGCGGCAGTTCGTATTCGTAGCGGGTAGCAGGGTCGAAGATCTCGGCGATGAGTTTGCGCATCGCCTTGCGCTCGGCTCGCAGGAAATAGTCCACTTCCTCGAGCACGAGTCCGAGTCCGGGTACGATCACGGCAGCGGCCGAAGTCAGAATTCGTTCGTATTCCGGAAAGGTCGGCTGGCCGAGGGGCGTGCGGGCGAGGGCGCGCAGTAGGCCGCACGTATCGGCAACGATCGGCGGGATCAATCCTCGATATCCCGGAGGATCTCGGATTCATCGCCGAGTTTGCTGTTCGTGGACTCGAACAGAAGCGTGGAGGGGGGGCGCCGGCCGGAATAGTAGCGCGACGCGACGACGCGTAGGCTCTTGCGGATCAGATCGGAGGCAGAAAGCCCCGCGGCGCGAGCCCGCTTCAATGCCCGAACGTCCTCTTCACCGAGCCGGACCGTCGTGGAGATAAGGCGTGCCATACATTCACCATACAGCAGGGACGGTACAGGACACAAGGTGAGCGCTGGCACCCTGGCATTTTCCGTTTCACCGAGGGTCTGATCGATACGGCGACGCTCACGGCCCAAGCCGCGCCAGGGAAACTCGGGGCCCGCATGTTTCCTTTGGGGATTGGGCCTGAACGAATCGGAAAACACACGGGGTTGGACCCAATGTCCCCAAAAGGACCCCGCAGAAAATGGCAGCAAAAGGGTAACACTCGACCCCGGGAACGCTGAGCATTGGCGATTGAGCAATCAGTCTCGATCCAGTTCATACATCACAGTGCGTTGAATACAGCGGACGCATACCGTGGTGTTCATGCCGTCCGCCGTGTGGATCTCGTGTGGCGTCTCGCGTTCGCAGTATCGGCAATGGCGCAGAACCCTCGGAAACGCTGTGCCTGCCGATGGAGAGGCGCATGTACGGCGCCGATAGGGTACGGGCGCTGCCGCGTGAAACGGGGATGGTGGAGTTTGTGCCGTTGCCGGCACATTTCCGAGAAGTGGGGCGGTATGGGCTGCGGCACGAAACATGCCGTACGTACTGGATTCAGATCGCTGCATATTCATCCCCCTTGCAATCCGTATTTGCGGCCCGGCGCCCGGAGTTGAACGCGATCTATTGGGCACGTTGAGTACCGGGCCGCGATACGATATTGCGCCGGAATTGCAGTGCGACAAAGTCCCGGCGATACCAGGGATAGTTCCAGTACTGTGCTTAGGTCCATTCGGCCTGACGATGGGCTGAACCGCGGTGACGCGCTGCGGGGAGTCAAAGAACGGAACTAGCGGAACTGCTATTTATTTGCAACAAGATACAACGGAACCTGGAGCGGAATCTCAGCGGAGCCGAGTGGGGCCTCCGGGCACCCGGTTCCGTATGGTTCCACCACAGGTTCCAGGGTAAGGTGTTGATTTCGCGCCGGAAAGAAGCGTCGGCAAGAGTGCCGACGCGGCACGCAGGAGTGAGTGCGCCACGGTCCTTAGCGGCGCGATTGCTTGCGCTTTCGGAAGGCGCTTTGGATCACTCCCAGCGTGCCTTCGGTAATTTGAAGCGCGGGGAGGTCGCGGCGGCGGACCCATTCCACCTCGGCCACGTCGTCTCCGGCCTGGAGGGTTCCGCCCACGATGCGGCAGAGGTAGTCCACCAGCACATAGTGATATTCGACCGCGCCGGCGGAGTCGCGCATGATCCGCTCGAAGATCTGGAACATGCGCACCGGTTTCACTTCCAGGCCGGTCTCCTCGCGCACTTCGCGGCGGATGCCGTCTTCGAGCAGCTCGCCAATTTCGAGCGCGCCGCCGGGCAGCGACCACCAACCCTGCAACGGGGTCTTGCCGCGTTGCGCCATGAGGATGCGATCGCCGCGAATCAGAATCGCGCCCACGCCCACCATGGGACGTTTGGGGTAGCGGCGGTTGTCTCTAGCCCGCATTTCTCACACAGCTTCTGCTGCGGCGCGCGATAAGGCCGCGTCTACTTCGTTGCGCTCGTTCAGCGTGCTCAACATACTGTCCAAGTATGCCTCCGCGCGCTGAATGTCGCGCGCCTCG
>JBKQVG010000386.1:0-4303 GCA_052325345.1 Bryobacteraceae bacterium
GTCCAGTTTGCGCCCCGCCAGCTCGTCCAGGCCGCAGCCCGATGGGTCGGCTTCGAGCAGAAAGGCGTAAAGCATCGGGTCGTGGCGGAAGCCGCGGGCCGTCATGCCTTTGCGCTCCAGCGCGACCAGCGTGCTCTTCACGTCGCAGCCGATCTTTTCCGCCGCCGCGTCCTCGAGCCATGCCTGCAGCGCGGGGAAGTCGTCCCGCGCCACGGCGCGCGCTTCTCCGGGACCGGCCGCGAGTCCGATGGTATCGAGCGCCAGCTCGCCTTCCCCCGATTCGGTGACGGCCAGCGCCACCGGCCCGGCGGAGTGAAGCTTCAGCCAGTCCGCAATGGCTCCCGCGCCGGCCAGCACCCGGTAATCCCGTGGCCGTGTATCTTCGCAAGGGCCCAGGTCCTTCAGCATGCTGTGGAACTCCAGCTCTTTGTAGAGCGGGCGCAGCAGGTCTTCGTCCGGGGGATGGACGCGTACCGCGTCGAGCGAAAATTCGACGGGCACGCCGGTGGCAATAGTAGCGAGCTTCTTGCTGAGGCGTATTTGTTCGGCGTTGTTCTGCAGACTCTCGCGATACATCCTGCGCTCTACTTCGGCGGCGTGCTCGATGGCGCCTTCCACCGAGCCGAAGCGCTCGATCAGATCCTTGGCGCCCTTGTCGCCGATTCCGGGAGCGCCGGGGATGTTGTCGATGGCGTCGCCCTTGAGCGCCAGCAGGTCGGCCACCTGAGCGGGGTGGACGCCGAGAAAAGCTTTGACGGCGGCGGGATCGTACCAGGCGTCGTCCTTGGCGGGATTCAACATGGAGACGCGCTCGTCGACGAGCTGCATCATATCTTTATCGCTCGATACGATCACCACTTCGCAGCCGGCGGCTTCCGAGCGCCGGGAAATGGTGCCGATGACGTCGTCGGCTTCGTAGCCGGGGTACTCCAGCATGGCGATGCGCATGGCGTCCAGCAGGCGTTTGACGTAGGGGAGCTGCGCCAGAAAATCGTCGGGCGTTTCGGCGCGATTGGCCTTGTAGGCGGGGAACTCCTGCTCGCGGTAAGTGGGGGTCGAGCTCTCCAGCACGGCGGCGATGTAATCGGGTTTCGATTCGCGCAGCACCTTGCGTAGCATGTTATGGAAGATGAAGACGACCTCCGTGGCCAGGCCGGTCGAGGTGCGCATGGGCGGCGCCGAGCTGCGCGCGCGGGCGTGGTAAGCGCGGAACAGAAAACCGAACGTATCGATGAGAAACAGCCGTTGGACGGGCACGAAGAAGCTCAATTCTATCAAGCGGCGGCAGGGAGCGATTCGCCCAAGAGCCAACGCGGGAATGACCTCACGCCGTTGACCGGGTTTCGCGGCGAACGCACTCCTCGATGCCGCGTTTGCACTCCAGCCGGCGCCTGCCGCCCCAGGACACGGCAGCGTTGAAGTGATTGACTCCTGGCGAGAGAACCGGAACTTTGGTGCCGGTTTTTCATCTTCGTGGCGCGGACTCTCAGTCGGCAGCGTCGGCTTTCAAGCCGACGTTCTTTTCCTTCGTAGCGCCGGCGAACTTTGTCGCCGGTGTTCTTTGGTTGCGGCTCTGCTGCCATATGGGCCGGTCCGCGGGACTGCCCCACCAATTCTGAAGCCCGGCTACGGCTTGACAGCCTGCGCCACGATTTGCGGTATAAATGCTAGAACCGGTCCGGAATCCGGGCCGGCATCGGGAAGAGGTCTTCGATATGATTCGTCGTTCCGCCGCCACTGGCGGCATACCGGCAGTATTGCTGGCGGCACTGCTCGCGATCTCCATCGCATCCGCGGCGCCGCAATCGGCCCACGCCAGGAAAGGCAAAACGCCTTCGAGCCCCGCCGCGGCGCAGCCGGCTCCGCAAAAGCAGGACGAGGAATACACCAGGCTGATCCGCGAATACCTGCAAGACACGCGCTTCACCTCCGAGCTGGTGGACCATATGCCGGCTTCGGATACGGTGCCCTCGCCGCTCAAATTCCTGGGCCGGATTCCCGGCAAGCCGGGCGAGCTCACCCACGCTTACGACATCGAGCGCTACTACCAGGCGCTGGCCAAGGCTTCTCCCCGCGCCCGCTTCTGGAAGATGGGGACCACCGAAGAGGGCCGCGACATCGTGGTGCTGGCCATCGCCGACGAAGCCACCCTCAAGGATCTCGACAAATACAAAGACATGCTGGCCAAGCTGGGCGATCCGCGCAAAATCACGCCGGAACAGGCACAGCAACTGATTCACACCGCCAAGCCCATCTACTGGATCAACAGCGGCATCCACTCGCCCGAAACCGGCGGCCCGGAAATGCTCATTGAGCTGGCCTACCGGCTGATCGTGGAAGAGACTCCCTTCATTCAGCAGATCCGCGACAATGTCATCACCTTCATCACGCCGGTGCTGGAAGTGGACGGCCGCGAAAAAGTGGTGGACGCGTATTACTACGGCAAAGAGCACGGCGTGAGCCGCAATTTGCTGATGATGTACTGGGGCAAATACGTCCAGCACGACAACAACCGCGACGGCATGGGCCAATACCTGCAGTTGACCCGCAGTTTCACCCGCGGCGTGCTGGAGTGGCACCCCACCATCCTGCACGACCTGCACGAAAGCGTGTCCTATCTTTACGTTTCCACCGGCACGGGACCCTACAACGTTTCGCTCGACCCGATTTCGATCGACGAATGGTGGCTGCTGGGCGAAACCGAAATCATGGAAATGGCCAAGCGCGGCGTGCCCGGCGTCTGGACCTACGGCTATTACGACGGCTGGGTGCCGAATTATCTTTTCTGGATCGCGCTAACGCACAATTCGTTCGGGCGTTTTTATGAAGTGCAGAGCTATGGTCCGGACCTTCAGCCCAACCTGCAGCTTCCAGTGAACTCGACCAGCCGCGAATGGTTCCGGCCCAATCCCCCCCTGCCTTCGGTCAAGTGGGGGCCGCGCAACAACACCAACATTCAGGAATCGGCGATTCTGATTGCCCTGAACCAGGTGGGCAAGAACCGCGAGTTGTACCTGGACAACTACTACTTGAAGAACCAGCGCTCGATCGACAAGGGGAAGAACGGCGCCGACAGTCCGAATGCGTGGGTGATACCGGCGGCACAGCGGCGCAAGGCCGACGCCGCGGACATGGTCAACGAGCTGCGCCGCCAGGGGGTGGAAGTTCACACCGCCGATTCCGGCTTCCAGGCGGGCAAGCTGGAAGTGGTCGCGGGCGATTACATCGTTCGCGGCGATCAGCCCTACCGCACCCTGGTGGATATGTACACCAGCGTGCAGGCGTACGCGCCCACCAATCCTCGCCCCTACGACGATACCGGCTGGACCATGCAATACCTGCGCGACGTGAAGCTGACGGCGGTGCATGACAAGTCCATTCTGGAGCGCCCCATGACGCTGCTGACGGCCGATGCCAAGGCACCGGGCGGCATCGAGGGCACGGGCGCGGTGCTGGTGGTGGAACACACCGGCGATAACAACCTGATGCGCTTCCGCATGCTGAATCCGGCGATCCAGGCCCTGGCGGCGGAAGAGGATTTCGAGCTGGACGGCCACAAGTTCCGCGCCGGCGCCATGATTCTTCCCCATGCCGACCGCGCCCACCTGGAGCCGCAGCTCAAGGACCTGGGGCTTTCGGCGTGGGCGGTTGCCGCGGCGCCGCAAGTCAAAACCCACCTTCTGACCACGCCGCGGATCGGGTACGTACACTCATGGTCGCGCACGCAGGATGAAGGCTGGGTGCGGGCTGCGCTCGATTATTACGGCGTGCCGTACACCTACTTCGCCGATCGGAAATTGAAGGAGGGCGGCCTGCGCGCCAACTACGACGTCATCATTTTCCCGCACGTGGGCGGCACGTCTCAATCCATGATCAACGGAGTGCCGGAAACGGGGAACACGCCCATCCCGTACAAAAAGACCAAAGAGACGCCGAGCTTCGGCAGCCTGGATTCGAGCGACGACATTCGCGGCGGCGTGGGCATGGAGGGCATGGCGGAACTGGCGAAGTTCGTCGAGGAAGGTGGCCTGCTGATTACCGAAGGGTCCACGGCGGCGCTGATGGCCGAGTACGACCTGGCGGCCGGGGTGACGGTGGAACATCCGGCCAGCTTCTTCGCGCGCGGATCGATTCTGCGCGGCGTGTTCGCGGACAAAGCGAGCCCCATCGCGTACGGCTACGACGGCAAGGACCTGCCGGTGTACTTCAATCAGGACCCGGTGCTCAACATTGTGGCCGGCGGGTTTGGCGGATTCGGCGGCGGATTCGGCGGCCGCGGAGGACGGGGAGCGGCCGGTCCGGT
>JBKQVG010000387.1:0-13528 GCA_052325345.1 Bryobacteraceae bacterium
TGCCACAGGAAAAACGCTGCGCACTTGACCGACTCTACCAAAATATTTGTGACGGCCTGGACGCTCTCTTACGCGCTGTCGGCCTCAAGATCGCCGCCTGAACGCCGAAACGAGAACAAAATTCTCGTTGGGGCCCCTATAACGGGAACTAAGACTTATTGACCTCACCCCATCGGAATTGGGCTGTTGCACGGCCAGGCGCTGTTCACAGCCCGGCGGGTTTGAACGTATGGCTTGGTATCCGTTGTTGTGCGGCTGGCTCCAGGAAGCGCAACCGCTCACGTGTGCCCGCGAGGATGTTTACATTGCTGTTCAGGCAATGCTCGAGCCACTTAGATTGCGTAAATAAATGACATTTACATCTGTCATCTGGACGTGTTATCACGTGGGATATGGACGGTGCCCAACTCGCCCGGTATTTTGCTGGCATGTGGCCGCATCTGGACGAACATTCCACGGCGAATGGAACTACACGATTCACCCAAACAACTAATCCACTCGTAAATGTTATTTATTTAGGTAGCCTGGTCCGAAAACATGGACCAGATGATCGCCGAACGCGATCTGAAGATCGAAGAGTTGTCCCGGCGCGTGGACAAGCTCGAGGGTAAGTAACCGGCCCGCCGTCCCTCACTCCTCCAACCACGATAGATACGCCGCGCCGTAAAGGCCGGCTTCGTTGCCCAGCGTGGCCGGCGCGATGCGGGTGCCCGGCTGTGTCGCCCGGTAGGTGAACGACCGGCGCGCCACCGTCTCCAGCATGACCGGCGCAAAGAACTCCCAGGCCGGCAATACGCCGCCGCTCAACAGGTACAACGGAAAATTGAAAATGTTCACCACGTTCGCCAACGCCACGCCCAGGCATTCGCCAAACACCCGCCAGATGTCCCGCGCTTTCCGTCCGTCTTCGCTCTCCAGCCGGGCCATTTCCGCCACGGCGCGCGCGCTCAAATTCTCGCCCAGGTGCATCATCCCCGCCATGGCGGCGACGGAAGTGGCCGAAGCGTGCTTCTCCAGGCAGCCTCGGTTGCCGCAGCCGCACGGATTTCCGTCCGGCACCACCGTGGTGTGCCCAATCTCGCCCGCCATCCCTACCGCGCCGCGCAGAATCCTGCCGCCCGAAATAATGCCGCCGCCCACTCCCGTGCCCAGCGTCAGCAGCACCAGGTCGTCCACGCCCTTGCCCGCGCCCACCCATTTCTCGCCCAGCGCCGCCGCATTGGCGTCGTTTTCCAGAATCACTTTGGTTCCCAGCCGGCGCGCCAATTCGTCGCGCACCGGAAAATTCTCCAAATACGGCAGGTTATTGGAGTTGGTAATGAAGCCTTCGCGGATGCGGATGAAGCCCGGCACGCCGGCGCCGATCCCCGCCAGCCCCTGCTTCCCGTGGCGCTCCCGCAAAGCCTCGATGGCTTTGACGATGTCGCCCAGAACGGCATCCCGCCCCGCCGAAAAGTTAGTGGCGCCGGAGATTCCCTCCAGTATGTTGCCGCCGCGATCAATCGCCGCCGCGCGCAAGTTGGTGCCGCCTAAATCCACTCCGATCGAATAGTCCGGCATGGCAAACGGCATCATAGCACGCACCATTCCCGAACAATCGGTTCGTTTGGCAGCACACCCCACCGACTGCTAAGCGTTCGATAAGCGAGCTGAATGCCACGGATGAAAACATTTTTAGATAACTTTGGCCAGGTACGTGCTAAAAACGAAACAGGAGAAGGGCGCGCTTACGTCGATATGTATTAGGTAAGGGGGACATATGGCGGACCAACGCTATATCGAAATACCCGGCGGCAAAACCCACGAGTTGCCGCCCCTGCTGATCCACGGAATGGAAGGAATTGCCGGCGAGGACGTTCCCGCCGACCTCGATTCCGCCATGCCGGAGGCCGAGGAAATGCTCGCCCCCAGCGATGCGGACTTCGCCACCCTCGAACAGCGCACCTTCGAACTGGCTCTGCAGCTTGCCGAACAATACAAGGGCCTGAGGAATCACTGGTCCTGGGGCGATTCCGTGCTCGAATGGATCCGCCAGTGTGAGATCACTTTCGAATCCGAGGGCGCCCTGCGCCCCCTGCTGCAGCCGGATGTCTGGCCTCACGCCGGCCGCGCCAGTTTCGTCACCCTGCTGCGCGAGAAACAGATTTCCACCCCCGGCGTCACCATCGAGCGCGCCGTCGGCTTGCGGCTCACCTTCCGCCAGCCGCCGCCCATCGGCTGCTGCTCCAGCCAGGTCTTGCTGTACCTGAACTCCAGCGTCGCCGATACCGCCTTCCAAACCTGGTCGCGCCTGGCCCGCCAGGCCCCGGCCTTGCTGCCGCCCCACCGCTTCCACTTCGAAGTGGTGAACGTGGGGAACTGACGCGGAGACGTTAGAACGCGGATTCCTTGTACCGACTTGCGAGTTTCTGAAACTGTCCCTTAAAGACGCCCCTCAGGCTTAAGAAATCGAACATTGTGTTTCGCTCGGGACACGCGACGTAGAACCCGTCCATCACAGGATACAGGATATAGACCCGCTTCAATTTGCACTCAATCGCTATTCCTGCCGCGGTTGGCGCTCGTGCGCCAGCCGTTCCGCCAGGAACACCTTGAGCAGAGACTGGTACGGAACGTCGCGCCTGTTCGCCAGTACTTTGAGATCCTCAATCATGGAGACCGGGAGGCGCAGCGATATAATCCTTAGAGACGGTTTGAGCTGAACGAGTTTCTTGCGTTTTCCCGCTTGCCAATCCACGTACTCCGTCGAATTCGCGGTGGCCCAGAAATTCCTTTCAGCGTCTTCGCTCTTGAATTCAGGAAGTTTCTTTTTCACATCTGTCATAGGTTTCCGTTTCATTCCGGTTCATGTCCCTGGCCGAAATCACCCGTATGAGCTTCCGCCAACTCTAGGCCGGTCGCCTCTCGCAATGACTGCGCCCCAGGATAGCCGGCGGCGAATCGTTGAAGCTTACACCATCCGCAGTTCCTTGCTGTTCGGCGTCAACACTTCACACCCGCTCTTAGTCACCACCACCGTATCTTCGATGCGGATGCCGCCCCAGCCTTCCAGGTACACGCCGGGCTCGATGGTGACGGCCATGCCGGCCTCGAGGCGGCTCTTATCGCGCCGGCCCAGCCGCGGCGGCTCGTGAATTTCGAGTCCCAGGCCGTGGCCGGTGGAATGCACGAACGCGCGCTCGAGGCCGTAGCCGGCCAAAACGCGCCGCGCGGCCCGGTCCACGGCCGCCGTCGCGCGGCCCGCCTTCACCGCGTCGATGGCCGCCAACTGCGCCTCCAGTACGGCGCGATAGGCGCGCTTGACCTTCGCGCCCGGCTTGCCCACAAACAACATGCGCGTCATGTCGCTGGCATAGCCCTGGTGGAACGCGCCCATATCCACCACCACCAGGCCGCCATCCCGTAGCCGCGCCGCGGTGGGTTGCGCGTGGGGTAAAGCCGAGCGCTCTCCGGCGGCCACAATGGTCTCGAAGCTGGGCTTTTCGGCCCCCAGGCGCCGCATGCGAAATTCCAACTCGGCAGCCATGTCGGATTCCTTCATTCCCACCCGCGCTTTCGCCGCCACGTGTTCGAAAGCCTGGGAGCAGATCGCCACCGCCTTCCGGATCAGCGCCAACTCGGCCGGCGACTTCACCATCCGCAGCCCTTCGATCCAGCCGTTGATCCCCTGCAACTCGGCCTTCATCGGCAGACGCGGAACCAGCGCCTGGTAAGCGTCGTATGTCATCCGCGCCGGCTCGAAGCCGATCCTCTTCACCGCATGGCGCCGGATACCCTCGGCTACCTCCGCCAGCAGCGGGCCGTGGGCGATCTTCACCGCGCAGCTTACTTCCCGCGCGGCCTGGATCTCGAAGCGTGGATCGGTAACCAGCAACGCTCCGGCGCCCGCCGTGATCAGCAGGTTCGCGTTGTCGCCGGTGAACCCGGTCAGATAGCGGAGGTTCGGCCCGTTCGAAACCAGCAGCGCATCCAGCTTGCGCTCCGAAAGGCCCTCGCGCACCGCGGCCGCGCGCGCCTCGTACTCGGCGGGCGCAATCGCAACAAGCCCGTTACGGTTCACTTGAGCCGAGCCTCATAGCAGGACAGTCCTATCCCAGCGCTAACGTACATTCTGCAAATCCCGCGCCAGAACCAAGGCTTTATACGCCAGGTCGCTGGCCGCGCGCATGTCGCCCTTGGCCTGGCTGTCGTCCGACGATCGCAAAAGCTGTTCGATACTCTGCGCCGTAATCTTCTCCTGGGGACTCAACGCGCGGCCTCGCGCCTGGTCCAGCAGTGCCCGGGTTTCGCGTTTGCGCTGATCGGCGGCATCCTGCAGCCGCTTTTGCTCATCGGCCGACACCACTTCCTGAATCGGCTGCCGCTCCGGCTCGGCGGGCGCCAATACCGGTGAAGGTGGCTCGGGCCTGGGCGCCGCAATCGCCGGCGGGCCGGATACGCGGCGGCTGGTGCGGGACGGCGCCGGCGGCGGCTCGACCGGCGGCGGCTCCGGTTCCACCGCCGTCAACGCCTCCGGATTCAGCGGTTGGGGGCTGGGAAGCTGCACGCGCGTCTGCGGAATCGAAAGCGGCTGCGAAGCGGGCGCCGACTCGGTATTGGCCGCGGGAATGGGCGCGGGAGGAGCCGCCTGAGCCGTTTTCTTGTTGGCCCGCAAAGAGCACCCGGCAAGCGCCAAGGCCAAGCAGGCCGCGAGAATTGCAGCTTCGGCTCTCATACGGCTGGTCCGTCAGGCGGCTACGGGTAAACGTAAAGTAAACGTCGTACCCTTGCCTGGCTCGCTGGAAAACTCGATTGTACCATCGTGCAATTGCACCATCCGGAACGTCATGGCCAGCCCGATGCCCGAGCCTTTTTGCTTGGTGGTGAAGTACAAGCGAAAGATCTTCTCGCGCAATTCCGGCGGAATTCCCGGACCGCTGTCGGAAATCCGGATCTCGGCGGTGGCGTCCGAAGAGCTGCACGCCAGCCGCAGTTCGCCGCCCCGCGGCATGGCTTCAATGGCATTCACCACCACGTTCAATACCGCCTGTTTGAACAGATCGCGGTCCACCCGCACGGACGCGCCGCCGGAATCGTCCTCCTGGGTCACGCGAATCCCCGCCGCCTCCGCCTGCGGCCGCGCCAGCGCCACCGTCTCTTCCAGCAGCTCGCTCACCGGCATCGTCGTCATGCTCAGCTCCACCGGCCGGGTGAAATCGAGAAAAGTCTTCACTACCCGGTCCAGCCGCGTGATTTCGGTCGAGATGATCTCGATCTGCGGTTCGATCGCCGTGTCTCCGCGGGCCAATTTCGCGCGCGCCACCTCCACGTGCAGCAGCATGGCGTTCAGCGGGTTCTTCACTTCGTGCGCCACGCCGCCGGATACCCGGCTCAACGCCGCCAGGCGGTCGGCGGTCTGCAGCTCCCGTCCCAACTGCCGTTGCGCCTCCGCGTCGCGCAGCCGCACCACCAGGCCGGAGCCGCGCGGCGCCGTTTCCAGCAGGTCCACCGAAAGCAGGACCGCCGCCATCGCGCTCGACGCGTCCCCCAATGGCGCCGCCGCAACCCGCCGGTTTCGTACCGGCCGGCCGGTGCGCGCCGCCTGCCCGACGATCAACCCCAGCGCCGTCGTGTCCGGAAACACTTCGCCGACCTCCAGCCCCGCGAGTTCGGCGCGCCCCCGGCCGACGAATTTTTCCACCGTCCCGGAGGCAAAGATCAGACGGTTTTCGCGGTTGAAGATGAAGACCGCTTCTTCCAGGTCCGCCAACAGCCGGTCCAGGTTGCCGCGCAGGTCGGATACGTCGTACTGCGCTCCGCGCAATCGCTGGCTCAGGATGTCCACGTTGGACGCCATGATCGATACTTCGTCAGTCGGCCGCCGCTCGCCCGCCGCCCCGGCTGGCTCGTATTGCCCGCTGGCCACCAGTTCCAACTGCCGCCGCAAACGCCCCAACGGCCGCAGCACCACGGCGGAAAACAGCATGGTCACGAAAGCGGCCCCCACCACCGACAGCAAACCGAACTCGAAATTGCGATGTAAGCGGGGCAGAATATCGTTGCTGATCAAGGCCGGGTGAACCACTACCCGCACGTGAATCGTCGGCGGCCTCAAGGTCCTTTCCAACATGTAGTACTTAGCCTTGGCATTCAAGATCTCCAGCTTGCCATACCAGTTCGTATCGGTCACGACGGATTGGAAGCTGGCGTACGGCGGCATGAACTTGCCCACGTTTTCGGCGATGCTGTCCGCCAGGATTTCGTTGTTCTCGTTGACCACGGCGATCTCCAGGATCGCGCTCGCCTTGGCCATGCTATCGCGCAGCATGTTGGCCAAATCCGGATCCTGCAAGGCCAGTTCGAGAGGGAGCGAGAGCTGCCGGTTCAGCGAACTCTTCACCATGTCGGTAGCAAAGGTACACACGCTCGCAGCCCGGTCCAGGGTGGATTGAAACTGCACTTGCAGTTCGTTGGCCAGGTCCACCGCCGAAAGGAATGCCACCATCAGGACGTTCACGAACACAAACGCGAGTGTCAGCCTGAGGCGGAGATTCATGAGTTACGACACCGTCAGAAGCAGCTTGCCGGCGGTGCGGCGCCCTTCCAGGTCGCGATGAGCTTGAGCCGCCTCGGCCAACGGATACGAACGATCGATGCGCAGCTTCAGTTTACCCGCGCCGATCCAGTTCAGCACGTCCGAAGCGCGCCATAACAACTCGTCGCGGGTGGCCACGTAGTGCCCCAGGCTGGGCCGCGTGACGAACAACGATCCCTTGGAGTTCAGGATGTTCAGGTCCACCGGCGGCACCGGTCCGCTGGATTGGCCAAACAACGCCAGCAAGCCGCGCGGGCGCAGCGAGCCCAGGCTCTTTTCAAAAGTGGTTTGCCCCACCGAGTCGTACACCACATCCACGCCGCGCCCGCCGGTCAGGCGTTTCACCTCCGCTTCAAAATCCTGTTCGGTATAAAGGATGGTCTCGTCGGCGCCTTGTTCGCGCGCGATTTCCGCTTTCCGGGCGGTGGAGACCGTGCCGAATACCCGCGCTCCCGCCATCTTGGCCATTTGCACCACCAGGCCGCCCGCCCCGCCCGCGGCCGCATGCACCAGGCAGGTATCGCCGCGCTTCAAGGGATAAGTAGAGTGCGTCAGATAGTGCGCCGTCATGCCCTGTAGCATGGCCGCCGCCCCGGTTTGGAAGTCCACCGCCGCGGGCAGCCTTACCAGCACGGCTGCCGGGACCACCGCGTACTCGGCGTAGGACCCGCGCGCCATGGCATAGGCCACGCGGTCCCCAACCGCCACTTCGGTCACGCCCGCGCCAACCGCTTCCACCGTGCCCGCGGCTTCGTTGCCGAGCGCAATCGGCCGCTCGGCCTTATAGAGCGCGATGCGGAAGTAAACATCGATGAAGTTCACTCCGCTTACCGCGATCCGCACCAACGCCTGTCCAGGCCCCGGCACTGGCGTTGGCACGTCCACCAACTGCATGCGGTCCGCGCCACCTGGCTCGAATACTCGAATGGCTTTCATGTTTGTCCTCCGCGCAATGCGCGCCGCCCGTGTACCCAGGCGGCAAAAAGTAAAAGATACAGCAAAGTGAACGGAAACGAAATCAACTGCGCCAGCATACGCACCGCGCCCGCCTCGGCCAGGCCGGCGCGCAGCAGCACGAACTGGCGGATGAGCCGGAAGTGCATCCGGTCGAGCCAGAAGTAGTCGCCGTTCTCGTTGATGACGAAAACCTTGGCCGGAATCCGCAACGCCAGCGCCCACTTCCACTTGGTCATGAGCGGCTCGCCGGAACACACGATCCCCAGCAGCGCATAACGGTTCGCGCGCAGCAGTCGGTACAGCCGGCCGCGCCCTTCCCGGCCGCGGTAGTCCGCCACGCGATAGACCCGCGTGGCGGCAGGGTCGAACCCGGCCGGCAGCGCCGCAAAGCACGATACCAGGTCGATCGGAACGTCCGCCCCCCAGGTCTCGCGCAACCCGCCGACGACCCGCTCGATAATCCCGCGGGACCCGCTTTCCACCAACAGGATCGACGTGGCGTCCGGTAACCGGCCCGTCAAAAAGTAACGCACCTCTTTCAATATAACGTGCGGCCCTATAACTGCTCGCACCGGGATTACCCGGAGCGGCATCCAAATACGAGTCGCGATGAACAGGAAAACCGCGCTCCGATTCGTCCTTTTGCTGGGCGTAGTCAGCCTCTGCGCCGACGTTACCTACGAGGGAGCGCGCTCCATCATGGGACCTTACCTCGCGGTTCTAGGCGCGAGCGCCACGATCGTCGGCGTTGTCGCCGGGTTCGGAGAGCTGCTCGGTTACGGATTGCGCCTGGTTTCTGGAGGTTTAAGCGAACGGACCGGGAAATTCTGGCCCATCGGCATTGTTGGTTACGTCATCCAAATGGCCGCCGTACCGCTGTTGGCCCTTGCCGGGAGCTGGCAGTTTGCCGCCGTCCTCATCGTGATGGAACGGGTCGGCAAAGCCACACGAAAGCCATCCATGAACGTAATCCTTTCGCACGCAACCCAGGAGATGGGCCACGGCTGGGGCTTCGGGGTGCATGAAGCGCTCGATCAAATCGGTGGCCTGAGCGGTCCGCTGCTGGTTTCCGCCGTGCTGGCCGCCAGCGGCAGCTACCGCCTGGCCTTTGCCACCCTGCTCGTCCCCGCGATCCTGACTCTCGCCCTGGTTGCAGCCGCCCGCTTCGTTTACCCTCGGCCGGGGGGTATGGAGGTTCCGCCGCCTCGGATCGGGACACAGGGATTGCCGCGGAGCTATTGGATCTACCTAGCCGGAGCGGCTCTGGTGGCCGCCGGGTTCGCGGATTTCTCGATCATGGCGTTTCATTTCCAGAAGACCTCGGTGGTTTCCCCTTCGTGGATACCCATTTTCTATTCCGTCTCCATGGCCGTCAGCGGCCTGGGCTCACTGGTTTTCGGGCGCCTGTTCGATCGGGTTGGAATCAAAGTCCTAGCGCCCTTGACGTTGGTTTCCGCACTCGCCGCGCCGCTGGCTTTCTTGGGCGATTTCAAGCTGGCGATGCTCGGGACGGCGCTATGGGGCTTTGGCATGGGAGTTCACGAATCGATCATCCCCGCCGCGATTGCGAGCCTCGTCCCCATCGAGCGGCGCCCCTCCGCCTATGGCCTGTTCACCGCCGCATATGGCGTCTCGTGGTTCCTTGGCAGCGCCTTGATCGGGCACCTCTATGACGTGTCGCTGTCCGCGGTCATCCTGTTTTCGGTAGCCGTGGAAATGCTGGCAGTCCCGTTTTTCCTCAAGGCCGCGCGAGAATAGAGCGAAGCGAGATTCCCATGCCGCGCTACTTTGCCTTCCTCCACGCCATCAATGTGGGCGGACACGTAGTCAGGATGGAAGCCCTGCGCGGGCACTTCGAAGACCTGGGATTTTTGGCGGTGGAAACGTTTATCGCCAGCGGCAACGTGATTTTCGAGGCGAAATCCGCCAAGGCCGCGGACCTGGAGGGAAAGATCGCGGGGCGCCTGGAAGCGGCACTGGGATATCCCGTGGCGACGTTCCTGCGGACGGAATCCGAGCTTGCCTCGATCCACGGACATCAGCCATTCGCCGCCGCGACGCCCAATATCGGCTTTCTGGCAGGGCCCATCGGCGCCCGAGCCCAAGGGGCGCTCATGGCGCTCGCCACCCCCACCGACGATTTTCACGTGCATGGCCGGGAAATATACTGGCTGTGCCGCTCCCGCCAGAGCGAATCGACCGTCACCAACATCCGCGTGGAACGCGCTATCCAGGCCAAAATCACGTTTCGCGGCGCCGGCACGGTGGCGAGATTAGCGGCCAAGTACCTTGGTTCGGCTGGTTGAGATAAGCCTTTGCATTTCTTAAGCTTGCGCGGCGGGTTGGGTTCGTTTGGTAAACGCGCTTTGGGTTTGTTCTTGTGCACTCTTGTGCACCACCAATCGAGCCGCGACAAAAGGGAGCGGTTTCCCCCGGCGAAGGACCAACAGAGATCACCGCCGTTGTTCGGCCCCGTTTGTGCAGAATTGTGCATGTTTGTGCGTGCAGTATGACAGCGCCAAGAGCGCGACCAGGGGGTCGCGCGCGGACGAGGGCGTCCAACCCACCAACCTGCATCTTTGTGCAAGTTCTCGGGAGGGCGCCACTGGGCTGGTCTCAGTCGCCAGCCCCACGATCCGATTTGTAGCACGCGAGCGGGTCGAAGTTGGGGCGTCGACGGGCTAATCCACAGCGGTGACGGGAGTTATTTTTCGGAAAGTGCGGTGATCCGATTCCTCTGGGCGACGCGCCTCCGCCTGGGCGGCCGGGCTAAAATCCGCACGACACTCAATCATGTCTCTCACCCTGACACTCGACGCTCATGGCGAGGAACTTGTCGCGGCGCATCTTCGCGGCGGTCTGTACCAGTCACCCGAGGAAGTGGTAGGGATATCCCATCGACGCACGATAATTCATCCTGGCGCCAGTCTGCTCCGTCCCCTTTTCGGCGGGTTGAAAAGGTATTGGTTCAGTCTGTCCCATTTCCCCCACACCCAGATTGGCCCAGCGGTTGCGCACCTCAGCAGAGCGCGGCCATCAGCGCGCCGCGGGCGGTGGAATTCAGCGGGTCCGCCGACACCCGAATTTCGGAAATCCGCAGGGGCAGTTCGTGCGCGCGCATCACTTCGGCGAAACCGTCCACGAAGCCTTGCGGCAATACCGAGCCTCCGCCCAGCACCAGCGGGATGGATTGGTCGATTCGGGGCAGCTTCTGCGACGAGGCGATATGGGCCTGGAGGGAATCGGCCAGGGCCGACATCACATCGCGATAGTACACGTTCAGGGCGTTCTGTACGCGATCGCCGGAAAAGCCGTTCAGGTGGAAGGATTGTTCCTTTTGCACGCGCAAGCGAGTGGCGCGGTCGCCGGTCACCAGGGCGCTCTGGTTATCGATGTAGTCGCCGGCCTTGGGAATGCTATAGCTGATGACCGGAAGCGAAAGTACGGCCAGGCAGACGTTGCAGAGGCCGCTGCCGCAGGAAATCCCGATGCCGCTGAAGTTGGAGTTGCCCAGCTCGCCGAAGACCACCGTCAGGCCTTCTTCGATGGGAGTGGCTTCATAGCCCAGTTCGTTTAACATCTGGCGGATGGAAGCAGTGTGATAGGCAAGGCCTCCTTCGCCGTTATCGCCGGGGGCCGGCACGCTGAAGAAGACGCGCTGCTTGGCCACCGCGGCCTGGCCGATCAGCCTGGCGACGATGCTGCGCACCACTGCCAGGCTGTGCGGCTCGTCGGGATTCAACACGCCGTTCTTCATCGGGCGGCGGGTCTCCACGTGGAAGACTTCGGCAAAGCGCTGCGCGTCGTTGCCGGCTACCAGCAGTTCCGAACCTTGTACCTGGTGGAACACGTTTTCCCGTTCCAGCAGGCTTTCGGCCAGTTTGGAATAAGGTAGCGTCAAAAAGGCGTTGAGTTGCGAGTCGTAGCGATATTTCTTGTCTTCCGCTCGAGCCACCACGATACGGCTTGTGCCGACGTCGAGGCCCAGAGGTTGAGTATAGGTCTGTTCCGCGTTGCTCATCGATATACCTGCCATTCGATCCTTTCCGCGACTGTCCTCGGATCAGATGGGTAGTTGCGCCAGGCGGGGATTTCTCTCATATTTAAACGGCCGAACCTGGTCCAGGGAGAAATTGTTGAGATTCCCGGGGCCGCTGCGCCACTGTTAAACGGGGATAGCTGTAGACGCAATTATGCCGAGTGTCACACCGCGACCGTCGCCGCAGCCCGTGGTCGAACGCATCGCCCGGCACATTGGCGATCCGGTGACCCGTCTGCGCTTTCTCCGGGTGGTTGCGCCGGCGGCGGTTTTTCGCCGCTCAAGGCGCCTGAACTGGCTGATTCTGATGGCGCTTTTCACCGTGGCGGCGGGCCTGCTTTTCGGCGGCGCGCTATTATGGAGAGCATTCGCCGCGGCGCCGGCGCGCCTGGAAGTTCGCGTTTCATCACCCGCATCGCATATGGCGGCCACCTCGCCCAGGCTGCCCGAGGTGTGGCAGGTGGAAAGCTCGGACCAGGCCGAGATCTATAGCAACGGGTTGCGGATCGATGGCCGCTATGCGGTGTCCACCGAGCCCCGAGCCTACCTGGCCTTTCCGGTCTCCGGGGGCGATTCCTCGGCCGGCGTGCGCCGCGAGGATCCGGCGGGCATTGTATTCCATAGCAGCGAGAGCCCGCAGCTTCCGTTTCTGCCGGGAGAGAATCGCGAGTTGAAACGCGTCGGCGAATCCCTACTCGAATACGTGCGGCGCCAACGTGCCTATCATTTTGTTATCGACCGGTTCGGGCGGGTCTACCGGGTGGTGCGCGAATCCGACGTAGCCTACCACGCGGGTCATTCGGTTTGGGCCGACGACCGGTGGCTGTACCTCAACCTGAATGAAAGCTTCCTGGGAATATCGTTCGAGGCACAAACACCGGCACGGGGAGCCGGCCTCTCCGCCGAGGCCCCGGCCATCAGCCCGGCCCAGGTTCGGGCGGCCGCGGTGCTTACCGAGATGCTGCTGGCGCGGTACCACATACCGCGCGGCAACTGCGTAACCCACGCTCAGGTTTCGGTCAACCCGGCCAACATGCAGGCTGGTTATCACCAGGATTGGGCGGCAGGGTTCCCGTTCGAGAGGCTCGGCCTTCCCAACAACGATCTCACGCCGCTGCCCGCGCTCACCTTTTGCGGATTCGGGTACGACGGCTTTGTGTACGACCCGAGCCAGCCGGGCCGGACCACGGGCGGCATCTACCCGGGCATCGCCGCCGCCGAAAAGAGCCTGCGCGAGACAGCCGCCGCACGGGGCGTCAAAACAGCCGAGTGGCGGAAGATCCTGGAGCGGCAATACCGGCAGCGGATGGCGCAGGTTCGCGCGATGCAAAGTGCGGGTAAGTAAGCGGCTTCCTCACGGGGTTGCGACGGTTCCGGACGCGTCCGCCCCGGCGCTGAAAAAGTCGGCTACCAGAACCAGGGCGTCCGCATTGCCGAAAGCCCCCGACTTCGTGACCGTGGTGTGGCCGTCCAGCGGGCCGCCGCGCAGCAGGCCGAATGGAATACCGGCGCCGACTTCATCCACCAGGCGAATCGAATTCACGCCCACGGCGCGGCAAACCATGGATGCCGTATCTCCTCCGGAGAGCAACAGGCCGCCGGCATGTTGCACGGCGGGGAAGAGCAGATTGCGCACCACCGCCGGCGGGGTAGTTCCCCGCGGCATGCGGAGGACAACGTGCTTGGACTGCCGCAGACCGGCGACGACTTCGTCCGGCGATGCCAGGCGCGCATCCAGCCGCACCGCCGGCCGGCGGGAGAGCAGGCCGGCTTCCTGTTCCAGGGTGGCGGGATGGTCGGAGCCGATGCAAAAAATGGCCGGCCCAGCGGCCCGGCCGGTCCGCAAGCGGGCGTCCGGTTGTGGCCGCAAGGCGCGCGCCAGGGCCGCGGCCAGACCGCCCGAGCCCGCAAACAAGGCTCTGCGATGCCACCCCAGGCCGGCGCGGATGATGTTGTCC
>JBKQVG010000388.1:0-10154 GCA_052325345.1 Bryobacteraceae bacterium
GCGGACTCTCAGTCTGCCACGCCGGGACTCCTCCCGGCGCTTGTCTCGCTCAACACACGATGCTTCCCCGCGAAGCGGCTCTGCTGCTCTGTGGGGCAGCTACTCCACTCTTATGTCGCGCGCCCCCGCCGAACCGCCGAACGCCCGGCGATTCCGCATCCAGGGTTGTAGGGTGGGGTCAAGCAACGGTGACGGAAGGAATTGGGAAGCAACGCGCGATCCGAGCAGGTTCGAATGGGCGTTTGGGCGGCTTCGCCATGGCCGATCACTACGGCCCACACCACATCCACTACAAGCAAAACGCAAAATCAAGCAAATGTTCTGAGCGCGAAAATAGGAAGGACCTGGCTTGCGGCTCAGAAAAGCCGGCCGAAACCGGACCGCCTTAGGGCCGCGCGTTACGCCTCAGTCGTTGTTCCGAAATGGCTGACGAACGCCCGAACGCCGGGCTACGCCATCGCGGCGATCACCGCGCCGGTGAACTCGGTGGTGCTGGCTTTCCCGCCAACGTCACCCGTCAGGTGCCTGCCCTCGGCGTACACTTTGATAATCGCCGCCTCGAGGCGCGCCGAGGCTTCCCGCTCTCCAATGTGGGCCAGCATCAGCACAGCCGATTGCATCAGGGCGGTCGGATTGGCCAGACTCTTGCCGGCGATATCCGGCGCCGTGCCGTGTACCGCTTCGAAGATGGCGTGGTGATCGCCGATGTTGGCTCCGGGCACGATGCCCAG
This sequence comes from Bryobacteraceae bacterium, assembly GCA_052325345.1. Lineage (GTDB taxonomy): Bacteria > Acidobacteriota > Terriglobia > Bryobacterales > Bryobacteraceae > JBEKYD01. Next base: position 732 of record JBKQVG010000388.1, read on the forward strand.
GCCCCCCACCAGGCCCGCGGCCAGGTCGGAAATGATATCGCCATAGAGGTTCGGCAGCACCAGCACGTCGAAAGCTTCCGGACGCATCACCAGTTGCATGCAGGCGTTGTCCACGATCAATTCGTTGTAGGCGATCTCGGGAAACTGCGCGGCCGCTTCCCGGCAGCACTTCAAAAACAGGCCGTCACTCAGCTTCATAATGTTGGCCTTGTGGATCGCCGTGACTTTCTTGCGCCCGTAGCGCCGCGCATATTCGAAAGCCGCCCGCGCAATTCGCCGCGACGCCTTTTGGGTGATGATTTTCAAACTCTCCACCACGCCCGGCACCACTTCGTGCTCCAAGCCGGAATACAGGTCCTCGGTGTTCTCGCGGAAGATCGCCATATCCAGCGGCACATCCTGAAAGCGGGTTTTCAGGCCGGGAAGCATGCGCACGGGCCGAAAGTTGGTGTATAACCCCAGCTTCTTCCGCAGCGCCACGTTGATGCTGGCGTGGCCGCCGCCGATCGGCGTCGCGGTAGGCCCTTTCAACCCCACCCGCGTCACTTCGAGAGACGCGAAAACTTCGTCCGGCAACAACTGGCCATAGTCGTGGAGCGCCTTCAGTCCCGCGTCCACCCGGTCCCATTCTATGGCGGCGCCCGTTGCTTCGACCGCGCGCGCGGTGGCGGCCGCCACTTCAGGGCCGATACCGTCCCCGGGAATCAGTGTAATCTGATGAGCCATCCAAGCTTATTATAGAGGTGGGCGGCACCGTGATTCCGAATTGGGCCGAGGAGCGGCGCAGCATGGTCGCCATGCAACTGGCCGGGCGCGGCATTTCCGAGCCCCGCGTGCTGCGCGCGCTGTCCGAAATTCCGCGGGAGCAGTTCGTTCCCCTGGATCTGCGTATTCACGCCTACGCGGATGCTCCACTCGGCATTGGCTTCGGACAAACTATCTCGCAACCCTACATGACCGCCCTCATGGCCCAGGAGTTGTGCTTGAATGGCTCGGAGACGGTGCTGGAGGTGGGCGCCGGTTGCGGTTATGCCGCCGCCGTACTCGCCATGCTGGCCGCGCGCGTGGTCACCATCGAACTCGTTCCGGCCCTGGCCGACCTGGCGCGCGAAAACCTGCGCCGAACCGGACGCGACGCCAACGTGCTGGTGATCGCCGGCGACGGCCGCCTGGGCTATGAAGATTTGGCCCCCTACGACGCGATTTCCGTGGCCGCCGCCGCACCCGAAGTCCCCGCCGCTCTGGTCGGGCAATTGCGCGAGCCCGGCCGCCTGGTTATGCCCGTCGGCGGCGCTGGCGAGCAGGAACTGCGGGTGATCGCCAAGCACGACGGCCGCATCGACACTTCCGTGGCCACCTACTGCCGGTTCGTCCCGCTGCGGAGCGGTAAGAAGCGGTTCTGATATGCGGCTGCGCACGGCCAAAGACCGCCTCAAGATTGAGCACAGCATCATCGATGGCCTGCGCCCCGTGCTGGAACAAGTCTTGGCCGCCAATGCCGAAATCCGTTCGATTATTCCCGGTGTAATCCGGCCGGTGCGCGATGCCAGGGGCAAAATCAAGGTCCGCGTCACCGTGCCGACTCAAAACGGGTGGAAAGCCATCGCCCTCAGCGCCGGAGCCCGGCAGGAGTTGTTCCTGAGCACGGGCTGGACCAGGCAGGAGGTGGAAAAGGCGTTCGAAAAAGCCGGGGTGCTGGTCGAGTAATGCTACTGGACCACTCCGCCGGCCCGCGGTTCGAGCCGGATTTCTCCAAACGCCGCTTCATATTGGGTGACGTTTTGCTGCAGAACGTTGAGCAACGCCTTGGCTTGTTGCGGACTCACGTAAATTCCCTGGAAGTTGTGAATGGCAACGTTGTCGGCGCTAGTCTGGTTCACCCGGCCAAACAGCAGCAGGAAATCCCAAAGATTGACCCGCACTTGAACGCTGTTGGCATAATTCTCGCGGTATTCGGGGGTATTGATCAATTGGATCTTGGTTGGAACGGGCGGAGTCATGGTTTTCAGCGTAGCACTTGGCGCCGGGTTTAAAAATCTTTACGAAATCGTTAGAACGCCGGCTCGGGCGCTAGCGTCCGATGAAATGAGGAAACCGCGATGCAAAAGCCAATCGTGATGGAAACCAAGGTTACCGGACGCGTTCATTGCCCCATCTGCACCCATACCGTGCCGGCCGAAATTGCCCTCAAGGGCAGACACGTCCGTTTAGTCTCGGGCCAGAAATGCGGGCGCTGCGGGTCATCCCTGGATGTGGCGCCGATTGTTCAAGTTCCGCAAGCGGCGTAAAACGGCTAGTACCGGCAGCCCGGGAAAAGAGGCTTGTGATCGGTCGGGCTTTTTGCGATATTGTTATCAGGCTGAAACTAAGGCTGGCGGCGCCATGAAACGCAAACCACAACCAAAGCCGGAGACAATCGTACCGCCCGAGGTCCTGGAACTCGCCCAGCCGGCTTCCGGCGACTTCATCTCCAAAGCCAAAACGGGGAAGTGCTCGGTGTGCGGCGGCGAAACCTCGCCCGGTTCCGGCGAAGCGCTGTGTTGGGTGTGCCGGCGGCTCAAGATCAGTGCGTGGCGGGATGCCGAACAGCAGATGCCGATGCAGGAATAACGTTAGGAATTTGCTTCAATCGCCTGCGCCACGTCCTCCCATTCCTGCATTAACCCCTCAAGCTGCTCGCGCCGCGCCTCCAGAAGACCGGATATCCGTTGCGTCTCCTCGGCGTTCACGAAGTTTCCCAGCGCTTGCTCGTGATCCTGGATTTCAGCCTCCAGCCGGCTGACATCCTCCTCAATCTCGCGCCGCCGCTGTTCCATCTGCCGGAGTTTGATGGGATTCAACCGCCGCTGGGCTTCCGGGGCCTGCCGCGGCCCCGCGGCGTAAGCCGTTAGCGGCGCCGCCTCCGGCTCTGCTGGCGCCACCGAGCCGCCTCCGCGTTTCCGCCACAGGTAGTCCTCGTAATTACCGGGATAGACGGTGACATGGCCCTCTTCCACCTCGAAAACCCGCGTGGCCAGCTTGTCGATGAAATAGCGATCGTGAGAGACAAAAACCACCGTGCCCGAGAATCCTTCGAGCGCTTGCAGCAAAACATCCTTGGCCCGCATATCGAGGTGATTGGTGGGCTCGTCCAGCAGTAAAAAATTGGACGGCATCAAGAGCATGCGCGCCAGCGCATAACGGTTGCGCTCGCCGCCGGAAAGCACGCGAATGGTCTTGAAAACGTCGTCCTCGGAAAAAAGGAACGACGCCAGCACGCTGCGCAGCTCCGTGTTGGTGGCGCGCGGCGCCACCGTACTTAAATCGTCGAGCAGCCGGGCGGCCGGATCGAGCTCCTTGTATTGATCCTGGGCGAAGTAGTCGGGCTGAACATTGTGCCCCAGCACATATTCGCCGCTGGTGAGCGGCTCGGCCCCGGCCAGGATTTTAATCAGGGTGGACTTGCCTGCGCCGTTCACGCCCACCAGCGACACCCGGTCGCCGCGCTCGATCAGGAAGTCCACGTCGCCGAAGACCCGGTGATCGCCGTAGCTCTTGGCGACTTTCTTGAACTCGGCCACCACGCGCCCGCTCGGGTTGGGTTGCGGGAAGCGGAAATGGATGGCCTTTTCCTCCGGCGGCAGCTCGATCCGCTCGATGCGATCGAGCTCCTTGATCCGGCTCTGCACCTGCTTGGCTTTGGTGGCCTGGTAACGGAAGCGGGTGATAAAGGCTTCGAGCTGGCGGATTCGATCCTGCTGGTTGTCGTAGGCGGCCTGAAGCTGGACCCTCCGTTCGGTCTTCTGTTGCTCGTAGCGGGTGTATCCGCCGCTATAAAAATGCAGGTCCTTGTTCCAAAGCTCCACGATGCGGCGCACCGTGACATCCAGGAAATAGCGATCGTGAGAAACCAGCACGAACGCGTTCTGGTAATTCGACAAGTAGTCTTCGAGCCAGTTGCGGGCTTCCAGATCCAGGTGGTTGGTGGGCTCGTCGAGCAACAGCAGGTTCGGCTTTTCCAGCAGCAGTTTGGCCAACGCGATGCGCATCTGCCAGCCGCCGGAAAACTCTTCGGTGCTGCGTTTCCAATCGCGCTCGGGAAATCCCAGGCCGCTCAGCACGGCGCCCGCCTGGGCTTCCACCGAATAGCCATCGCGCGCCCGAAACTCGCTTTCGGCGCGGTGGAAGCGCTCCGCCACCTGCTGGTATTCGGCCGAGCCGGGGTCGATCTCGCCCATGCGCCGCGCCAGCTCTTCCTGTTCCAGTTCGAGCGCCCGCAGACCGGCGAAAACCGTCATGCACTCGGCGAAAACCGTGCGCCCCGAAAGAGACAACCCTTCCTGCGGCAGGTACCCGATCGAGATGCCTTTTTGCGCCGCCATGGACCCCGAGTCCAGGCCTTCCAGCCCCGCCAAAACCTTCAGCAGCGAAGACTTGCCGGTGCCGTTGGCGCCCACGATGCCCACCTGCTCATTGGGCGTCACCAGCCCGTCGACGTTTTCAAAAAGAACCTTGGGGCCATACCGCTTGCCCGCCGCGGAAAGTTGGATCATGGGGTGTGCCGAAGGATGAACGGAACCGGAAACCTCATTGTAGCGCCGGGTAGCAAGCCGACCGCCGTGGCGCACGCACTAAGGCGCGCCGCGTCGAGGCCCCGAACTCCTGAGGTCGTGGAACTTGGGTTGAGCCGGGTTTCAGGCTCGTCAGCGGCCGGCCGGGCCGGGCCCGGCTGGACCCGGCCCAGGGCGCCCCGCAATCGGTCCGCAGGTTGCCAACCTGCCCCACAGAGCAGCGGAGCCGCTTCGCGGGGAAGCATCGTGCGTTAGCGAGACAAGCGCCGGCTTGAAAGCCGGCGCTGCAGACTGAGAGTCCGCGCCACGAAGATTCGCCGCGGCGGGAAAGGAATCTGACGCGCGGTAATACACCGTGCGCGAGCGCGCAAGAGTGCGCGCGCCATATCGCCCGGCCGGCTTTCCGCTCTTGGCGCCGGGGCTTTGGACGCGGGAATGTTTCCGCCGACGTTTGCGGCAGGGCGCATGACTGATTGCCGGTGATTGCTCGCGGATGGATTGTTCCACTCACCCATCCCGCGGGCATGTCCACGGCGAAGGCCCGCCTAGTGATCGCGTTCCGTGACCAGGTCCGTTACCGCCAGCAACGCCCGCTGGTAAGGCGATTCGGGAAACTCGTGGATAATCTGGCGCGCTTTGTCGGTGAAGGCTTGGGCGCGGTCTTTCACTCGCTCGATGCCCTGGTGGCGGGTGAGCAGGTCGAGGATGCGCGAAAACGGCGTCTGCTGGTAGTCGCGGCGCGCCAGAATGTTCTCCACGGTGGCGCGTTCGGCCGGCGTCGCCCGCTCCAGCGCGTATACCAGCGGCAGCGTCACTTTGCCCTCCCGCAAGTCGCCGCCCACCGGTTTGCCCAACGTTTTTTCGCGCGCCGTGAAATCCAGCATGTCGTCTACCAGTTGAAACGCCATGCCCAGGTTCCAGGCGTATTCGCCCAGCTTCTCCTGCGTGTGTACGTCGGCGCCGCCGGAAATCCCGCCCAGCCGCGCGCACACCGAAAACAGGCAGGCGGTTTTGCGGTCCACCAGTTCCATGCAGTCGGCTTCGGTGACGTCGATGCGGCCGATGCGCTCCAGTTGCAGGAGCTCGCCTTCCACCATGATTTGCGTCAGCCCGATCAGCAGGTCCAGGATCTGGAAGTGGCGTTCCCGCAGGGCGATCTGAAAAGCCTGCATGTAGAGCCAGTCGCCGGCCAGCACGCAGGTGTGATTGCCCCACTTCACGTTGCTCGAAGGACGGCCGCGGCGGGTTTCGGCGGCGTCGATCACGTCGTCATGCACCAGCGTCGCGGCGTGAATCATCTCCACCACGGCCCCGAGTTGGATGGCCATGGGAGACGGTACGGCGGGGTCGGCGGCAACCAGCTTGGAGGAAAGCAGCAGCAGCGAAGGCCGTAGCCGTTTGCCGCCGCTCGAATGCAAATAGTGGGCGATGGCGGTCACGGCCTCGACCGAAGCCACCGACTCGGACGTAAGCCTCTTTTCCACCAGTCTCAGGTCATCCTGGATGAGGTCGAACAGCTCGCGCACCGTGATGGCCTGGCCCAGCTTGCCTAAATTCATGTAAGTTCACAGTTTAACCGTTGAATGGGCCGGCCCGCAAACAGCAGCGGGCAAAGTTGGCGCTGGTCGCCGCGGCGATGTCGTCCACCGTAGTGCTCCGAACCTCGGCCAGACGCCGCACGATTTCCGCCAGGAAGGCCGGCTCGTTGCGCTTGCCGCGATGCGGCGCCGGCGCCAGGTACGGGCAATCGGTTTCCACCAGCAGACGCTCTTCCGGCGTGATGCGGGCCGCTTCGCGCACTTTTTCCGCCTTCGGAAATGTCAGCACCCCGCCGAAGGCCAGGTGAAATCCCAGCCCCAGCGCCTGCTCGGCTTCGCTTATGCCGCCGGTGAAGCAGTGCACGATGCCGCCCGTGGTTCCCAGCGTGCGCAAAATGTCCAGCGTGTCGTCCCAGGCTTCGCGCGTATGGATGGCAACCGGCTTACCGGCCGCCGCCGCCAATTCGAGCTGGCGCGCGAACACGCGGCGCTGCACCTCGCGCGGCGAAAGATCGTAGTGATAATCGAGGCCGATTTCCCCGATCGCCACCACCTTGGGATGCGCCGCCAGTTCCCTCAGCCGCGCGAAAGTCTCGTCGTCCGCTTTGGCGGCATCGTGCGGATGCACACCCACGCTGGCGTAAAAGCCTTCGTAACGCTCGGCCAGCCGCACGCCCGCTCCCAGGTCCGGCGGCCCGTTGCCCGTGCCGATCGCCAGCATGGTGGTGACGCCGGCGGCACGGGCGCGTGCGATCGCCTCTTCCCGGTCGGCGTCGAATTGCGCATCGTCCAGGTGGCAGTGGGAATCCACCAGCGAAGGGGCGGTCACCATTGCGGAGCGGCCAAGAGTGTAGCCACAGATGAACGCAGATGAACGCAGATGAAGAAAACACTGGATTTATCTGTGTTCATCTGTGTTTATCCGTGGCTTGAATTTGTTTTTTCAAACTCGTCACTTCAGCCGCGCTCCCGGCGGAATCTCTTCCAGGAAGCCCGCCAGCACCGGCTTGCCGCCTTCCACCGATGCGGCCACAATCATGCCGTTCGATTCGATGCCCTTCAGCTTGCGCGGCGCCAGGTTGGCCACAATCACCACTTTGCGGTTCAGCAGCTCGGCGGGGGTATACGCTTCGGCGATCCCGGCCACGATGGTGCGCGGCTTGCCTTCGCCCAAATCCACCTTGAGGTGCATCAGCTTGTCGGACCCTTTGACGCGTTCGGCGGAAAGCACCAGGCCCACGCGCAGATCCACTTTGGCGAAATCGTCAATGGCGATCTTGGCAGCCTCCGGCTCAGCCGCCGGGGCCCCAACTTTGCCCATCAGCACGGCCTGTTCCGCGGTCACTTTCACTTCCAGCTCGCGCATTTTTTCGATGGCCGGCTTGGCATCGATGCGCGGGAAAACACCCTCAACCTTGCCGATCGCTTGTCCCGGAGTCAGACCGCCCCACGCGAGCTTGTCCAGCCGGACCGATGCCAGCGGCTCTTTCATGCCGAGCTGCGCCCAAATCCTGGCGGCCGATTCCGGCAGGACCGGGGAGACCAGCGCCGTCGCGAGGCGCAGCGCTTCGGCCGCCGTATAGAGCGTCTGTGCCAGCTCGGCTTGCGATCCCTCGTCCTGTTGGCGGGCCAGTTTCCACGGCTGCCGCTCGACGATGTACCTGTCGATTACCGAAATCAGGCCCCAGATCGCTTCCAGGCCCTTCGAGAACTCCAACCGTTCGAAGGCTATTTCCGCGGCCTGGATGGTCGAGGCCGCACTCTCGGCGATGGCTTGGTCCGAACCGGCCGGCACGGTTCCCTGCCGGTATTGGTGAATCATCGTCAGTGTTCGGCTGGCCAGGTTGCCCAGCCCGTTGGCCAGATCGGAATTGTAGCGGTTGATCAGGGCGTCGTAGCTGAAGCTGCCGTCCTGCCCGAACACGATTTCGCGCAGCAGAAAGTAACGCAGGGCGTCGGTCCCCATCACCTGCCGGATGGGCGAGGCACGCACGATGTTGCCCCGCGACTTCGACATCTTGCTCTCTTCGAACAGCAGCCATCCGTGAGCGAAGATACGCCTGGGAATCTCGAGCCCGGCGGCCCACAGGAAGGCCGGCCAGTAGATGGCGTGGAAGCGCACGATTTCCTTGCCGATCAGGTGCAAATCCGCCGGCCAGAGCCCTTTGCCTTCCACCGCGCTCATATAGGTGGTGAGCGCGTCGAACCACACGTAGAACACGTGCGGCGCTTCCCCCTCCACCGGAATGCCCCACTTGATGTTGGTCCGCGTAATGGAAAGATCGGTGAGGCCGTGGCGCAGGAAGGAAAGGACTTCGTTGCGGCGCGTCTCGGGTTGGAGGAATTCCGGGTGCGCCTCGTGGAATTCCACCAGCCGGCTGGTGAAGGCCGAAAGCTTGAAAAAGAAATTCTCTTCGGTGATGGTCTCGGTCGGCCGGCCGCAATCCGGGCAGGGGTCGCCGGGCTTGGCGTCGTTCACGTAGAGATTGTCGAAGATGCAGTATTGCCCGGTGTACGAACCTTTATATATGTAGCCGTTTCGCCGGCAGCGGTCGAACAGGTCCTGCACCACGCGCGCGTGTTGCGGGCTGGTGGTGCGCTGGAAATAGTCGATATCAAGGCCGAGAGACTGCCACTCTTTTTCGAATTCGCCGGCGATGGCGTCGCAAAATTCCTTAGGCGCTTTGCCGGCGCGCTCGGCGGCTCGCTCTACGTTGACGCCGTGCTCGTCGGAGCCGGTGGTGAGCACGGCCTCGTATCCCTGCATGCGCTTGAAGCGCTTGATCGTATCCGCCACGATGGTGGTGTACGCGTGGCCGATATGCGGCGCGGCATTGACGTAGTAGATAGGGGTTGTCAGGTAGTATTTCATTTCGATTCGGTCAGCCGGTTCAGATAGGCGAGATTAGCCTCGGCGATGATGTGCTTGAGGGCCACGCCGGAAGCCACCGCCAGGCGCTTGCAATCTTCGTACTCGGGCGCGTAGCCGCCCTCGCCCGAGACTTTGACGCGCACCCTGCCGTAAGGCGTATTCACCTCCGTGATGGTGCGCGGCAGGACGCGGCGTTCGGCGGCATAAATGCGCAGGCCGAGGGTGGAGGTTTCCGAGAAGATCACTTGCGCCAGGGCCTCGCGGTCCTCGGGCTTGGCAATCACGCGCAACAAATACCCGGGCCGGCCCTTTTTCATGAAACAGGGAGAGAGCATCACGTCCAGGGCGCCGAACTCGAACAGGCGCTCGGTGGCGTAGGCCACCACCTGCGGGCTGATGTCGTCGATATTGGCCTCGATCACGGCTACCTGGAGGGCTTCGACGGCGCCGGTGGGCTCGCCGA